>CANRMT010000085.1 GCA_947631815.1 uncultured Eisenbergiella sp.
GGGACCGCAGGAAGGAAACGTGTACAGGACCTTCTTGCGGTCCTTTTCTTTTTGCTCCTGCTGCCCTACACCTGCAGCCTCGTGAGCGGCGCCCGGCCGGAGGGGGCAGTGGAAACCTCCGGCGCAGCCCTGCGCGGAGACGGGGAGGACGGTGCGGCGGTATATCTGGAGAGAGACAACGGCGTCCAGCGGGTGCCCCTGGAGGAGTTTGTGCTGGGGGCCCTGGCGGCCTGCATGCCGGGAGAATACCGGGAGGAAACGCTGAAGGCCCAGGCGGTGATCCTGCGCAGCATCTGCCGGGCGGGCGGCGGAGCAGACGGCGCATCGGCAGGGGAATCGGATGCGACGGCGGATGGGCAGGGCGCATCGGCGGGCGATCCGGGCGCATTGGCAGGTGATCCGGTCGCGTCGGCAGACGGTCCGGGCACCGCGGCCGGGGAACAAAACGCCTCCATCCGGCTTCGAACGGAGGAGCGGCTGTCCTATCTGGACGAAACGCAGCGGCGCGCGTATTGGGGAGCGGATCGGGAAGAGCTGGAGGAAAAGTTCGCCGGGGCGGTGAAGGCGACGGAGGGGATCGTGCTGACCCTGGGGGGAGAGGCGGTCAGCCCGCCCTTTTTTCGGCTCAGCGCCGGGAAGACCAGGGATGCGTCGCAGATCTGGGGGGAGGGGACGTTCGGCTGGTGTAAGAGCGTGGACTGCCCCCACGACATTGAGGCGGCGGATTTTTTGTGCGAAAAGACGCTGAGCTGGGAGCATTTTCTGAAGACGCTGGGAAAAGAGGGACTGGAGCTGTCCGGTCAGGGCGTGCGGATGAAGCTGATCCGGGACGGCGCGGGATATGTGACCGCGGTGGAATGCGGCGGGGTCAGGCTGGCGGGGGAGCGCTTCCGTCAGCTGTTTGAACTGCCCTCCGCCTGTTTTGCCCTGCAGGAAAAGGACGGGGAGATCCTTCTGCGGACAAAGGGCGTAGGACACGGGCTCGGATTCGATCAGTACGGTGCGGACCTGCTGGCCGCGGAGGGGAGGGATTATATACAGCTTTTGGATGCCTTTTTCGAGGGGCTGACGCTGGAAAAAATGGAATAATCTTTATATTCCTGGAAAAACTATGCCTGACGGAATTCAATCCGGGCCTTCGCAGAGCGGCGGCCGTAAATTCATGACAGTGGCGGGATATCATTTGGACCTTCCAGTGTCGCAGAAAGGACAATGGATATGAAGAGAAAGAATGCAGGCTATCAGAAGGAAAAGGCGGTGATGATCGCTTCCGGCGTGCTGGTGCTGGCGGCAATGACGGTGACGGGAGTTTTCGTTTACAGGAACAACCGGGCGCAGGAGCCGGAGGAAAATCTGGTGGATTTCTCCGTGCTGGAGGATGATCCGGCAGACGGACAGGTGGCGCAGGCTGAGAACAGCACGGCCAGGAATCTGACCAGCGGCAGACAGACGGACGGCGAGCTGGATTACGATCCCTATTATATCGAGCAGGAGAGACTCCTGAACGAGCAGGCGGAAAAAGAGAACGCACAGGCCTCCGGCGCGGCCGCGGCGGATGTTGCGGCGGACGTTCTGCCCGATGCATCTGCGGATGCGCTTTCCGATCCGGCGGACGCGCTGGAGGGCAGCGAAACGGCGGGCGGAATGCGCAATAACGTGGGATACGCCATGATCACAAGGAACGGGGCGCCCGGCCTGGGGGCCGCTGACGGCCGGGCGGCAGGAGCATCGGAGGAAGACGGACAGGCTTCGGACGGATCCGACTGGCAGGATGCGGACGGGCTGTCTGCTGATGCGGGACAGGCCTGGGATGCGCTGACGGCAGAGAATGGACAGGAGGAAGTATCGGAAGGAACAGACGGCGGAAACAGGACGGACGGTACAGCCGGGAACGGAACAGACGGCGGGACCGGGGACGGAGAGCAGGCCCAAAACGGTGAGAACGGCACTGACCAGACGGCCCTTGCGGAAGCGGACGGTGCCGCGGCGGGCACGGTGAACGCCGCGGGGGATATGGCGGTGGAAGCGGTGGCGGATGTGCTGATAGAGGCGCTGAACCTGCATTTTTCGGAGGATGACGCCCTGGCATGGCCCATCGCGGGGAACATCCTGCTCAACTACAGCATGGACAAGACCATTTATTTCCCCACCCTGCAGCAGTACAAGTACAATCCCTCCGTCGTGATCGCCTCCACCCAGGGGACCAATGTGGCCTGTGCGGCAAACGGTGTGGTGCAGGAGGTGTATGAGGACGCGCAGACGGGAACCACCGTCGTGACCAGCCTGGGGGACGGTTATGAGCTGACCTACGGCCAGCTGGACAATGTGACCGTGGAGGAAGGCGATTTCGTGGAGGCGGGCGTGATCTTGGGCCAGGTGGCCGCGCCTACCAAATATTACAGCGTGGAAGGAACCAACGTCTATCTGAAAATGACGAAGGACGGCGACCCCGTAAATCCGCTGGATTATCTGGGATAAAGAAAAGCGCGGCCTGCGGAGGACGGCAGCAGCACGCGGCAGAGTGGAAAGGGATGGTGAAAATGCTTCTGATCAAAAACGGGCGGGTGTTGATGGTGACGCCGGAACCGGCGCCGGATCATGCGGCAGAGAGGCAGAATGGACAGGGATGATGAAAATGCTTTTGATCAAAAACGGGCGGGTGCTGACGATGGCGCAGGGACCGACACCGGATCATGCGGCGGACCGGGCGCGGGCGGACAGCCTTTCCGGAGAGCCGCTGGATATTCTGTGTCGGGACGGGAAGATCGAGCGGATCGCGCCGGATATCGGCCTGCCGGAGAGCGCGGAGGTCCAGGTGCTCGATGCCTCCGGCTGTCTCGTGACGCCCGGCCTGATCGACGCCCACTGTCATGTGGGCATCACCGAAGAGAAAAAGGGGATCGAAGGAGACGACTGCAATGAAAATGTGGAGCCCGTCACGCCCTGGCTGCGGGCCGTTGACGCCATCAATACCATGGACGCCGCCTTTGACGATGCGGTGCAGGCCGGGATCACTTCTCTGATGGCGGGGCCGGGCAGCTCCAATGTGGTGGGCGGACAGTTCGCGTTCCTGAAGACCAGAGGGCGGCGCATCGACGATCTGATCGTCCGCGCGCCCGCCGCCATGAAGATCGCTTTCGGGGAAAATCCTAAGGTGAATTACGCCGGAATGGGAAAAAGCCCGGTGACCCGGATGGCTATCGCGGGCATGCTGCGCCGGGAACTGTTTTTAGCAAGGCAGTACTGTCAGCAGCGGCAGCAGGGACAGACGGAAGAGGATTTCTGCCTGGAGCCCTGGATGCCCGTATTCGCCCGGCAGATCCCGCTGAAGGCCCATGTCCACCGGGTAGACGATATTTTCACGGCGATCCGCATCGCGGAGGAATTCGGCCTGCGCATGACGCTGGACCACTGCAGCGAGGGACACCTGATCGCCGACGAGATCGCGGTCAGCGGATTCCCCGCCATCGTGGGGCCGGATCTGTCCAGCCGGAACAAGATCGAGATCCAGAACGTGGATTTCAAAACCTCCGGTGTCCTGTACCGGGCGGGCGTACAGATCGCCATCTGTACCGACCATCCGGTATCCACGATCCAGTCCCTGCCGCTGTGCGCCGGACTCGCGGTGAAAGAAGGCCTGCCCATGTACGCGGGTCTGGAGGCCATCACCTGCAATCCCGCCCGGATCTGCGGCGTCTATGACCGGGTAGGCAGCCTGGGGGAGGGCAAAGATGCAGACATCGCCGTATTCACCTCCAATCCTATGGAGGTCTTTTCGCGGACGTTGTTCACAATCATCAACGGCGAAATCGTATATCAGAGAAAAGAACGACAGTGATCCCCTTACGATTGCATAAAACAGCCCGCCGACAAAACGCCGCCCCGCCCCTGTGGGCGGCCCTGCAGGTTCTGTTCGCTCAGTGCAATGCGCATACAGGGACAGGGCGACGTTTTGCCGACGGGCGGCTTTCCGGGACCGGGGGCTGCCCGCTCAGCGCAGCGTGTCCTTCATGGACTTTACATAAGCGCCGATGTGCGCGGGCGCGTCGGTACCGTACTGCTCCAGCAGCTTGATGATGGCGGAGCCGACGATGGCCCCGTCGGAGAGCCCGGCCATTTTTTTCGCCTGTTCGGGCGTGGAGATGCCGAAACCGATGGCGCAGGGAATGTCGGTGTTTTCCCGGACCACACGGACGATGGAAGCCAGGTCCGTGGTGATCTCGCTCCGCGTGCCGGTGACGCCCAGGCTGGATACCAGATACAGAAAGCCTTCCGCCTCCTTCGCGATCATGGCGATGCGGTTGGCGGAGGTGGGGGCGATGAGGGAGATCAGGTCCACGCCGTATTTGTGGCAGAAGGGAAGGAATTCCTCTTTTTCCTCAAAGGGCAGATCGGGCAGGATCAGCCCGTCGATGCCGATGTCCCGGCAGGCGGAGATAAACCGCTCTGCGCCGTAGGAAAAGATCACGTTGGCGTAGGTCATGAAGACCATGGGGATCTTCACGTCCTGCCGGAGCTCCTTTACGAAAGCGAAGATCAGGTCCGTGGTGACGCCGCCGTTTAAGGCGCGCAGATTGGCTCCCTGGATCACGGGCCCCTCCGCCGTGGGATCGGAGAAGGGGATCCCCAGCTCGATGAGGTCCGCCCCGTTTTCGACCGCGGCGCGGACGCCTGCGGCGGTGGTCTTTAAATCGGGATCGCCGCAGGTGATGAAGGCGATAAAGGCTTTTCCGTCTGCAAAAGCAGATTTAATGTTACTCATGGATATCCTCCCCTCTGTAGCGCGCGATGGCGGCGCAGTCCTTGTCGCCCCTGCCGGAGATCGTGATGACGATGATCTGGTCCTTTTGCATGGAAGGGGCCAGCTTCCGCGCGTAGGCGACCGCATGGGCCGATTCGATGGCGGGGATGATGCCCTCCGTCCGGGACAGGTATTCGAAAGCGTCCACAGCCTCGTCATCCGTTACAGGCACATATTCCGCCCTGCCGATATCGTGCAGATAGGCGTGCTCCGGTCCCACGCCGGGATAGTCCAGACCGGCGGAGATGGAGTAGACCGGCGCGATCTGTCCGTATTCATCCTGGCAGAAATAAGATTTCATGCCGTGGAAGATGCCGAGCCTGCCGGTGTTCATCGTGGCGGCCGTCTGGAAGGTGTCGATGCCTCTCCCCGCCGCTTCGCAGCCGATGAGGCGCACGTTTTTATCCCCGATAAAGTGATAGAAGCTGCCGATGGCGTTGGAACCGCCGCCCACACAGGCGAGGACCGCGTCGGGCAGACGGCCCTCTTTTTGGAAAAGCTGCTCTTTGATCTCTCGGGAGATCACCGACTGGAAATCCCGCACGATGGTGGGGAAGGGATGGGGGCCCATCACCGAGCCCAGGCAGTAATGGGTGTCGCTGATGCGGGAGGTCCATTCGCGCATCGCCTCGGAGACCGCGTCCTTGAGGGTGGCGGTGCCGGTCTTCACCGGGATCACCGCTGCGCCCAAAAGCCGCATCCGGTAGACGTTGAGGGCCTGGCGGACGGTGTCCTCCTCGCCCATGAAGACCACGCATTCCATGCCCATCAGGGCCGCGGCGGTGGCGGTGGCCACGCCGTGCTGGCCCGCGCCGGTCTCCGCGATGAGACGGGTCTTGCCCATTTTTTTCGCCAGGAGCGCCTGCCCCAGCACGTTGTTGATCTTGTGCGCGCCGGTGTGGTTTAAGTCCTCGCGTTTGAGATAGATCTTCGCGCCGCCCAGATCTTCCGTCATTTTCCGGGCGAAATACAGTCTGGAGGGCCGCCCCGCGTATTCGTTGAGAAGCTCCGTCAGCTCCCGGTTGAAGGCGGGATCGTTTTTATAATGGTTGTATGCTTCTTCCAGTTCGATGACCGCATTCATCAGCGTTTCGGGAATGTACTGTCCGCCGTGAATGCCGAAGCGTCCGTTGGGATTTGTCATAGATCGTCTTCCTTTCCAAATCGGGATAAAGGGGCCGCGGCTTCGTCCGCCGCTCTGACCGCGGTCACAAATGCTTTCATTTTCGCGCTGTCCTTCCAGCCGTCCGTTTCGATGCCGGAGCTGACATCCACCGCGTAGGGGTGCAGGGCGCGGATGGCCTCGCCCACGGTGTCCGGACCGAGGCCGCCCGCCAGGAAGCAGGGCCGCTCCAGCGGACGGGCCAGCGTCCAGTCGAAGGATGTGCCCGTTCCGCCGTCCCCGGAATCCAGCAGGACGAAATCGGCAGAGCTGTCACCGGCCCGGCGGATGTCGTCCGCCGTGTCGATCCGGAATGCCTGAATGACGGGCTTGTCGGTGAGCGCCCGCAGCGACCGGATGTAGTCGTCATCCTCGCCGCCGTGGAGTTGGGCGATGTCGATGATGCCGTCACGCAGAAGCGCCGCGACCGCGCGGGGATCTTCCCGGACGAACACGCCCACCGCCTGAATGCCGGGGGACAGGCGCTTTTTCAGCTCCGCAGCCTGCCCGGGCGTCACATACCGGTGACTTTTGGGGGCGAAAACAAAGCCGATATAGTCGGGCCGCAGTTCATTGGCGGTCAGGATGTCGCAGGGGCGGGACAGGCCGCACAGTTTGATCTTTGTCATGGATAACCTCGTAGGATGATGAAAAATGGGCACGGCCGCCGTGCGGCAATAGCTGTCAGCCAGGCGTCTGTTATGGGCGCGGCGGCGGACATGGACCCTCCGGGAGCGCCTGTCACGGGATGCCGCGGCGGGTACGACTGCCTGCGTCACAGGCCCCGCAGCTCGGCCAGCTTCGCTTTTTTGTCGGGGGCCCGCATCAGCGCCTCGCCCACCAGCACCGCGTCCGCGCCGATGGCGCGGAGGTTCGCCACGTCCTGCGGGCCGTTCACGCCGCTCTCCGAAACGAAGAGCACATCGGGAGGGATCTTTTCCCGGAGACGGCGGCTGTTTTCCGTGTCCACCGAGAAATCCTTCAGATTCCGGTTGTTGACGCCGATGATCCTGGCTCCGGCGTTTATTGCCATTCGGATCTCGGTCTCGTCGTGGGCTTCCACCAGGGCGGAAAGGCCCAGCGAGTCGCAGACGCCGATATAGGCCTTCAGCTGTGCTTCGTTCAGGATGGAGCAGATCAGCAGCACCGCGGAAGCGCCAAACAGCCGGGCCTCATAGATCATATAGTCGTCCACCGTGAAGTCCTTGCGCAGGCAGGGGATAGAAACCGCCGCCGAGATCTGTTCCAGATAACGGCCGCTGCCCAGAAACCACTTGGGCTCGGTGAGGACGGAGATGCAGTCGGCCCCGGCCGCCTCGTATTCCCGGGCGATCTGCAGATACGGGAAATCCGGCGCGATCAGCCCTTTGGAGGGAGAAGCCTTTTTGCATTCGCAGATAAAGGCGATATCGTCTTTTTTCAGCGCCTTTTCAAAGGCGAAATCCCGGGAGGGCAGGGAGCGGGCCCGCTCCCGCAGTTCCTCCGGGGAAACCGCCGCTTTTGCCAGTTCCGTGCGCTCTTTCGCATGGGCGGCCAACTGGTCGAGGATCGTCATGCTTTCCTCCATTCCGGAGCGTTTACGCGACGGGGCGATGAGAAATTCGCGAATGCGATTTCTCATCTGCCATCAGGGCAATTTGTGACGCTCCGGCACAAATTGCCGATTGGAAAATGAGCTATCAAGCTCATTTTTCAATCTTCCGCCTCCGGCCGATTGCTGACCTCGATGAGTTTTTTCAGGGTTTCCAGAGCCTTGCCGGAATCGATCAGCTGTGCGGCCAGCGTGATGCCGTCCTTCATGCTCTCGGCCTTGCCGCCGAGGTAGAGAGCGGCACCGGCGTTCATCAGCACAGCGCCGCGTCTGGGGCCCTGTTCGCCGTTTAAGATCGACAGCGTGATCTTCGCGTTTTCCTCCGGCGTGCCGCCCACGAGGGCTTCCTTCGTGCAGCGTGTGAGGCCGAAATCCTCCGGACAGATCGTGTAGTTTTTCATCCAGCCGTCCTTGAATTCGCAGACCGTGGTGGGAGCGCTCATGGAGATCTCATCCAGCTTATCCTGCCCGTAGACCACCATGCCGCGCTTCACGCCCAGATTGATGAGCACCTGCGCCAGCGGCTGAACCAGATATTCGTCGTATACGCCCAGAAGCTGCATGGAGGGGGAACCCGGGTTGGTAAGGGGGCCGAGGATGTTGAACACGGTGCGGAAGCCCAGCTCTTTGCGGATGGCGCCCACGTATTTCATGGAGGTGTGGTATTTCTGGGCGAAGAAGAAGCACATGCCCGCTTCCTTCAGCAGCTCCACGCATCTTTGCGGGCTCTGCTGGATGTTGACGCCCAGGGCTTCCAGACAGTCGGCGGTGCCGCACTGAGAGGAGGCCGCCCGGTTCCCGTGCTTGGCGACCTTCACGCCTCCGGCCGCCGCCACCAGGGCGGAGGTGGTGGAAATGTTGAAGCTGTGCGCGTTGTCGCCGCCGGTGCCTACGATCTCAAAAAGCTCCATGTCGGTGCTGACTTTGGTGGCGTGGTCCCGCATGGCGGCCGCACAGCCCGCGATCTCTTCGGTAGTCTCCGCCCGGGCGCTCTTGGTGGAGAGGGCCGAAAGGAAGGCTGCGTTCTGGGTGGGCGTGGTCTCACCGCTCATGATCTCATTCATGACGGTATAGGCCTCGTCATAGGTGAGATCCTGCTTGTTTACGATTTTTTCGATGGCTTCTTTGATCATGATTTTTCTCCTTTACCTTATTATAATGATCGTTTTCCGTTTATGAAGTTGTTAAGCATTGTCTTTCCGTCCGGGGTCATGATGGATTCCGGGTGAAACTGGACGCCGTAGACGGGAAATGTCCTGTGTTGGACCGCCATCACCTCGCCGTCCTCGGTGCGGGCCGTCACCCGCAGGACGTCCGGCAGGGTGGCCGGGTCTGCCGCCAGGGAATGGTATCTGGCGACCGGGGCCGTTTCCGGGCAGTGAAGGAACAGCGGGCAGTCCGGATCGAAGCGGACCGGCGACTGTTTCCCGTGCATCAGCTTTTTCGCGTAGGTGATCGCGGCGCCGTAAGCCGCGCAGATGGCCTGATGTCCCAGGCAAACGCCCAGGATGGGGACGGTCGGCCCCAGCTTTTTCACGACCTCGATGATCACGCCCGCATCCTCCGGCCTGCCCGGCCCGGGGGAAAGGATGATGCGTTTCGGCGCCAGCGCTTCGATCTGCTCTACGGTCATTTCGTCGTTGCGGATGACCCTGATATCCGGGCAGATCTCCCCGACGAGCTGATACAGGTTGTAGGAAAAGCTGTCGTAGTTGTCGATGAGAAGGATCATAGCTCTGCCTCCTGTGCGAGCGAAAGCGCCTTCAGGGAAGCCTTCGCCTTGTTCAGACATTCCTCATATTCTTTTTCCGGGACGGAGTCGGCAACGATCCCGGCGCCGCTTCTGACGAATACCCGGCCGTTTTTCCGGTAGGCGATACGGATGGCGATGCAGGTGTCCATATTGCCGGTGAAGTCGATATAGCCGATGGCGCCGCCGTAAATGCCCCGCTTGTTGTTTTCCAGCTCCCCAATGAGCTGACAGGCCCGGATCTTGGGCGCGCCCGACAGGGTCCCGGCGGGCAGCACGGCTTCGATGGCGTCCAGAGCGTCGCGGTCCTCGCGGATCTCGCCCCGCACGGTGGAGCCGATATGCATCACGTGGGAAAACCGTTCGATGGAGTGCAGCTTTTCCACGGAAACGGTGCCGAACCGGCTGATCTTGCCCAGATCGTTGCGGCCCAGGTCCACCAGCATGTTGTGCTCGGCCAGCTCCTTTTCGTCGGCCAAAAGCTCCGCCTCCAGCGCCGCGTCCTCCGCCTCGGTCTTTCCCCTGGGGCGGGTGCCCGCCAGCGGGAAGGTGTGCAGGACGCCGTTTTCCAGCTTCACCAGCGTTTCCGGAGACGCACCGGCTACCTCCACGTCCGTGCCGGAAAAATAGAACATGTAGGGGGAGGGGTTGATGGTGCGCAGCACCCGGTAGGTGTTGAGCAGGCTCCCCTCGAACGGCGCGCTCAGCCGGTTGGAGAGCACGATCTGAAAGATGTCCCCTTCGCGGATGTGGTGCTTGGCCTTTTCCACCATAGCGCAGTAGGCGTCCCGGTCAAACAGCGCCGTGACCTCGCCCAGAAGCCGTCCGCCCGGCTCCTCCTTCTTTTTCCCGGTGCGCAGGAGCCTGGCCAGATGCTCCAGCTCCATCACCGCTCTGTTGTAGCCCGTCTCCGGCTCCGTCAGCGGCATGTTGACGATGAGGACGATCTTTTGGCGGATGTTGTCGAAGGCGATGACCTTGTCGAAGAGCATCAGATCCACATCTTTGAACGCCTCGGTGTCCTCCGCGCCGCACCGGACCGAGGGCTCGCTGTAGCCCAGATAATCGTAGGAAAAGTATCCCACCAGCCCGCCGGTGAAGGAAGGGAGCCAGTCAAAACGGGGGCTTCTGTACCGGGCCAGGATCTGGCGCAGACAGCCGGAAGGGTCTTCGGTAGAAAAACTGAGATCTCCGGCCTTCATCTCGCCGTTCATGCAGGTGATCTCCATCTTCGGATCGAAGCCAAGGAACGTGTAGCGGCCCCATCTGTCATCGGCCGCGGCGGATTCCAGCATGTAGCAGTGGGTCGAGACGTTTTTCAGGATCTTCATGGTTTCGATGGGCGTGGTGAAGTCGGACAGCATTTCGCAGCTCACCGGCAGCACATCATATGCGCCGGAGGCGGCGATCCGTTTCACCTCGTCCAGAGTCGGTACGATTTTCAAGCTTTCCTCCATACTGCGAGCGTATGCGAGCTGATACGCGCGCCAAATCTCAGATTTGGCGCTGCGCTCCTGCGTTTTGTGACGCCCGCGGCACAAAACGCAGATTGAAAAATAAGCCATCGGGCTTATTTTTCAATTTTTCACCTCCTGATCGCTGTCAGGGACCGGACGGAAGTGCCGCGGCCCGCTCAGTCTGAGACCGGACATCCCAGCGGCCCGATGCGCCGGAATGCCTTCGGCGCATCGTTTTCCGCAATAAAAAACGCCCCTGACAGAAATATGCTTTCTGTCAGGGACGAATAAGATCTTATCCGCGGTGCCACCCCGACTTCACGGGAAATCCCGTGCGCTCGACAGGATACTGACATATCCCCGGCAACTGACGTATGCCCTCACGTTGCAGAATACTCTGTGACGGATCACATTTGACTGCACCCTCCGCGGCCCATTTGACAACTTGTTTCTCACCTGACTCTCAGCATCGCAGGCTCTCTGTAAAGGCATCATTGCCGTTATTTCCGCTTCATCGGTTTGCTCTGTTAAATTGGTGTTATTATAGCACCGGGGCGGGGAGGTGTCAAGATTTTTTTCGGGCCGGGAGGAAAGGGATTTTCGAGCGTATTTTTCGAGGATTTTCGGGCGGGGCGAGCGGCATTCCCGGGCGGAGGGACATG
>CANRMT010000086.1 GCA_947631815.1 uncultured Eisenbergiella sp.
CCCAATCCGACGGAGCTTTTGAAGGCGGTGAAGAATCCCGCGGAGCTGGCGAACATGCGGGAGGTTTACCTCAAGGACAGCGCCGCGCTGTGCAGGTTCATTTACTGGCTGAAAAAGACGGTGGGGAAGGAGCCGCTGACGGAATATACGGCGGCACAGCACCTGGATCGTCTGCGCAGTCAGATCGACGGCTTCCTGGATCTTTCCTTCCATACGATCAGCGCCTACGGGCCCAATGCAGCCATGATGCACTACGCCGCCGCGGAGGACGACTGCGCGCAGCTGGCGCCGGAGGGCATGCTGCTGGTGGATTCCGGCGGCCAGTATCTGGGCGGCACCACGGATGTGACCAGGACCATCGTCTTAGGGCCGGTTTCTGACGAGGTGAAGGCACATTTCACGGCGGTGGCCAGAGGGATGCTGCAGCTGTCCGACGCCAGGTTCCTGTACGGCTGTACCGGGCGGAACCTGGATATCCTGGCCCGTCAGCCCATGTGGGAGCAGAATATTGACTACAAATGCGGCACGGGGCACGGCGTGGGCTATATCCTCAACGTCCATGAGGGCCCCCAGAACATCCGTTGGCGGTATGCGGAAGGAATGAAGGAGGCCGTGATCGAGGCGGGCATGGACGTGACCAACGAGCCCGGCGTCTATATCGAAGGCAGCCACGGCATCCGCACGGAGAACGTGATGGTGGCCGCGAACGGAGAGAAGAACGGGGACGGACAGTTCATGTATTTTGAGACGCTGACCTATGTCCCCATCGATCTGGACGCCATCGAGCCCTCCCTCATGGAGCCGAAGGATATCGAACGGCTGAACCGGTATCACGCGGCGGTCTATGAAAAGATCGCGCCTTATCTGAATGAGGAGGAGAGGCTGTGGCTGAGGGAGGCCACCCGCGCGGTGGGCGTCTGAAGGGAAGGCCGCAGGGGCGGCGTCCTGCGGCGGAAGCCTGAGGGAAAGCCGCAGAGGCGGCATCCTGCGGCGGGAGTGCCCTGCACTGCACACGGGGATTTTATGAAATAATTCTAAACGGTGTTTTTTGCGGGCAAAAATATTGACTTTTCAAAACACATTTGAGATAATAAGTCGATGTGATTTACGTCACCTATTATTAGGAGAAAGGATAAATAAAAATGGCAGAGATCAATTTAAGCAAGTATGGCATCACCGGCGTCAAAGAGATCGTGCACAATCCTGACTACGAGTTTCTGTTCCAGGAAGAGACCGATCCTTCGCTGGAGGGGTATGACAAGGGCCAGGTCAGCGAGCTGGGCGCGGTCAACGTCATGACCGGTATCTACACGGGCCGTTCCCCCAAAGACAAATTCATCGTCATGGACGAGAATTCCAAGGACACCGTGTGGTGGACCTCCCCCGAGTACAAGAATGACAATCATCCCGCTTCCGAGGAGACATGGGCGGCCGTCAAGGACATCGCCATCAAGGAGCTCTCCGACAAGAAGCTCTATGTCGTGGACGCTTTCTGCGGCGCCAACAAGGACACCCGCATGGCGATCCGCTTCATCATGGAAGTGGCATGGCAGGCTCACTTCGTGAAGAATATGTTCATCCAGCCCACGGCGGAGGAGCTGGCGGACTTCGAGCCCGATTTCGTCGTTTACAACGCCTCCAAGGCGAAGGTCGAGAACTACAAGGAGCTGGGCCTCAATTCCGAGACCGCGGTCGTCTTCAACATCACCAGCCGTGAGCAGGTCATCATCAATACCTGGTACGGCGGCGAGATGAAGAAGGGTATGTTCTCCATGATGAACTATTACCTGCCGTTAAAGGGCATCGCTTCCATGCACTGCTCCGCCAACACCGATATGAACGGCGAGAATACCGCCATCTTCTTCGGTCTGTCCGGCACCGGCAAGACCACGCTGTCCACCGATCCCAAGCGTCTGCTGATCGGCGATGACGAGCACGGCTGGGACGACAACGGCGTGTTCAACTTCGAGGGCGGCTGCTATGCCAAGGTCATCAACCTGGACAAGGATTCCGAGCCCGACATCTACAACGCCATCAAGCGCAACGCCCTTCTGGAGAACGTGACGCTGGATGAGAACGGCAAGATCGATTTCAACGACAAGAGCGTGACCGAGAATACCCGTGTATCCTATCCGATCGATCACATCGAGAAGATCGTGCGCCCCGTGTCCGCGGCTCCCGCTGCGAAGAACGTGATCTTCCTGTCCGCTGACGCTTTCGGCGTGCTGCCTCCCGTGTCCATCCTGACGCCCGAGCAGACCCAGTATTACTTCCTGTCCGGTTTCACTGCCAAGCTGGCCGGTACGGAGCGCGGCATCACGGAGCCCACGCCTACCTTCTCCGCCTGCTTCGGTCAGGCGTTCCTGGAGCTGCATCCTACCAAGTATGCGGAAGAGCTGGTGAAGAAGATGGAAGCCAACGGCGCGAAGGCCTATCTGGTCAACACCGGCTGGAACGGCACCGGCAAGCGTATCTCCATCAAGGATACCCGCGGCATCATCGACGGCATCCTGAACGGCGATATCAACAATGTGCCCACCAAGAAGATCCCTTATTTCAACTTCGAGGTTCCCACCGAACTGACGGGCGTGGACACCAACATCCTGGATCCCCGCAACACCTATACGGACGCCTCCGAGTGGGATGAGAAGGCCAAGGATCTGGCGCAGAGGTTCATCAAGAACTTCGCGAAGTATGAAGGCAACGCGGCCGGCAAGGCTCTGGTTGCGGCGGGCCCTCAGCTGTAAGACGTTTCCGGTCCGGCAGGGCTTTCGGCTGTGCCGGAAGGGCGGCCGGTCCGAACACGGAACAGCATATAAATGAAGAGAAGAAAGACAGTGTCTGAAAACGGGCACTGTCTTTTTTGTGTGCGCGGGCCGCTGAAGGACGCTGTTCTCCGGCTCCATTCGGACCGCCCGGATCGTGTTTTTTTGCGCGTAAGTCGTTGAAGGGACGTGAAAAAGGGACCGGAAAGGGCGCTTTCCCCTGATGAAATGAAAATCCGTTTTTGGTTGTTCTGCTTGCCGACACATTATTCATGAAAATGAATTAAATTCAAAAATAATGTCGAAAAAAGTGAAGTTTCTATTGCATATTGGTAAAAAAAGGCGTAAAATAAATTCACTAACAGGGATGAAGTGAGGTGTTTTCATGGAAACTCTTCAAAAACAATCCATAAAAAATGAACTGAATGATGAACTGATCGAAAAAATAGACGGATTTTTGTCCCGGCAGCGGCGGGAAGTGCTGGAAACGGTCTATGCGCACAAACGGATCTCCCACAAGGAGCTGGCTGCGGGGATCGGAAGCACGCCGACCTCCCTCTGGAACATCTGCCAGAATTTCCGTTCCTTTCAGCCGACGCTTTTGAAAACGGAGGTGCAGGGGCGGTTCAAATTCTATGCGCTGACGGATATTGCGGCGGCCTACGTGGAGGAAAAGCGCAGACAGGAACAGGAGCGCAGCCGGCGCACGGCGGTTTTCCCGGCGGTGACGGCGTCCGATCTGGAGGACCGCGCGGCGCTGGAGCAGTGCATGAGCGCGCTGACGGCCCTGGACGAGAGCTGGGAGGTCACGCTGGAGAACTATTTCGTGCATTTCCTCTGCGGCGCCAACCTGCCCGTCGGGACCGAGGAAAAAGAACTGATCGAAAAGATGCTTTCCGCGGTCAGGAGACTGGTATTTTCAGACGACCAGAGCGGATATGATTCTTTCTTCGACAGGTATCTGCAGAATCCGATCCTGCAGAGCAGGGTCGAGGAATACATGAAGCCGTTTTACTGCCTGGAAGAGCTGAGGGGCCTTTTGGAAGGCGGCGAACATGACGCCTGGGACGTTTACCACATGCTCGATGTGATCTTCGGGCGAGGCGCCGGGGAGAGCGGCCATGAGAAGCTGGGCCTCGGAAAAGAAGCCTATGGGACGCTTCAAAAAACGCTGCTCTGGCTTCGGAGCCGGGAGGCGGGACGGAGCAAGGAGGAAGTGTACCGCGATCTGCAGGGACGGTTTTCCTGCGGCAGCATGCTTTCCATCATCCTGGCGGACCGCATCGCGGGAAACGCGTGAACGCTGCCGCGCGGCGGCCCCGGGCGCAGGCGGACAGGCTTTGAGCGGACGGCGGTATTCCCTTTTGACGGACGCCGCGGACTGACGGGCAGATTGTCGGGACGGACGGCAATGTCCCCCTTTTGACGGACGCCGCGGACTGACGGCGGGATGTTTTTTATTTTTTTGACAGACGGCAGGATAAACCTTTCTTTACAGACATGTGACGAGGTGAACGGATATGAAGCGCAGATTGATATGGGTATTGGCGGCAAGCATGATCCTGGTGAATGTGATGTCCTACGGCGGGGCGGGCGTCAGCCATGCCGCACAGCCCGCCGGGTTCGCCGCGGAAAACGGAACGGATCCCGCGGAAGAGGAAGAATTTGATGAAGTATCGGAAACCGACATGAGGGAAACGCAGCCGGAAACAGAGGCCGAAGCGGGATCCGAGACAAAGGAAACAGAGACCCAGGCGGAAACGAATACAGAGACGGAAGTTCAGCCGGAAACCGGCACGGTACAGGAGACGGCGTCTGAGACGGAAACCGTGACGGAGACGGAGGACGGAGACGAGACGGAAACTGAGACAGAAACGGAAACCGTGACAGAACCGGAGACAGAGACCGAATCCGAAACGGAAACCGAAACAGAGCTCAAATTAAAACTGCCCAAATTCCATGTCCTTTCCGGAGACTTTCGGAAGATCGCGCTGCCGAAAAGCGTGAAGGGCGAAGTGGAGATCCTGCTTGGGAACGCGCTCCCTGCCGGAAAGGAAACGCTGAATGTCAGGCTGTTCCTGTATCGGCAGGGAAGTGTCGATCTGGCCCCGGCGGAACAGCAGGTGCAGCTGGCTCCCGGATGGGAACAGGAAAAGGTCGTATTTTCCGGACTTGAGACCGGAGACTATCGGCTGGAGATCGATGCGCCCGGCTTTGGGAGATATGTACAGGATATCGGCGTGGACGGGGAGATCAAAACGCTGGAGATCTATACCGGTTTCCTGGCGCTGGATGAGAAACAGGGCTTCGGATATGGGGAGGGCCAGGTGCATCCCGGCACGATGCTGCTGGGCGATGCGAACCGGGACGGAGCGCTGGACGACGAGGACAAGAATGCCATCATAGACGCGATCGAGGGTAAGGGTGATGGCCGGTATCAGACGGATCTGGACGGCGATGGGAAGACGACGCTGACGGATCTGCAGTACTTTGCCGACAGCCTCGCAAGATCGCAGGACGGAATGGATCTGACTGCCACGGTCAGCAGCCGTGTTGCTCCGTCCGCCGTGGGTCTGCTGGAAGGAGAGACGACCACCGTTTCCGGAAACCTGGAGGAGGGCCTTGCGCTGCGTACCGCCGGTGAGGAGGCGATCTCGGAGCAGAATCCGGTGGAGATCGGCTTCAGTCTGGAAAGGGAAGACAGCGCCGCCGAAAACGGGGTGCAGATGGAGAAAATCTCCATAGAGATGGGTGAAAACGCCATTTCAGAGGGCACCGTCCTGGTAGAGACGGAGAACGGTGAAACGAAGGAGTATACGATCCGAAACGGCGCCGTACAGAGCGGCGGTGAGGCGCGGGCGGACAGCGCCGTTTCGCCGGGATATCGTATGATGAACAGCGGGGATGCGTTCCCCGGCGGCGTTTTCCTGTTTACCGCTGACAGCACGGAATACACAGGGACGAAAGAGGGAAATGCGCTGGAGATCGATCTGGGCGGTCAGATCGCCGTGAAGAAGGTGACGCTGCGCATCACCGGGACTTCCAACGGGACGAACCTGGCGGAGATCTCCAGGGTGGAGTTTTTGAACGATATGGAAAACCGCATTCCTGAGATCGCGCCGCAGTATCCGCAGGATCTGCGCGGCGAGCCGATGGACAAGGCATTCACGCTGAGCTGGACACCCGCGGTGAACGTCACCGGATATGAGGTGAAGATCACCTCCCGGGACGGCCGGAGCGAGACCTTCCGCGCCGCCGCCGTTTCCGGTACGGAGGCGAATCTCAACAGGGTCAGCCTGGAGGTGAAATCCACCAGCCTGACCGGGGACGGGAAGCTGGTCAACGGCGACGCTTATGAGGTATGCGTGCAGTCCGTCAACGGCGCCTGGACCAGCGGATATTCTCCGGCGATATCGGTGATACCGCAGGTCTCCAAAATACCGGATCCTCCGGACAATCTGAAAGCGGAGGGCGGACTGAAATGTGTGCGCCTTCAGTGGAAGGACATGAAGGACACGGATTCCTACAGCGTATATTATAAAGAAAAGGGCGCGGCCGGGTTCACAAAGGTACAGGAGAATCTCACGCATAACAGCTATGAGATCACGGGGCTGAAGGATCAGGCGTCCTACGAGGTGTACGTGACGGGCACAAACAGCCTCGGAGAGAGCGCACCCTCCATCCATTCCGCTGCGGATACCGTTTCCGTCCTTCCGGCCCTGATGCCGAAATACAGGCTGATCAACGCCTCCGTCGGCGTCGGCTCCCTTTCCGCGCACATCGTCAGCGTGACCCACGGGCAGGGCGCAATGGTCAACAGCCAGCTGGATAAAGGGGATGCGAAAACGGCGCTGGGCGCGGCGGACAAGGATTTCGGGTCCTACTATCAGATGAAGGACTGGGATGACGGCGCGCACTATGAGAGCGAGAACAAGGGCCTGATCTTTACCTTCGATCAGCCCTACAAGATGAATTACATCACCTTTGCGGAATCGGAGAATCTGGGAACGTATACGAACGTCTCCGTATTCTGGTATGACCGGGAGAGCGCCGGATGGAAGCGGGTGGAGCATCTCCGTCTGTTGGAAAAGCGCGACGCTAACAATACCAGATATTACGCCATAAAGCTGAATCAGGCGGTCACAACGGATCAGCTCCGCCTGGGCTTTACCAGGGGAAACGGATACAACAATGTGGTGATCGCGGAAGTCAATTTTTACGACTATGATCCGCTGGAAGACGATATCCTGGCCCTTTACGCGGACGATCTGCATTCCACGCTGAGGCCCGAGGTAGGCCAGGCAGACATTGAAGCGCTGCAGAAGCGTCTGGACACGCGGGACGAAAAGAGCGGCGAGTATCATCCGGAGCGCGCCGCGCTGCAGAAGGAGCTGGATACCGCGAAGGCTATCCTGGATATGACGGATCTGAACGATGTGGTGCAGATCTATCCTTCCGTCACGGCCGCAAAGGACGGGCATTTGGGCTTCGGCGGTCTGAACGGCTGGCAGCCGCTGGGCGTTTCCGCGGCGGCAGGGGAACAGATCGTGATCTATGTGGGCCACAACGTGCAGCGGACCGGGGATGTTTCCAGGCTGAAGCTGATCGCCACACAGCATCATGCGGAGGCGAGCGCCTTTGCGAAAGAGGTGGCGACGCTGCGCGTGGGGCGCAACGAGATCACCCTGCCTTCCATTCAGAGTCTCGCTGTCGAGGGCGGCGGCTCCCTCTATGTGGAATATACGGGGAACGATGAAAATGACCGGTACGCGGTGCGCGTCAGCGGCGGCACGAAGATCCCGATGCTGAACCTGTACCGGGTGACGGACGAAGGAGAGCGCAGCGCCAGGATCCTTTCCTATGTGAAGGAGCTGGAGGAACAGGCGAAGAACCTGGAGAGGCTGCACCGCGAGCTCCATGAGGGCGGCACGCTGAAGAGCGTCGACTACGGCTTTGAAAAGGAGAACTGCATCCTGGACGCCACCGATATCATGCTGGATCAGATGATGTATTCCGTGTCCGGCAAAATGCTTCTGGACGGCCTGGGGAAGGGAACGCTGCAGGAAAAGGCGGACCGGCTGGATCAGTCCCTGCAGGCGATGGAGCAGATGATGACGCTGTTCTACCATCATAAAGGCCTGACGGACGATCCGTCCGCGCCCGCGACGGACCGTCTGCCCGTACAGCATCTGAACATCCGTTATATGCGGATGTTTGCGGGAGCGTTCATGTATGCTTCCGGGAACCATATCGGGATCGAGTACGGTTCGGTCCCCGGCCTCTCCGGCGGCGTGCCGGTGAGCGCGGACGCGGAGGGCAGATATTTGAGCGGCAATTGGTTCGGCTGGGGCATTTCCCATGAGATCGGGCACGATATCAATCAGAGCGCTTATGCCATCGCGGAGGTGACGAACAATTATTTCGCTCTGCTGTCCAGCGCGAAGGACACCAATGCTTCGATCCGCTTTGAGTATCCGAAGGTATATGAAAAGGTCACATCCAATACCGTCGGCCGCTCCTCCAATGTGTTCACGCAGCTGGCGCTGTACTGGCAGCTGCATCTGGCCTATGACAGAGGCTACAATTATAAGATATACGATACCTATACGGAGCAGAAGGAGAATCTGTTCTTCGCGAGAGTGGACTCCTACGCGCGCAACACTTCGCTGGCGCCCGAAGGGCTGGTCCTGGGAGACAGCGTGGACCAGAACTTCATGCGTCTGTCCTGTGCGGCGGCGCAGAAGGATCTGACCGATTTCTTCATCCGCTGGGGAATGGTCCCGGATACCGGCACGTACGCATATGCGCGGCAGTTTGAAAAAGAGGAAAGGGCACTGTATTATCTGACGGATGATGCGCGGGCCTATGAGATCGAACACGGGACCGGCGCGACGATCCGCGAAAAGGATGTGATCAGCGTCTCCAGTACGGTGAAGGTCACCGAGAACGTGCCCAACGAGGTGACGGTCTCCATCGTGAGCAGTGCGGATCCCGATGTGCTGCTGGGATATGAGATCGTGCGGTATCAGTATGAGGACGGCAGACCTGTGGGACAGGTGGTCGGCTTCACCACAGAGGACCGCTTCGTGGACCACGTATCCACGGTGAACAACCGTGTAATGGATTATGAGGTGACCGCGGTCGACAAATTCGGCTACCGTTCCGCCGCGAAGAAGGTGGGGACGGTACGGATCGCCCACGAGGGACAGTACGACAAGTCCGCCTGGACGTTCGACAGGATCGCACTGGAATCCGAGCTGGACGAGCTGCCCGGCGCGGACGAGACGGATCCATGCGAACCGGAGAAGGAGTCGGCCCTCCGCATGATCCTCGACAACGATTACAGCCGCACCTATACCGGCACGACCAAGGCGGAGGATGCGGTGATCCTGATCTCCTTCCACCAGGTGCTGGCAGTCAGCGGGCTGAAATATACCGTCAGGGGCGGCACGCCCATTGCGGATTATGAGGTGGCGGTCAGCCAGAACGGGACCGACTGGACGACGGTGAAGACCGGCACGTTCGCAGGCGGTGAGGAGAGCCAGACCGTATATTTTGAAAACGAGAAAAAGGATCCCTGGGTCTGCACCTACGACGCCGCATATCTGAGACTCCGCGCCATCGGGCAGAAAACGGTTTCCATCACGGAGCTGGATGTGCTGGGGCCCTCCGGGGACAGCGTATCATTCGGCGTCGGAGAAAGCGGGACAAACGCCGCCGTGGGGATCCTGCAGAACGAATATGTTTATGATGAAAAAGGCAGCCGCATCCCGCAGGGTTCGCTGATCTTCACCGGCAATTACAAGGGAAATCCGGCCTACAACGTCGTGGTCCTTTACGACGGCGAAGGGAATATCCTGGGAGGCACGGCGGCGGACGGCAGTCTGGCCGCACAGCAGATCATCCTGGCGAAGACGCCGGAGCACGGCGAGCTGGGAGAGGTGAGCAGCGGCATATGGATCTACTGGATCGAGCCGGACGCAGACGGGTCGCTTCCGGAGATCCGCGGGACCGTCAGGGCACAGCTCTACCGGGTGGACAACGCGCTGAACAATCAGGGACAGAGGCTGGTCAGCGATACGATGCCGCTGACCGTGCCGGAGCAGCTGCCGCAGATCACGCTGCAGAAGTAGGGCTGACCGAAAAGAAAACGGACCGCACCGTACAGAAATCCGAAAATGGAAGAAGGTAATGAGATGAGAGCGCACAAATTCATTCGGCATACGATCGGCACGATGGCCCTTCTGGCGGGACTTTGCTTCCCGTTTACGGCCCGCGCCCAGGAGGATCTGGATATCCCGTACAACGATGGCGTCGTGCTGCGCCAGCAGGCGGATACGATCGAGGTGTTTGCCAAGATAAACAACGCCGGCAATGAGAAGATCCGCGCTCTTTCCCTGAATCTGCAGGTGGATGAGCCGGAGACGACGGCGCAGTTTTTCTTCGATCCGGCCCTGGAACGGCAGGTGGTGGCGGAAAGCCGGTACGATGCGGGCAGCCTGGGGATCTATGTCGCCTCCGATGCGGAGCTGTTTTCCGGGGAGGAGCTGCTGCGCCTGGGAGAGCTGAAGGTGATGCCGCAGGATGGCGACAAAACGCTGGACATCACGGTCAGCTTCGGCGCGCTGCAGGCGGTGAACGCCGCGCACGGAAACGTATCCCTGGACGTCAGGCGGGAACCTGAGCCGGTGAAGATGTCCGTCGGCAGGGACGCCGTCTACGGGACGGGCGACGGAAGCGGCTATACGGCGCCGCCGGTCCCGGAACAGCAGACGGGAGCCGACACGCCGTCCGGACAGTCCGGCAGCAGCGCCGATGGCAGGGACGGGGACAACATTCAGGAGGGTCTGAATGACGACACCACCCGCTATGTCAACGATCCCGGGGAAGCGAAGGATATTCCCTCCAACGTGCTGCGGACACAGGCAGCGCAGGGACTTATAGATCTGAGCAGTACCGGCGCGGCAGGCAGCGTCCTGAACCTGCAGGCCGCGGGAACGGCGGCCGGGATCCCCGGAGGCGTTTCGGATGTGACGGTGATAAAACCCGAAAAGGGTCCTTCCGGGCTGCTGGTCTCGGCTGCCGGAGGACAGGGTGCGGAAAGCGGAAGCGCGGCGGCATCCTTCCGGACGGCAGGCGGAGCGGCAAAAGGCGGAACGGTCGGCATGGCGGGCGGCGGAAACAGCGTGACGCCCGGTTCTTTCGACGCACAGTACGCGGCAGAAAACGGCGGCGGCTCGGCGGGAGCGGCCGAAGCCGTATCGTTTGATACGAAAAACGGCGGTGTGCGCGAAAGCGGCGTGTTCGCCAGGCAAAATGCGAAGCGTTCCGTCGGCAGGCTTCTGATCCTGGCGGGCACTGTGTGCGGTGTCGTACTGGCTGTGGCCGCTGCCATATGCGCGATCCTGCGCGAGAGGCGCAGGAGGCTGCGCAGGAGAAGGGCCCTCGCCCGGGCGAGAGCGAAGTCGGGCAGACGGAAGAAGAAACGGGCCGCGTAAAGGTTCCGGGACGCGCGTTTTACTTCCGCGCATGCTTGAGTTTCCGCAAACTGCAAAAACCAGAGGGGACCTAACTGTGTAAGACATCCAGCAGCCGTTTCTCGAAAGGC
>CANRMT010000087.1 GCA_947631815.1 uncultured Eisenbergiella sp.
CCTTAAACGTGAAGAGAAGAGCCGAGAAATCCCTGCAGGAGCCTGGATCGGAGCCTGCGGGGATTCTTTGTTCACCGGCAAAACGAAGCTATAAAATAAATTTGATAAAAAGTAAAATATACTTGACAAAATGTAAGGTGAGTGGTAGGATCGAAATCAGAAAAGAGCTTTCGCGGGTGGATCCCCCGGAAGGAGGTGCCTATGGGAAAGAACAGACGAATGAAGATCGCCCGGGTGGAAAAGGATCTTTCCCAGGAACAACTGGCCGCCGCCGTGGGCGTGACGCGGCAGACCATCAGCATGATCGAGTCCGGCAGGTTTAACCCTTCGCTGCAGTTGTGCATCGCGATCTGCCGGGCGCTGGACCGGACGCTGGATCAGTTGTTCTGGGAAGAGGAAGCGGAACAAGAAACCATACGAGGAGGAATTCGGAATGAAACAAAAGAAAGTGTTTTTGAAAAAAGTGATCGATGAACGGCAGGAGGCGGAACTGAACCGGCTTTTGAGCGGCGGTTACTGGCTGGTCTTTTACCTGCTCCTGGTCGTGCTGGTGATCGAGGCGCTTTTTCTGAGGCGTCCGTTTCAGGAATGGGCGGCGGTCTGGGCCGTGTTCATGATCGCGGCGGTGTATGAGATCTGGTCCTGTTTCAGGGCAGGCGTCTGGACGCCGTATGAGCAGAAGCCGGGGAAGAAGAACTATATCGGCTACAGCCTGGCGGGAGCGCTGCCAGCGGCGGGCGTGATGGTATGCGCCGCATGCTGGAACGATGCGCCTGCGTGGCAGGATGCTGTGCTGATCTTCCTGATCGACTTTCTGCTGTATTTCGCACTGTTTCTCGTTATCTTTTTCGCGGCGGGCGGGCTTTATAACCGGATGAGACGGAAACGGGAGGAGCGGCTGGACCGGGAGCTGATGCTGGAGGAGGAAACGGAGGAATCGGGGAAATGAGAGAAAAGGATCCTGTAAAAACGGACCGGAGGATGCTTTTCGTCTTTTTTGCGGCCGCCTTCGGGATCCCGGCGTTTTTGAGCATTTTCATGGGGATCGGTTTCGGAAAAGGGCAGGATGTGAGCGCTTTTCCGATGGTGTGGATGTTCCTGCCCGCCAGCGCGGCCATGCTGTCCATGCTCACGGCGGGACCAAAACGCGGGGGGCAGGGAGCATCGGAGCCAAATGTTCTGCGGCAGGACAGCGGGGCGGACGGCGCGCTGCAGGATGGCCCGGGGCCGGATTGTACGGCGGGTGCTTCCGGCGGCGGGACCCCGGCGCTTCCAAAAGTCTTTTTCCTCACGTTCCTCGGCCTGACGGCCCTGATGGCGGTTCTGGCTGCGGCGGGCGTTTTCCTGCCGGGGCTTCCTGTCATGGAGGTCTTGAATCTGCTGATCTGCATTTCCGCGCCGGTCTGTTTTCTGGAAATGCTGTGTCTGAAAAAGGAACGGCGGAGGGCCAGCGGCCTCCTTTTTTCCGAAAACGCGGGAAAGGGCCTGCTGTGTATCGCCCTGTTCATCGCGCTGTATGCGCTGATCTGTTTCCTGAGCGTGGGAGTGGATATCCTGCTGGGCAGTGCGGAGGCCTTTTCGCCCAATCCGTATCTGTGGATGTACGTGTCGGTACTTCCGGTGAATCTGCTTCTGACTTATACGGCGTTTTTCGGGGAAGAATACGGGTGGCGGCATTTCCTGCAGCCCATTTTGCAGGAGCGGTTCGGAAAACGGCGGGGCGTCCTGCTGCTGGGGCTCCTCTGGGGATTCTGGCATCTGCCCCTGAATCTGTTCTACTACAGCCCTCAGACCGGACTGCAGAGCTTTCTGGTGCAGATCGCGGGCTGCGTGGGGATGGGCGTGTTTTTCGGCTGGGTGTACATGAAGACGCGGAATATCTGGGCGGTGACGGCCATCCATTTCCTCAACAACAACCTGGGCGTCACGATCCTGGGCGCGTCTCCGTCGGGCGCGGTGTGGAGCTGGAGCGCGGTATTTCTGAGCATTTTGATCTATCTGGCCGTTTATCTGCCGTTTCTGGGGACGAAGGAATATCAGTGAAGGTCGGCTGTCTGGGCATATAGGGGATCCCGGGTGTGATAATGCTTTTTCGGGCATGTTTAAAGAACAGCCGGGGACAGTGTAAAAGGCACTGCAGGGCGCTGGACTTCCATGCGCCGGGATGGTACAATGGGAAAACGGAACGGCATCATCCGATGCCGGGCGGAAAGATGGGAGGACTTGGGCTTATGCTGAATGCGGACAACGCGCAGAAGCCGATCAGGCTGATCGAGCGCAAAGAGGCTTATAAAGGAAAGGTCATCACGGTATACGACGATCTGGTGGATATCGGCGGTCATGAGACGCATTGGGATTTCATCCATCATGACGGCGCGGCGGCGGTGCTGCCGGTGCTGGAGGACGGTCGGATCCTGATGGTGCGCCAGTTCCGCCATGCGCTGGGGCGGTATACATTGGAGATCCCTGCGGGAAAGCTGGACGAGCCGGGAGAGCCCTTCCTCGAGTGCGCGAAACGCGAGCTGGAGGAGGAGACCGGGTATTATTCCGACGATCTGGAGTTTTTGCTGTTCGTGAACACGACGGTGGCGTTCCTGGATGAAAAGATCGGGATCTATCTGGCCCGGGATCTGAAAAAGGGCGAGACGCATTGGGATGACGACGAGGAGCTGGGTGTGGAGGCCTGGGAGCTGGAGGATCTGAAGCAGATGATCTTCCGGGGCGAGATGACGGACGGAAAGACCGTGGCGGCGCTGATGACCTATGCGGCCAAATTCGGGAAATAAGGAGGGAATGTGGAGCAGCGCCTCTTTTTTGCGTGAAAATAGAAAACAGGCCCCGAGGGACCTGCTTTTCATGGGATAGTGATCTGAACAAATCGTACACCAGGATTCATAGCCGCCGAACCCGCGGCTCACAGATATTCTTCCCGGTTGTTGTATTTCTCCAGGATCGTGCGGATCTTGTCCGTCGGCGTAAGGACGTAGGAGAGGGATACGTCGTGGTTCATGAAGTCGATGATGGAGGCCAGGAATTTGCTCATGTCCGCCTCGATGTAGTAGGGGCGGGAGAGCAGCTCCGGGGACTGGTAGGTCAGGTTGGTGGTGATGACCCTGTCGAACCAGCCTTTTTCGTATGCGGCATCGAAGGCCGCCATGCCGTCGGTGAAAAGGCCGAAGGTGGTGCAGATGAATACGCGGCGGGCGTTCATTTCCTTTAGCTGGCGGGCGGTGTCCAGCATGCTGCCGCCGGAGGAAATCATGTCGTCGATGATGACGATATCCTTGCCGTCGATGTTGTCCCCCAGGAATTCATGGGCCACGATGGGATTCTTGCCGTTGACGATGACGGAATAGTCCCGCCGCTTGTAGAACATGCCGATGTTGACGCCCAGCACGTTGGCAAAGTAGGTGGTGCGGTCCAGCGCGCCTTCATCGGGACTGATGACGATCATGTGATCCTTGTCGATGATCAGGTCCGGCACGCTGTCCAGCAGGGCCCGCATGAACTGATAGGGCGGCGTGAAATTGTCGAAGCCGCACAGGGGCGCGGCGTTCTGCACCCGGGGATCGTGGGCGTCGAAGGTGATGAAGTTGTGCACGCCCATGTCGGCCAGCTCGGACAGCGCGTAGGCGCAGTCAAGGGATTCCCGACCGCTTCTCTTATGCTGACGCCCCTCGTAGAGGAAGGGCATGATGACGGTGATGCGCTTCGCCTTGCCGCCCACGGCGGAGATCATCCGTTTCAGGTCCTGGTAGTGGTCGTCAGGCGATTTATGATTGACAAAGCCGTTCAGGGAATAGGTGATGCTGTGGTTGCAGACGTCCACCAGCAGATACAGGTCCGCACCGCGGATGGATTCGTTCAGCACGCCCTTTCCCTCGCCGGTGCCGAAGCGGATGCAGCGGGCGTCCACCAGGTAATTGTCGGCGATATAGCCCTTGAAGGCGGGATCGTCGTGGGCGGGGCTTTTGATGTTTTTCCGGAATGTGACGAGATGGTGGTTCACGCTCTGGCCGAGAGTTTTGGCGGAATCCAGCGCGATGATCTTCAAAGGGCCAACGGGAAGTGCTTTTTCAAGTTCGTGTAAATCGGGCATGATTCCTCTTTCTGCCGTTTTCCGGCAAGGTGCAGATGTGTCTGTACGCGCGCGGCGCATTCGCAGGGAGCGGCGCGGGAAAGCGTATCCGGCGCACAAAAAACCATCCCTGGGCGCAGTGGTCCTCTTTCTTTATATCATTGCTCTTCCTGTCCCGTCAAGAAAATTCTAGTGACAGGAAGGATTTTTGCTGGTAAAATAAGGGGCAGAGGAGTGGCTGACATGAAAGAGCAAAAGGGACATCTGATCAAGGCGGTAAAGGACGGCAGCATCGCGCAGGAAATGGAGATCGAAGCGGGGGACCGCCTGCTTTCCATCAACGGGGAAGAGGTGGAGGACGTTTTTGACTATCAGTATTTGATGCAGGACGAGTATGTGGAGGTATCCGTCCTGAAGCCCTCGGGAGAGGAATGGCTCCTGGAGATCGATAAGGAGTACGAGGAAGGTCTGGGCGTGGAATTTGAAAACGGGCTGATGGATGAGTACCGTTCCTGCTGCAACAAATGCATTTTCTGCTTCATCGACCAGATGCCGAAGGGGATGCGGCCTACCCTTTATTTTAAGGACGACGATTCCCGGCTTTCCTTTCTGCAGGGCAACTATGTGACGCTGACCAATATGTCGGATCACGATGTGGACCGGATCATCCGCTATCGTCTGTCTCCTATCAACATTTCCTTCCAGACCACGAATCCGCAGCTGCGGTGCGAGATGCTGCACAACCGGTTCGCGGGGGAAGCGCTGAAAAAAGTGGACCGCTTTTTTGAGGCCGGGATCGAGATGAACGGTCAGATCGTGCTGTGCAAGGGGATCAACGACGGCGCGGAGCTGGAGCGCTCGCTTTCTGACCTGGAGAAATATCTGCCTCATCTGCGCAGCGTGTCGGTGGTCCCGGTGGGGCTGTCCCGTTTCCGCGAGGGGCTGTATCCGCTGGAGCCCTTTACCGGGGAGGACGCGAGGAAGGTGCTGCAGACCGTGCGCCGGTTTCAGGACAGGCTTTATCCCGAATACGGTCTGCATTTCGTCCACGCCAGCGACGAGTGGTATATCCTGGCCGGGCAGGAGCTGCCGGAGGAGGAGACCTATGACGGGTATCTGCAGCTGGAGAACGGCGTGGGGATGCTGCGGCTTTTGCTGGAGGAGTTTGAGGCGGCCATGTCGGCGCTCCTGGAGAACGGCGCGCAGGCGCGCTGGGGCGGCAGGAGAAGAGAGATCTCTGCGGTCACCGGGCAGATCAGCTATCCCTATATCCGGCGGATGGCGGACCGGATGGAAGAGGCCTTCGCGGGTCTGACGGTCCATATCTGGCCCATCCGCAACGACTTTTTCGGAGAGAGCATTACGGTGACGGGGCTTCTGACGGGGCAGGATATCATCGCCCAGCTGAAGGGAAAGCGGCTGGGGGAGCTTCTGCTCCTGCCGCAGAATCTGCTGCGCAGTCAGGAAACGGTGCTGCTGGACGACTGCACGGTGGAAGAGATCGGAAACGCTTTACAAGTCCCGGTGGATGTTGTAAAATCAAGCGGATATGACTTTGTCCAAAGCATTTTGGGGGATTTCTGATCCCCCGGCCGCGGAGAGGATCCGGCCTGCAGACGGGACCGGTGCGTGCGCGGGATTTGTCCGCATGCGGCAGCTTATGATCGAAACGAGGAATAGAATGTCAGACAGAAAACGCAGGCCTATCGTGGCGGTGGTGGGGCGTCCCAACGTGGGGAAGTCCACCCTGTTCAATGCGCTGGCCGGAGAAATGATTTCCATTGTAAAAGATACGCCGGGCATCACCAGAGACCGGATCTATGCGGACGTGACCTGGCTGGATAAGGCGTTTACGCTGATCGATACCGGCGGCATCGAGCCGGAGAGCCGGGATGTGATCCTGTCCCAGATGCGCCAGCAGGCGCAGACTGCCATCGATACGGCGGATGTGATCCTGTTCATGGTGGACGTGAAGCAGGGGCTGGTGGATGCGGATTCCAAGGTGGCGGATATGCTGCGCCGCTCCCGCAAGCCGGTGGTGCTGACCGTGAACAAGGTGGACAGCGTTCAGAAGTATATGGCGGATGTCTATGAGTTTTATAACCTGGGGATCGGCGATCCCTATCCGATCTCCGCGGCCAACCGCACGGGGCTGGGAGAGCTTCTGGACGAGGTGATCCGACATTTCCCGGAGGATCCGGCGGATGAGGAGGAGGACGAGAGGCCCAGGGTCGCGATCGTGGGGAAGCCCAACGTGGGCAAATCCTCCATCATCAACCGGCTCATCGGGGAGAACCGTGTGATCGTTTCGGATATCGCGGGCACCACCAGGGACGCGGTGGACACGGAGGTGGTCCACGGCGGAAAAGAATATATTTTCATCGACACGGCGGGACTGCGCCGGAAAAACAAGGTGAAAGAGGAGCTGGAGCGCTACATGATCGTCCGCACGGTGAGCGCCGTGGAGCGCGCCGATGTGGTGGTCCTGGTGATCGACGCGCAGGACGGCGTGACAGAACAGGACGCCAAGATCGCGGGCATCGCCCATGAGCGCGGAAAGGGCATGATCATCGCGGTCAACAAGTGGGACGCCATCGAGAAGGACGACAAGACCATTTACAAATTCCGGGATCAGATCCGCAATACCCTTTCCTTCATGCCCTATGCGGAGCTGATGTTCATTTCCGCCCTGACCGGGCAGCGGCTGCCGAAGCTGTTCGACACCATCGACGCGGTCATCGAGAACCATGCCATGCGGGTGGCCACGGGCGTGCTCAACGAGATCATGGCGGAGGCGGTGGCCCTGCAGCAGCCCCCTTCGGACAAGGGGAAAAGGCTCCGCCTGTATTATATCACACAGGTATCGGTGAAGCCGCCCACCTTTGTGATCTTCGTCAACGATAAGGAACTGATGCATTTTTCCTATACCAGATATATCGAGAACAAGATCCGGGAGGCCTTCGGCTTCGATGGGACGCCGCTGCGGTTCATCATCCGGGAAAGAAAGGAGAAGGGCTGATATGGTAAGACTTGCGGCACTGGCGATCGGATACGCCTTTGGGCTGATACAGAGCTCCTATATATACGGAAGGCTGAAGGGGATCGATATCCGGCAGTATGGCAGCGGGAACGCGGGTACCACCAACACGCTTCGGGTGCTGGGCACCAAGGCCGGCATCATCGTCATGCTGGGGGACATCCTCAAATGCGTGCTGGCCGTGGCGGTGACGAGGCTGCTGTTCGCGAAGGGACACGGGGATATGAGCTATCTGCTGGCGATCTATGCGGCTGCGGGCGCGGTGCTGGGGCACAATTATCCCTTTTACCTGCATTTCCGGGGCGGCAAGGGGATCGCGGCCTCGGCGGGACTGGTGTTTTCCTTCCATCCGGCGCTGATCCCCATCGAGGTGGCGCTGTTTCTGGGGACGTTCTTCACCACGCATTATGTGTCGTTAGCATCTCTGCTGAGCTACACGGGCTTTCTCATTCAGATGATCGTCATGGGACAGCTCGGCGTGTTCGGCATGGCGCAGGCGCATCTGAACGAGCTGTATCTGGTCACCGCCCTGCTGACGGCGCTGGCGTTCTGGAAGCACCGGGAGAACATCAAACGCCTGCTTCACGGGGAAGAGCGGAAGACCTATCTGACCAAAAAAAATAAAGAGGCGCTTTCCTGATCCGGGAAGAGCGCTCCGGAAAGAGGTGCGGAATGGCAAGAATCGGAATGATCGGCGCGGGAAGCTGGGGAACGGCACTGGCCTGGCTTCTGTCCAGCAACGGGCATCAGGTGACCGTCTGGAGCGCGCTGGCGGATGAGATCGCGATGCTGCGGGAAACCAGGGAGCAGAAGAGCAAGCTGCCCGGCGTGATCCTGCAGGAGGATGTGGGCTTTACCACGGATCTGTCGGAGGCCATAGATCATATGGAGCTTCTGGTGCTGGCCGTCCCGTCCCCGTTCACCCGTTCCACCTCCCGCAGGATGGCCCCGTATGTCGGGGAGGGGCAGATCATCGTCAATGTGGCGAAGGGCATCGAGGAGGGGACGCTGATGACCCTTTCCCAGATCATCGAACAGGAGATCCCGCAGGCGGATGTGGCGGTGCTTTCCGGCCCCTCTCATGCGGAGGAGGTGGGGAAGGGGCTTCCCACCACCATCGTGGCGGGCGCCCGGACGAAGGCCACGGCGGAATTCATCCAGAATATCTTCATGAGCCCGGTGTTCCGGGTCTATACCAGCCCGGACGTGACGGGCATCGAGCTGGGCGCGGCCCTCAAGAACGTGGTGGCGCTGGCGGCGGGCATCGCGGACGGGCTCGGCTGCGGAGACAATACGAAGGCGGCGCTGATCACCCGGGGCATCACGGAGATCGGCAGGCTGGGCATGGCGATGGGCGGACGGTTTGAGACGTTCTGCGGACTTTCCGGCATCGGAGACCTGATCGTGACCTGCGCCAGCATGCACTCCCGCAACCGCCGGGCCGGTATCCTGATCGGTCAGGGCTGTACGGTGCAGGAGGCCATGGATAAGGTGCAGATGGTGGTGGAGGGCGTATATTCCGCCAAGGCCGCCATGGGACTGGCCGAAAAATATCAGGTTTCTCTGCCTATCATCGAGCAGGTCAACGAAGTTCTCTTTGGCGGCAAAGCCCCGGCGGATGCGGTGCGGGATCTGATGCTGCGAGACAAAAAGATCGAGATCACCGATACCGAGTGGCACTGAGGCCGCAGAAAGTCAGGTGAAAGATGAAGATCCGGTGTAAGGAGTGCGGGAGAAAATTCGATCCGGAGGTTTACAGCGGGCTGTGTCCCAAGTGCGGCGCGTATAACGGAAAGCGCGTGGACGATTCCGAGATCGGGCAGTACCTGAGCAGCGGTTATCAGGGAGAGACGCTGCACCGGGAGCTGCACGAGGCCTATGACGGCGGCTATGAGGCGGCCCACGGGGAAACGGAAGGATCGCGTCCGGCCTATGGGGAAGGACAGCGCTATGCCTGTGGAGGTCAGGAAGAGAGGCCGCTTTTTGAAGAGGGCAAATATGCCCTGCCGGAACGAAAGCACCGGCCTGTTCGGACCGCTCTGCTGCTGATGGGACTTCTCCTGCTGCCGTGCGGCACGTTCGGCCTCTATAAGCTGTACGAATCCGATCTGGTCCGGAGGCTGCAGGATGTATCTGTGGCGGAGGCCGGGCCTGCGGAGAACGGGACGCTGACGGTGGCGGGGGAGCTGGATGTTTCCCTTTCGGCCATGCTGGACGCGTCCATACAGTTCACGCTGCTGGAGGCGGGGCCTGTGGAACAGTATCGGGCGCTGTTCCCGGAGGGAATGGGGCTCTATGGCGTGAAGGTCAGGGCGGCCTGTGAGGGCTGGCCCTTTGATGTCTCCTGGGGCGAGGTTTTTCTGGAGTATGAGCTGGACGGCGGGACGGTGTACCGTATGCCGCTGGAGAGGGATATCGTCCCCTATTTTGCCGGATACGGTTTCAGGGATGAGGATATTCTGCCCTTCTATTGTCCGGGGATCGGCGGCTATGAGGAAGGGTATCTGTTTTTCCGGTATGACACCGGCGCACAGAATATGGCGCTGCTCTGGACGGTTTCGCTGGACGGGGAACCGGAGACGGTCGCGGCGGAGGGACGGCTGCCGCTGAAGGACGTACCCGGCCTGTCCTTTCTGGAAAAGGAGGGAGACTGATGGCAGCAGGGAAGAGACGCAGGAAAAGCCGGGGATCGGCCGCGGCGTGGATCTGTGCCTACGCGCTCATGGCGCTGGTCTGCGCCTTGTTCTACTATTCCGGCACCCAAAATCTGGACAATGAGATCACGTTCGAACGCAGTCCGCTGGTCCTGAAAAAGGTGACGGTCATCAACCGGCAGGATCAGCAGCAGTGGTACGCGGAGGACATGGGATCCGGCGACGTGCTGTACGAGATGCGGGTCGAATATCAGAATATCGCGGACTATAACGGAGAGCTCTGGGAGCAGCCGTCCGTTTTTGACGACGGCACGGGCAGGAATCTCGAACTGTTCGACATGAATAATTCGGATCTGCGGGAATGGCGTCAGATGATCCCGGCGGGAAAGACCGGAACGGTCTCCCTGATGTTCGCGGCGGGAGCGGATACGGGGCAGATCCGTCTGGAGGAACGGGAGCATAAGCTGTCCGGCGAAAGAAAGAGCGTGACGCTGACACTGCCCGGAGAAGCGGGAGAGTCGGTGACGCAGACGGCGGAGTGAGACGGTGCGGATGCGGCGCGCGGGTTTTCGCATGAGACGGGGGGATGTGTTTGCCCGGATCCCCGGGGGTCCCGGCGCTTTGATCTTAGAAAAAAGCGGTCCGCTGTATGTTCAGCGGACCGCTTCTGCGATCTCCCGGCTGGTCTTGGGCCGGTTCATGGTGTACAGATGGATGTGTCTGACGCCGTGGGCTTTTAAGTCCAGGATCTGCCGGATGGCATAATCCGTACCCGCCCGGCGCATGTCCTCCTTATCGTCGGCATGTACGGCCACCAGGTCCGCGAAGGCCTTCGGGACGGAAGAGCCGGAGAGGTGGACGGTGGTGCCGATCTGCTGGGCGGTGGTGATGGGCATGATGCCGGCGCAAATGGGCAGCGTAATGCCCGCGGCCCGGGCCTTTTCCACGAAGCGGTAAAAGAAATCGTTGTCGAAGAAGAGCTGGGTGATCAGAAATTCCGCACCTGCCTCTTCTTTTTCTTTCAGACGGGCGATATCCGTGTCCATGTCGGGCGCTTCATAGTGCTTTTCCGGATAGCAGGCGCCCGCGATGTGCAGGGAAGTGTTTTCCTTCAGAAAACGGGTCAGATCGGAGGCGTGGGCGAAATCCCGCCCCTCGAACTGCCCGTCCGACATCCAGGAGGGTCTATCGCCCCGCAGCGCCAGCACATGATCGATGCCCGCCTCCTGAAGCTGAGCGGTGACGCTCAGGATGTCCGCCGCTTTGGAGCCCACGCAGGTCAGATGGGCCAGCGTGGGAACGTGCAGTT
>CANRMT010000088.1 GCA_947631815.1 uncultured Eisenbergiella sp.
TCCATCATGGGCGCATATGCCGCGGATATCCTGTGCGCGGGCAGCACCAACCGCGTGGTGGCTTACAAGGGCGGGTCGTTTGTGGACTTCGATATCGAAGAAGCGCTGGAGATGCAGAAGGGCATTTCCGAATACGAATTCGAGATCAGCCGGGCGCTGGCCACCTGACCGGGTGCTGTCATGAAAAAGATGAAAAAAAAGGGTTCCTATACCCGGGCGCTGGCTGCAGGGTTCGGGCTGATCATCCTGGCGGGGGCGCTCATACTGATGACGCCCGCCGCTTCCCGGAGTGGTCAGTGGACGCCCTTTCTGGACGCGCTTTTTACGGCTGCCAGCGCCACCTGCGTGACCGGGCTGGTGATCGCGGATACCTATCAGCACTGGAATCTGTTCGGACAGCTGGTGATCCTGCTGCTGATCCAGATCGGCGGGCTGGGGTTCATCACGATCGGAGCCTATATCAGCGTTTTATTCAAAAAAAAGATCGGCCTCAGAGGGCGGACGGCCATCCATGAAAGCGTCAGCACGCTGGAGCTCGCCGGTGTGGTGCGCCTGGTGGTCCAGATCATGAAGGGAACCTTTCTCTTTGAGATGACCGGGGCGCTGCTTTTGTCTGTCCGTTTCGTGCCGCAGTTCGGCTGGGCGCGGGGCATTTATTTCGGCATCTTTCATTCCGTGTCCGCATTCTGCAACGCGGGCTTCGACCTGATGGGAGTGCGGGAGCCCTACAGCTCCCTGTGCTTTTATGAAGGGGACGTGCTGGTGAACCTGACGGTGATCGCGCTGATCCTCCTGGGTGGGCTGGGCTTTCTGGTCTGGGACGACTTCTGGCGCAACCGTTTCCATTTCAAAAGATACATGCTGCATTCCAAGGTCGTGCTGGCGGCGTCCGGCGTTCTGGTGGCCGGGGGCGCTGTGCTGTTTTTCCTGGTGGAAAGGAACGGCCTGTTCGCGGGCATGTCGGCGAAGGAAACGGCGCTGGGCGCGCTCTTCGCGGCGGTGACGCCGCGGACGGCCGGATTCAATACCACGGATCTGGCCAAGATGGGCAATGCGGGCAGGCTGCTGACGATGATCCTGATGTTCATCGGCGGCGGTTCCGGCTCCACCGCGGGCGGCGTGAAGCTCACCACGGCCGTCGTCATGGTGTTTTCCGCCTGGGCGACGATACGGCGGACGCCGGGCGTCAACATTTTCGGGAGAAGGATGGAGGAGGACGTGATACGCCGCGCCAGCGCCATCGTGGTGTGCAATTTCCTGCTGATCCTGGCGGCCTCTCTGTGGATCTTCGCCGTGCAGCCGCTGGATTTTTCGGATGTTTTTCTGGAAACCGTTTCCGCCATGAGCACGGTGGGACTTTCCACGGGCACCACCAGACTTTTGCTGCCGGCCTCCAAGGCGGCGGTCATTCTTCTCATGTACTGCGGCAGGCTGGGCAGCCTGACCTTCGCGCTGGTGTTCGCGCAGCGGCGTGTGGTGCCGCCGGTGCAGCAGCCTGTGGAGAAGATCGTGGTAGGGTGAGAAGCCTGTGGAGAGGATCGCCGCAGGGTGAGACCCGTGGGGCGGATCGCGGCAGGACAAAAGCCGTGGAGAAGATCGCAGCAGGGCGCAGGAGCCTGTGAAAAGACCGCGGCAGGGCGCAGGAGCCTGTGAAAAGACCGCGGCAGGGGAACCCGCGGAGGAAAAGGGCCGCGTCCGGGAGAAAGGGGAGAAGGAATGAAATCGGTTTTGATCATCGGCATGGGACGGTTCGGACACCATCTGGCCCAGAACATGCTGGAGCTCGGCAATGACGTCATGATCATTGACATAGAAGAAAGCAGGCTGGACGATATGGTGCCCTATGTCACCAACGTCAAGATCGGGGACTGCACCAATCCGGAGGTGCTGAAAAGCCTGGGGATCGCCAACTTCGACCTGATCTTCGTGTGCATCGGCACCAACTTTCAGAGCAGTCTGGAGATCACCAGCCTGGTCAAGGAAATGGGCGGCAGGCACGTGGTCAGCAAGGCCACGCGGGATATTCAGGCCAAATTCCTGCTGCGCAACGGCGCCGACGAGGTGATCTATCCGGAAAAGGACATCGCGGAGAAGTGCGCGGAGCGCTACAGCATGGACAATGTGTTCGACTATATCGAGCTGGACGACGATCACGCGATCTACGAGATCCCGCCGCTGCCCGAATGGGTGGGCAGCTCCATCCGGGAGGGCAATATCGGCCGCAATTACGGCGTCACGGTGCTGGGCGTGCGCGGCGCGGACGGGGAGAAGCGGATCATGCCCTCCGCGGACTATGTGGTGAACAATGAAGAGCATCTGATGGTGCTGGCGGAGCGGGAGCGGATCTCGCGTCTGCTGAAGACCATTGAGAAAGCGAAGGGAAAATGATCACGGCGGCATCCAACAGCCGGATCAGGCGGCTGGTACAGCTCAATCAGAAGCCGAAGCTGCGGCGGGAGGAAGGCGTCTTTGTGACGGAGGGCGTCCGGATGTTCCTGGAGGCCCCGCCGGAAAAGCTGCGGGAGGTCTACGTTTCCGAACGCTTTCTGGAGCGGTGCGGCTGCAGGGAGCGGCTGGAGGCCGTGGGCTATGAGGTGGTGGCCGACAGCCTTTTTGCCAAAATATCGGATACCTGTACGCCCCAGGGGATCCTGTGCGTGGTGGAGCAGCAAGAATGGCGCATGGAGGACATGCTGAAAAAGGAGGCCCCGCTCCTTCTGCTGCTGGAGAACATTCAGGATCCGGGAAATCTGGGGACCATGCTGCGCACCGGCGAGGGCGCGGGCATCGACGGGGTGATCGCAAGCCCTGATACGGCGGACCTGTACAATCCCAAGGTCATCCGTTCCACCATGGGCAGTATATACCGGGTGCCGTATGTCAGGACGGCGGATTTCGGCGCCGCGCTGGAGGCGCTGCAGCGGGCCGGGATCGAAATACACGCGGCCCATTTGAAGGGAAGCCGGGATTATACGTGTTCGGATTACACGAAGGGCTGCGCGTTCCTGATCGGCAACGAGGGGAACGGCCTGACGGAGGAGAGCGCCGGGCGGGTCGGCAGTCATGTCCGGATCCCCATGGCCGGGCAGGTGGAGTCCCTGAACGCGGCGGCGGCCTCAGCGGTCCTTTTGTACGAGGCGGCGCGGCAGCGGCGTGAAACGAACCAATAAAACAGCAGAGAAGGACCCGCCGGAGCATCCGTCCCGGGGAGCGCCCGCAGGTAATATGCGCGGCCCGCCGCCGGGACGCGTCATCCGGCGAAAATCCTTTCTGCTCCAAAACTGACGGGAAATACGGGAAACTCGCTTCGCTCAAACAGCCCGTATTTCCCGTCATGGAGCAGAAAGGATTCCGCCGGATTTTTCGACGCTCCCGGCACAGGGGCTGCGCATATTACCTGCGGGCGCTCCCCGGGACGGATGCTCCGGCGGGTCCTTTGGGATGGAGGGAAAGATGAAGATCGGTTTTATCGGGCTGGGGAATATGGCCCAGGCTATGATCGGCGGTATTATAAAGGAAGGGCTGGCGAAGCCGGAGGAGATCTGCGGCTCCGCGAAGACGGCGGCGACGGAAAACGCCATGCGGGAGCGGTTCGGCATCCGCGTCACCGGGGACAACCGGAAGACGGCGCAGGAGGCGGAGCTTCTGTTTCTGGCGGTGAAGCCGCAGTTTTTTCCGGAGGTGATCGAGCAGATCCGGGGACTGGCGCTGGAGGGCAAGACGGTCGTGAGCATCGCGCCGGGCAAGAGCCTGTCCTGGCTGGCTGAGCAGTTCGGAAAGGAGCTGGCCTTTGTGCGCGCCATGCCCAACACGCCTGCGCTGGTGGGCGAGGGCTGTACCGCGGTCTGCTTCGCGCCGGAGGTGACGCAGGAGCAGAAGGCGGGTGTGATGGCGGTATTGGGCAGCTTCGGAAAGGCCATCGAGGTGCCGGAACGGCTGATGGATGTGGTGCCGGGCGTCAGCGGCAGCTCACCGGCCTGGATCTTCATGCTGATGGAGGCCATGGCGGACGGCGCGGTGGCGGAAGGAATGCCCCGCAGTCAGGCGTATGAATTCGTGGCGCAGGCGGTGCTGGGCAGCGCGAAGCTGATGCTGGAGACCGGGAAGCATCCCGGAGAGCTGAAGGATATGGTCTGCTCACCGGCCGGTTCCACCATTCAGGCGGTGCGGGTGCTGGAGGAGAAAAATTTCCGGGGCGCGGTGATGGATGCGGTCATCGCCTGTGTGGAGAAATCCAGGTCGCTTTAAAAAAGTGCGGACGGTCCGCTTGGGGAAAGCCGCCGCCTCTGCTTCTGCTGCATGTCTGCAAAAGGAGGGAGGCGGGCGGCTTTTTTTGGCGGAATTTGGGGAAGCGGACAGAGAAGGATCGAAAAATGTCATATGTGTCAGAAAAACGCGGTGAAAGCCGCGTTTCTTTTTTGGGAAACGCTTGACAAACGGAGAAGATATTGCTATGATAAAAATCGTTACAATTTGTAACATTTCTGTAATAAATAGAAATATATATGTAACAGAAAGGAAATCCCAAAAGGAAAACGGAAAATCGTATGGACACAGAAGGCAGAAAACGGTTCCGGCTTATTGCCGGGGCACTGATCGCGGCCATGCTGCTGTGCGGGACCTCCAAAACAGCCGTGGCGGGCAGGATCGGCCTGATCGATACAAAAGAGCCGCTGGATATCTTTTCCTCCGCGGATGATACATCCGAAACGCTGGGGAAGGCGGTGAACGGGGCGCATGTGAACATCCTCATGAGAGAGGACGGATGGGTTCAGATACTGGCGGGAACGACCGTCGGCTGGATCCCGGAGGAAAATCTGAAGGAAACGGAGCTCACCGTGGAGGAGGCCGCGAGGGCCAATCGGGAGATCATAGCCGATCTTACGGGGGAGGAGAACGAGGAAAAAGGCGAGTTCGCCGAGGAAGAAGAGAGTACAGAAGAGGAAAACACCGAGGAGACGGAGAATATAACAGAAGAAAGTGCGGAAGAAGCGTCCATCGCAGAAGGAGAGATTGCGGAGGAAATGTCCGACATGGGAGAGGCGGGCGCGGAAGAGGTACAGCTTCCGGAGGAAACCTTGTCTGAAGAGTTGTTGGCCGCACAGACGGCGGAGCTGCTGTTGCAGCAGGAAGCCCAGCGTCAGGCGGCGGAGCTGCTGTTGCAGCAGGAAGCCCAGCGTCAGGCGGAGGAACTGCGGCTGCAGCAGGAAGCCCAGCGTCAGGCAGAAGAACTGCTCCGCCAGCAGCAGGAGGAAGCGCTTCGGCAGTCCGTTCTGGAGACGGCAGGCGCGACGGAGGACGATCTGTACCTGCTGGCTAACATCATATACTGCGAGGCCGGCGGAGAATCCTATGAAGGAAAGGTTGCCGTAGGAAGCGTCGTGATGAACCGGGTGCAGGACGCCGGTTACCCGAATACGATCCGGGAAGTGATCTATGATGCGGGCCAGTTTTCACCGGTCCGGAACGGAAGCCTGAAGCGCGCGCTGAAGAAGAGCCGGGCGGACGAAAGCTGTTATCAGGCGGCGCTGGACGCGCTGAACGGCAGCAGGCCGGTGGGCGGATGCCTGTACTTCCGCCGGGCGAACGGAAGGTCCGGCCTGATCCTCGGCCATCATGTTTTCTATTGAGCGGACAGTACCGCGAAAGCCATATATGCACAGCCCCGGGCTTCGTATCCTGATGCCCGGGGCTTTCTGCCCGTTGTGGCTGCTCTGCGGCACAAAAAATATTCAGCGAATATTCGCTTTTCCGATCATCAAAAGCGAATATTCGCTATTATATTCGTTGAGAGCGAATTTTCGCCAAATATTCGCTCGCCCCGCCTGTACCATCGGCCCCTCTGCACACCGCCCTGTAAAAAAAATAGGAATATATAGCGGAAAATGCCGAAGCCTTTTGTTTTGGGGTATGGTATTTTGCGTCAGAAAATGTTATACTTACACAAATAGGCTTTTGTGAGCGGTCACTGCAGGTGTTACAGGGGAATGAGTATGAAGAAAAAGAGGATCAAATTAAAGGGCAGGCTGCGGATCTATATGCAGACCTCCCTCTATCTGGGCATCCTTTTGCTGTTTGTGAATGCGGGGACATATTTTCTGGACGCGCGGGCAGGCTTTCTGCTGTCCTGCTTCCTGCTGCTGTATTTCGGGATGATCATCCTGCTGATGCTGTACAACCGACCGATCATCATCAACGAGCTGGTGAGCTTCGCCACGCAGTACGGGCAGATCCAGAAGGCGCTGCTTAGGGACATGGTGATCCCGTATGCGCTGCTGGACGAGGACGGCAGAGTGATCTGGAGCAACACCGCGTTCCGGCACGCGATCCACAGTGAGAAGGGTTTTACCAAGTCCATCACCTATCTGTTTCCCAGCATCACGAAGGACAGGCTGCCCCAGCAGGACGAGGAGTCCGTTTACGAGATCTCCTTTGAGGGGAGCGAATACACGGCGCACATCACCCGCGTGTCTCTGCAGGAGATGACGGAAGACAGCGATATCATGGAAGACGATTACGACGGCTGTCTGTACGCGGTCTACCTGTACGATGAGACGGCGCTGAAGATCGCCCTGCGGGAAAACGACGCGCAGTCGCTGGCGGTGGGCCTGATCTATCTGGACAATTACGAAGAGGCCCTGACCAGCGTTGAGGAGGTCCGCCGTTCCCTTTTGACCGCGCTGATCGACCGGAAGGTCAACAAATACGTGTCGGCCTTCGACGGGATCTGTCAGAAGATCGAGAAGGACAAGTACCTCATTATTTTAAAGAAAAAATCCGTCCTGCAGATGCAGGAGCAGCGGTTTGAGCTGCTGGAGGATGTGAAGACGGTCAACATCGGCAACGAGATGGCGGTGACCATCAGCATCGGCATCGGGCTGGACGGCCTCGTCTATGCGCAGAACCATGAGTTCGCGCGCACGGCCATCGATCTGGCCCTGGGGCGCGGCGGCGACCAGGCCGTGGTGAAGCTGCCGGACCGGATCAATTATTACGGCGGCAAGAGCCAGCAGGTGGAGAAGAACACTCGCGTCAAGGCCCGCGTCAAGGCGCACGCGCTGCGCGAGATCATCACCAGCAAGGATCACATCCTGATCATGGGCCATACCAACGGGGACGTGGACAGCTTCGGCGCGGCCATCGGCATTTACCGCATCGCCCGGACGCTGGAGAGGAAGGCGCAGATCGTCCTGAACGATGTGTCCACCTCACTCCAGCCGCTGGTGGATCTGTTCAAAAACAATCCGGATTACGAGAGCGATATGTTCCTGAACAGCGCGCAGGCCATCGAGAGCGCGGGCTCCAATACGGTGCTGGTGGTGGTGGATGTCAACAAGCCCTCCATCACGGAGTGCCCGGAGCTGCTCAAGATATGCAAGTCCATCGTGGTGCTGGACCATCACAGGGCGGGCAGCGAGACGGTGGAGAACGCCACGCTTTCCTATGTGGAGACCTATGCCTCCTCCGCCTGTGAGATGGTTTCGGAGATCCTGCAGTACATAGGCGACAATGTCCGGATCAAAAGCGAAGAAGCGGACAGCATGTATGCGGGCATGGTCATCGATACCAACAACTTCGTCTCCAAGACCGGCGTGCGCACCTTTGAGGCGGCGGCGTTTCTGCGGCGCAGCGGGGCGGACGTGACGCGGGTGCGCAAGCTGTTCCGGGAGGATGCCGTCGAGTACAAGGCCCGCGCCGACGCGGTGGGCCGTGCCGAGATCTACAGAGGCTGCTACGCCATTTCCCGATGCACCAGCGAGGGCATCCAGAGCCCTACCGTGCTGGGCGCGCAGGCCGCCAACGAGCTTCTGAACATCCGGGGCGTGAAGGCCAGCTTCGTGCTCACGCTGTATCGGGAAAAGGTCTATTTTTCCGCCCGTTCCATCGACGAGGTCAACGTGCAGGTCATCATGGAGCGGATGGGCGGCGGAGGCCATCTGAACATGGCCGGGGCCCAGATGGAAAACGCGACGATAGAAGAGGGCATCGAAGCCCTGAAACAGACATTGGATAAGATGATAGAGGAAGGTGAGATTTCATGAAAGTGATTTTGCTTGCGGATGTGAAGGCTCTGGGGAAAAAGGGGCAGCTCGTGGATGTCAGCGACGGATATGCCCGGAATTTTCTCCTGAAAAAGAAGCTCGGCGTGGAGGCCACCAACAGCAGTCTGAACGATCTGAAGCTGCAGAAGGCCAGAGAGGAGCGCATCGCGCGGGAGAAGCTGGAAGCGGCGCAGCAGCTCGCAGCCGAGCTGTCCGGCAAGTCCGTGACGGTGGCGATCCGCGTGGGTGAGAACGGCAAGGCGTTCGGCTCCGTGTCCAGTAAGGAGATCGCGGCGGCCTATCAGGAGCAGTGCGGCATGGAGATCGATAAGAAAAAGATCCAGCTTCAGGAGCCCCTGAAGGCGTTCGGGGTCTATGAGATCCCGGTCAGGCTGCATCCCCAGGTGACCGGTCAGCTGAAGGTGAAGGTACAGGAAGCGTAAGATTGGAGAGACTTTAAGATGGCGGCAGACGAGGCTGTTTTAAAAAGGGTACTCCCTCATAGCATAGAAGCCGAACAGTCGGTAGTGGGCTCCATGATCGTGGACCGGGACGCGATCGTCACGGCCTCCGAGATCCTGACGGAAGAGGACTTTTACAACAGACAGTACGGTGCGGTCTTCGCGGCGATGGTGGAGCTCAACGACGCCGGTCAGCCGGTGGACATCGTCACGCTGCAGGACAAGCTGAAGGAAAAGGACGTCCCGCCCGAGGTCGCCAGTCTGGAGTTCGTTCGGGATCTGATGACGGCGCCCTTTGTCTCGGCGAACATCCGGAGCTATGCGGACATCGTTTCGGAAAAGGCGCTCCTGCGCAGGCTCATTCGGCTCAACGAGGAGATCGCGAATACCTGCTATGCCGGGAACGAGCCGCTGGAAGCCATTCTGGAGACCACGGAGAAAAAGATCTTCGATCTGGTACAGCGCCGCAATACCGGCGATTTCGTTCCGATCCGCCAGGTGGTCATGGACGCCATGGACCGGATCGAAAAAGCCTCCAAAAACAAGGGAAACGTCACCGGCATCGCCACCGGCTTCGCAGATCTGGACTATAAGACCGCCGGACTGCAGCCTTCGGATCTGGTGATCGTCGCGGCCCGCCCTTCCATGGGAAAGACGGCGTTCGTGCTGAACATGGCGCAGCATATCGCCTTCGGCCAGAACATGACGGTGGCGATGTTCAGTCTGGAGATGAGCAGAGAGCAGTACGTGAACCGTCTGTTCTCCTTGGAATCCCGCGTGGATTCCCAGCACCTTCGCACCGGCAATCTGTCCGACGCGGAGTGGGAAAGCCTGATCGAGGGCGCGGGCGTGATCGGCAGGTCCAATCTGATCATCGACGATACGCCGGGCATCACGATCCCGGAGCTGCGTTCCAAATGCCGGAAATTCAAGCTGGAAATGGACCTGAAGCTGGTGATCATCGACTATCTGCAGCTGATGAGCGGCAGCAATGTCCGTGCCAGCGATTCCCAGCAGCAGATCATATCCGATATATCCCGCTCCCTGAAGGCGCTGGCCAGAGAGCTGCAGATCCCCGTGATCGCCTGTTCTCAGCTTTCCCGCGCGGTGGAGCAGAGGCCGGAGCACCGGCCCATGCTGTCGGATCTGCGCGAATCCGGCGCCATCGAACAGGACGCGGACGTGGTCATGTTCCTCTACCGGGATGAATATTACAATCCCGATACGGAGAAAAAAGGGATCGCCGAGGTGATCCTCGCCAAGCAGAGGAACGGCCCCATCGGCACCATTGAGCTGGCGTGGCTGGCGGATTACGGAAGGTTCGCGAATCTGCAGAAATAAAAAAGACGGACGCGGCGCATGCCCCGGAGACGGGAAAAGAGAAGTCCCCGAGAGGCGCGGACGGCGTCTGTTTTCAAAAAATATCGGTTATCTTCCGATACAAAATAAAAAACTGCCGCATAATAAGATTGCCGGGAAACGGGGGCTGTCCCTGTTTCTCCGGGAATCTTTTTTTATGCAGGAGGGAAAAACATGTCTGAAAAAACCTATCGGATCGAAGCGTCGAGGATTTCTGATTTCCGTTCCTATCTCATCAGGGAGGAAAAGAGCAGAGGGACGATCGAAAAATATCTGCGGGATCTGAACGCCTTTGCCGCGTGGCTGGGAGAACGGGAGGCTGTCAAGGAAAATGTGGCCGCCTGGAAGAACGAGCTGCTGGAAAAGGGCTATAAGCCCGTCACCGTCAATTCCATGCTCTCCGCCCTGAACACCTTCTTCGATTTCCTGGGCTGGCGCGAGTGCCGGGTGAAGTTCCTGCATGTCCAGCGCCGCCTCTTCCGGAATCCGGAGCGGGAGCTGACCCGCGCGGAGTACGAACGGTTGCTGAAGGCCGCCATGGAGCAGGGAAAGGAGCGCACGGCGCTGCTGATGGAGACCATCTGCGCCACGGGGATCCGGGTGTCGGAGGTGAAGTATATCACGGTGGAGGCGCTGCAGGCCAGGAGGACGGACATCTCGCTGAAGGGGAAGATCCGGACGATCCTCCTGCCGGGGAAACTGTGCAAGAAGCTTTTAAAATATGTAAAGAAGCAGAAGATCAAGAGCGGGGAGGTGTTCCTGACGGGGAGCGGGAAGAGCATTTCCAGACGTCAGATCTGGCAGGAGATGAAGGCATTGTGCAAAGAAGCGGGCGTGGAAGAATCGAAAGTGTTCCCGCACAACCTGCGGCATCTGTTCGCGGTGACCTGGTATCGGATCAGCCACGACATCGTGAAGCTGGCGGACCTGCTGGGGCATTCCAGCATCGAGACGACGCGGATCTATCTGGCGGACAGCGGAGAGGAGCACATGAGACAGCTGGACCGGATGGGATTGGTGGCCTGACGGGGGAGGACAGCGACGGCGGCCCGGCATGAAAGAGGCGCCGCGTCCGTTGGGACATAAAAATACGTCCTCTCGGACGTCTTTACCGCGAACCCGGAATCTTCATTTTGTTCCTCTTGGGCGGGATAAAAAAAGACAACGAACCGTAATAGTCGGCTGGGCGATCTGTTTTG
>CANRMT010000089.1 GCA_947631815.1 uncultured Eisenbergiella sp.
GACCTTTAGCTCAGTTGGTTAGAGCAACCGGCTCATAACCGGTCGGTCCTGGGTTCGAGTCCCCGAAGGTCCATTTTACAGTTCTGGCCCAGTGGCTCAGTTGGTTAGAGCGCCGCCCTGTCACGGCGGAGGTCACGGGTTCGAGTCCCGTCTGGGTCGTTTTTCCGTAGGGAGCGTTCCTTCCTGCGGAAAAGACGTATATGACAGCAAAAGATCCGAAAAACGTATTTTCTTTTGCTGTCCTGTATTTTTTATGTGCGCTGGTATGGCGGAATAGGCAGACGCAAGGGACTTAAAATCCCTCGGTGGCAACACCGTGCCGGTTCAAGTCCGGCTACCAGCACTGTTTTGAGTATGAATCCACATTTTCAGTCGGGCGCTGAGGTGGATTCTTTTTCTTTGCCTAAAATACCTGTGATCGCATTGGCAGAAGAAATCTTCTTCAACAGAAGAAATCCAAAGATTGTGTAAATAGTTTTTGATGGTTCCTGCCAGAAGCGGGCATAGTTCGGATCAGTTTCCTGAATCGTCACAGAGCAGCAGGTCATTTCTGTGGGCGGCGAGTCCTTTTAATTCATCCGTGAATCCGCTCACGCTGAAAAGTATATACCAAATCTGCCTGCCGTTTCTCTGCCAGTCAACGGATATGGATTTTTGCTCCAACTCCCGGAGGACAGGGATGCCGACCGGGTCCTGCCAATATTTGCATTCTCCCAGAATGATATTTTTCCCGTCCGGATCTATAGCGGCAATGTCTATCTCATTTTCTTTATCCCACCAGCGCCCGATTTTGGCGAAGTGAAAGGGCCAGGCGTCTTCGGCATTTAGGTCCCACATCCGTTCCCGGCAGATATCTTCATATACAAAAGCGGTATGGCCGCTGGCAAGGCTCTTGCGGATCTTATTCATTACGATCTCTTCATTGCCGCTTTCCAGAAAACTCATGTTGGGATAGACGAAAGCGAACCAGAAGCGGATATAATTGTCCCGGATCTTATAGAGCCCCCGTTTGCTTTTTTCAGGATTATCCTCTGTCGCCGGGACTTCCCGCTCCAGAATATCCAGATCGACCAGCGTCTTCAGATATTTGGTCAGGCTGGCAGCCTTTACTTCCAATACGGTTGATATGGCGGAGAGTTTACTGTTTCCGGCTGCGATCGCCCTGAGCACGGAAAAATAACTGCCTACTTCCGAAATCTCCTGTTGGAGCAAAAAATGCGGCTCATCATATAGATATCCTGAGCGGTTGAGTACGCAGGAGCGGATGGATTGGAAGATATCCCCGCATTCTGCGAACGATTCCATATATTTGGGAACGCCGCCGGTAACGGCATACATTTCAATGAGTTCCCTGCGTGTCTTTCCGGGGATAAATTCCCGATAATAGCGAAACGGGATCTGTTTTAAGCGGATTTGAGCAGTACGCCTTCCGTATAAAGGGCTGCTGTAGTCGAGCGTCTGAGATTCCATCATGGAGATCAGGGAGCCGCAGAGGATGACCATGATCTGCCTGTTTTTCAGATATTCCTCCCAGATACGCTGAAAGACGGAAGGGAAGGCCGGGTTTGCCTTTCCGATATACTGGAATTCATCTATTACGATCACGGGTTTCGCTGTGAAAGGCGTGTCTGCGATCGTTTTATACTTTAAATTATAATAATTTCAAGTATAATTTATATGCTTACAAGGCGGAATTTATGATGTATACGGGCAGGAATCTCTGCCCTGGTACAGAACCGACATTGTTTGCGGATTTACAGGCACAGGCAAAAAGTACAGATGCCGACAAAAAAAAGAAATGAAAATGAAAAAGGAAAATTCGGAATAGCCATTTGAACGGCGATTTGTTATGATAGGGGTGAAACAGGCAGCTTCTCCGGAGATATGGGTTGTTTGGTATTCCCGGCGGCCGGGAGGCGGCCAAAATGACAGGGAAAAAACAAGGGGGAATTTTCGCATGATCACAAAATATGTTTACGGCGATCCGCTGGATACGGGTGCCATCACCGCGGAGGTGGAGGGCGCGGCATGTGTGGAGCATTTCGCGGTGGAGGAAGAGGCGGATGCGATTTCCTTTTCCTGCCCGCTCGGACCGGAGGATACCGTCTACGGGCTGGGCGAGACCATGGGAAAGGTGAACAAGCGCGGCGGCCGGTATATTTCCTTCAACACGGATACGGCCGAGCATGAGGATTCCAATCCGTCCCTTTATGCCTCCCACAACTTTCTCATCGTGGAGGGAACAGAGTGCTTCGGCGTGTTCTTTGACACACCGGCACGGGTGACGTTTGAGATCGACTGGCAGGGCTCCGGGGAGATCCGGGTCGTCTGCGATACGAAGGATCTGAACCTGTATCAGATCGAAAACGGTTCGGCTTATGCCGTCTGCCGGGATCTGCTGCGGGCCGTGGGTCGGTGCTATCTTCCGCCGCTTTGGGCGTTCGGCTACGGGCAGAGCCGGTTCGGCTATATGAAGGAGCAGGATTTCCGGGAGGTGGCCGATCTGCATGAAAAGAACGGACTGCCGCTGGATTTTATCTGCATGGATATCGACTATATGGACCAGTACCGGGATTTTTCCTTCGATCCGAAGCGGTTCCCGGATATCGAGGGCCTCGTCCGGGAGCTGAAGGAGCGGGGCATCCGTCTGGTGCCCATCGTGGACGCCGGTGTCAAGGTCGAGCCGGGCGAGGCGGTCTATGAGGAGGGCGTCGCGAAGGGGTATTTCTGCCGCAACAAAGAGGGCGGATATTTCGGCGCGGCGGTGTGGCCCGGCATGACGCATTTCCCCGATTTTCTCAATCGGAAGGCCCGGGAATGGTTCGGACGGCAGTACCGTTTTTATACGGAAAAAGGGATCGAAGGGTTCTGGAACGACATGAATGAGCCAGCCATTTTCTACAGCGAATACGACAAAGGCACGAAACGGCTGGGAATGCTCCTGGAGCTTCTGGGGAACATGCTGTTCAAAAAAGGGCAGAAGGAGAAAAAGAAGCAGGAGCTGGTTCGGAATTATCAGTCCTTTTTCCATGATGCGGACGGCCGGCGGGTGCGGCACTATGACGTGCACAACCTTTTCGGCGCCATGATGACGCGGGCCTCCGGCGAAGGGCTGGAGCGGCTTCTGGGGCATCGGTATCTGCTGTTCTCCAGATCCAGCTATATCGGCGCCGGGCGTTACGGCGGCGTCTGGACCGGGGACAACACCTCGAAATGGGAACATCTGATGCTGAACGTGCGTCACATGCCGTCGCTGAACATGTGCGGCTTTCTGTATTCCGGCGCGGACACCGGCGGCTTTATGGGAGACTGCAGCCGGGAGCTTTTGCTGCGGTGGCTGGCCTTTTCCGTCTTCACGCCGCTGATGCGCAATCATTCCTGCAAAGGGACCAAAAACCAGGAGGCGTACCAGTTCGGCGATCCGGCGGCCTTCCGGACGATCATCCGGCTGCGCTACCGGCTTTTGCCCTACATCTATTCCGAATACATGAAGGCGGCGCTGACATCGGATCTGTATATCAAGCCGGTCGCGTTTCTTTATCCGGAGGCGAAGGGGATCGAGGATCAGCTTCTGGTGGGGGACAGCCTGATGATCGCGCCCATCGTCCGGGAAGGGGAGGTGCAGCGGCAGGTGTTCCTTCCCGAGGAGATGACCATGGTGGTCTACGACGGGGAATTTTGCTGCAGTCCGTGCCCGGCCGGATGGCGGACGGTCCATGCGGAGTTGGGTGAAGCGGTCTTTTTTATTCGGAAAAACAAGCTGCTTCCGGTGGGAAAGGTGATCTCCAACAGCAGGGAATATGATGTGGAGAACCTGACCCTTTTGGGGGATGGCAGGACTTATGAGCTCTACACGGACGACGGTCTGAGCCTGGACTGCACGATGGAGCATGTCCGGACGCTGGTGAAGGAGGAGTGCTGAGCATCCGCAAGACGGATCATCTGCCGCTTTTCCAGCCTGCGGGGAGATAGGCGGCGGTATTGCGGATCATATCGTGTACCAGCGCGCGCACGTCCGCTTCCGACGGCTTCTGGCCTAAGATCAGCGGGTCGTGCAGAAAAGCGTCCACGACCATTTCTTCATCGCAGAGAAGGGCGGCCTTCAGGATCCGCTCGTGGTTTTCCACATGAGGCCGGATCAGCGCCTGAATATTTGCCGGGAGCTCTCCGGCGGCTATGGGATAGATATGGTCCCGGTCGAACAGGGCGTTGGTCTCCACTACGGCCGCGGCGGGAAGGTTGGGGATCTGCCCTGCGGTGTTGGGAACGTTCACGTTGCTCACCAATCTGCCCAACCCCAGCAGCGCCTTCATCAGCAGGACGCCTTCTTCTCCGCTGGGATTCAGCTCCAGGTTCTCCTCGCCCTTCACCAGGCGTGCGCTGCGCTCCAGCCTTTTCTGCAGATCCTCTTTGCGCCAGCTCACGGGCGTGAGGTCGAACTTCCAGCGCTTCACCGTTTCCGGATCGTTCAGGTATTCATTGGAAGGCATGAACTCCGCCAAATGCCGGTCTCCGGCGGCCGCGATATAGCCGAAACGCCGGAACAGGTCCATTTTGACCCGGTGTGCGCACTCAAAGAAAGAGTTCATCCAGTTCTCATCCCGGTGATCATAGCCGGATTCGTAATGCGTTTCGATGTATTTTTCATAGACCGGGAACAGGTCCAGCCCCTGATAGGAAGCGGAGGAGAACCAGGTGAAATGATTGATCCCCGTCACGCTGACGTGGATATCGTGCCAGTCCGGAATGGAAAGGCCGCATTCCGCCTCGCACACGTCCCGCAGGAATTTCTGGGTGCCGAATACCTCATGGCAGCAGCCGAAGGCCTTGATCTGCGGGAAAATGTGATACAGGGTCTTCACGCACAGCGACATGGGGTTGGTATAATTGATGACCCAGGCATCGGGAGAAAAGTCCCGGATCGCCTGCGCGATGGTCACGAACATGGGAATGGTGCGCAGCGCGCGGATCATGCCGCCGGGGCCCGCCGTGTCGCCCACGGACTGGTACACGCCCAGCCGCTCAGGCAGATGGACATCCGAAGCCATCTCATCAAAGGTGCCCGGCAGAATGGAGATCACGACGAAGTCCGCGCCGGTCAGCGCTTCCTTCAGGGAATCGGACGCCGTATAGGTCCATTTCCCGACGGCGTTTTCCATGGCGGAAATCCGATTGCCGATGATCACGTTGTTTTCCGCAGCCTGTTTGTCGATGTCGTAGAGCCGTACAGTTCCGGACAGCTGGCCGTCCATGGCCAGGTCCGTCATCAGGTTCCAGGCCCAGCCCCTGGACCCGCCGCCGATATATGCGATCTGCAGATCTTTTACGCAGTTGTTTTCGTATCTCATAAGAAAGCCTCCTTTTGCGGTCGAAAGAGAAAACCGATCTGTCTTTTCCCCTATCTTACCGCAGTCATCCGGAAAAATCTTCTCCAAAACAGCCGTTTTCGACCGAAAAAAGACGAATTCCGTCCTTGCGGTCCGTTTCCCGCGGGAGTATACTGGGGAAAAAGCGGAGAGCGGATGCGAAAAGATTTTCGGATTCTGTATGACGCAGATAAGGGGGGCAGAGCATGTATCTGGCGGACGAAACGAGATATGACGGCATGCGGTATCAGAGATGCGGGGAAAGCGGCGTGATGCTGCCGTTCCTTTCCCTGGGCCTGTGGCACAATTTCGGGGAGGATTCTTCTTATACCAATGCCCGGGAAATGGTGCTGGGCGCTTTTGACAAAGGGGTTACCTATTTTGACCTGGCGAACAATTACGGGCCGCCTCCGGGCAGCGCGGAGGAGTGCTTCGGGCGGATCCTGAAAGCGGATCTGGCGCCTTACCGGGACGAGCTTTTCATCGCTACCAAGGCGGGCTATCGGCACTGGCCCGGCCCTTACGGGGAGTGGGGCTCCAAAAAGAATCTGGTGGCCTCCTGTGACAACAGCCTGAAACGGCTGGGGCTGGACTATGTGGATCTGTTCTATCATCACAGGCCGGATCCGAACACGCCGCTGGAGGAGACCATCGAGGCGCTGGAGACGATCGTGCGGGCGGGAAAAGCGCTGTATGTGGGCATCTCCAACTACGGACCCGAGCAGACGGAGGCCGTTCTGACAGCCATGGAGGCGAAGGGGATCCACTGCCTGGTGCATCAGGTGAGATACAGCATGTTTGAGCGCGGACCGGAGGACGGGCTGTTTTCCGTTCTGGAAAAACACGGCGTGGGCGCGGCGGCCTACATGTGCCTGGCGCAGGGGCTGCTCACGGACCGTTATTTCGACGGCGTGAAGGAAGGCTCCAGGGCCGCGGGAAAGAGTGTGTTCCTGACCCGGGATCAGGTGACGGCGGATAAGGTTGTCAGAGCGAAGCGGCTCAACGCGGTCGCGGCGGAGCGGGGGCAGAGCCTGGCGCAGATGGCGCTGGCCTGGTGCTTCCGCGTCAAATCGGTGTCCACGCTGATCATGGGGGCCAGTCGGCTGTCCCAGATCACCGACAATCTGAAGGCGATGGAGAACACGGCGTTCTGCGCGGAAGAACTGGAGCGGATCGAAGAGATCCTGCGGTAAAGGAAAGGCGGCGCTTTCCGGCCGGGCGCTCCCTGCGGGGCGTCTGAACCGCTGTTCGCCTGTGCATAAGAGAAAAGTGAGGGAGCTTCTGCGGAGGGGTTACAGAAGCTCCCTTGTTTTGTGGGCATTTCAGATGAAAAGCACATTTTTCTGACAAAATCCGAGCCTTCGAAACACATTTTTCCGGGAAAATTTAAGATCTTAAAACACATTTTTCTTTAAAAATGAAAACCGCCCGGTCCGTTTTTCTCCCGGACCGGGCGGCGTCTTCGATCAGATCTGTCCGATCAGCCATTCCTGTCTGCCGTCGCGCAGGAAGACGGGCAGTGTGGCGAGCGGCGCGTCGATCTCATAGGCCTGTCCGCCTGCATAGACTTCCCCAGTCCCGGCGTGGGTCCAGGAGGCACCGGCGGGCAGGTAAACGCTGCGGCCGCGCGCGCCCTCATAACAGACCGGAGCTACCAGGATGTCGGGGCCGAAGAGATAGGCGTCCCCGATATCCCAGCAGGCGGGATCGTCAGGAAATTCGTAAAACAGCGCCCGGATCACGGGAGAGCCTTTTTCGTGGGCTTCCTGCATCAGGCTCCGGGTATAGTCCCGCATCAGCTCCCGGACGCGGATGAATTTCAGCAGGATCGGATAGACCTTGTCCCCGAAGCTCCAGACTTCGTTATCCGCGCCCGTGCCTTCCCGCTTTTCGCCGTACTTGTCGAAAATGTCCTGCCCCGGCTGGCGGTTGCCGTGGAGGCGCATGACCGGGCAGAAGGCGCCGAACTGGAACCAGCGCACCAGAAGCTCCCGGAAGCCTTCGTCAGCGATCACGCCGCCGTGGAAGCCGCCGATATCGGTGGTCCACCAGGGAATGCCAGCCAGTCCCATGTGGATACCGGCGCAGATCTGGCGGCGGAAATCCTCATAGGTGGAGTAAATATCGCCGGACCAGACCAGGGTCCCGTAGCGCTGGCTTCCGGCCCAGGCACAGCGAATCAGGTTGACGATGTCGGTCTGGCCGTTTTTGCGCTGGCCTTCGTAGAAAAGCCGCGCGTATTCCCGGGGATAGAGGTTGCCGACCTCGGCCACGGGTCCCGCGTGATAGCGGTAGTTTTCAAATTCATAGGTGGTGTATTCCGGCTCCGCCTCGTCCAGCCAGAAGGTACGGATGCCGAGAGCCGCGTAGTTTTTCCGGATCTTTTCCCAGACATACTCCCGGGTGCGGGGATTGGTGGGATCCATGAACACGTTATTGCCAAGGAAGAGCATCTGGATGTCCACGCCGATGCTGCTTTTTACCAGAAGTCCCTGCTGTTTCATCTCTTCGTAGTTTTCACTGCGATAGTCCACCTGCGGCCAGATGGACACCATGGTCTCGATGCCCATGTCATGAAGCTCCTTCACCATGGCGGCGGGGTCCGGGAAAAATTCTTCATGGAAGCGCCAGTCGCCGCAGCGGGGCCAGTGGTAGTAGTCGATGACCAGCACGTCCAGCGGGATGTTTCTCTTTTTGTACTCCCTGGCGACGGAGAGCACCTGTTCCTGATTGTAATAGCGCAGCTTGCACTGCCAGAAGCCCAGGCCGTATTCCGGCATCATGGGCGCGGTGCCGGTGGCGGCGGCGTAGGCTTCTTCGATCTGCGCCGGGGTATCGCCTGCTGTGATCCAGTAGTCCAGCCGGTCAGTGGAAAGGGCGGTCCATTCCGTCGTGTTCATGCCGAAATGGACCTCGCCCACGGCGGCATTGTTCCAGAGAAAGCCGTAGCCGATGCTGGAAATATAAAAAGGAACGCTGGCCTGGGAATTGCGGTGGGCCAGTTCGAGATTGCATCCTTTTAAATCCAGGATCTCCTGCTGATATTGGCCCATGCCGTAGATCTTTTCTCCGGGCTGAGGGATGAAGCTCGCCTTCAGCGAATAATTCCCGCCGGGAAGAGGCTTGAACTGACGGGCCTTTTTCTGCAGGGCGCCGCCGTTGGGGATCTCCTGGAGGAGGGTCCTTCCGCGATGGTCGGAAAAAGTGATCTGCAGCGCATTGCCCCAGGGCTGTACCCGGAGCGAGGCGCGGATGTTCCCGTTTTCAATGGAGGCTTCCCAGTCTCCCACAGTGATGACCGCCTCCGTCCGTTCCGAAAGCGGCAGCAGGGCGCCGGTGTCTGTCGGGGTGATGAACGCGGGATCCTCCGGGGCGGCACAGGAGTCGGAGGGCAGATAGTCGTTTTCTTCGATTTCTCCCATCAGCTTCGCGCGGACGCGCAGGCTGTTTTTCCCCCAGGGCGTGATCAGGACGCTTTCTCCGTTTTCGCGGAAAAGCAGGCTGTTGTCTTTGATCTCAAAAAATCTCATATGCGTTTCCTCCTTTATGCGCGGACCGGCCGTTCGTTTGGCGCGGCCCTGCGGAATGTGCCGTTTTGCGGCCGCCGCAGACGGACCGCGGGCCGGATCGGTCAGCCTTATTATAGCAAAAGGAAGGAAAAAAGGAAACAGAATTCGTGTTTTTCGGAAACAGGGCGGATGCGGCTTCCCCGGACAGTCCGGTGCGATACAGTTGTCCGGTGCGGTTTTTCTTTGGCCGGTGCGATGCGGCTTCCCAGGCCGATCTGATGCAATATCCACGGTCGGAAAACGAATTTCCTTTCGGATAGGGACGCGAAAGTTTTTGACAAAAGTGGGCCGCGCTGGTAAGGTGGGATCAGAGGAAAATGAAGAAAAACTGCCGTTCAGCGGCGCTCGCGCACAGGGTGCGGGAATACTATGCTGACATGGCCGAAGGCATGGAACCGGAGAGTTCGTCGGTGTACGTGCGCAGGATGTGGGAATCGGGACGGAGGCCGCGGTCATTCGGTATGGTCGGAAGGGAAAAACGAAAGGAGACGCAGCACGGCGGCTGCCGCCGGGACGGTGCGATTCATGACGGAAAAAGAAGCCTGTAAGATCCTGGGGCTTCCTTTGGGAGCTTCCGGGGAAACGATCAAAAAGCGATATCGGCAGCTCATGCTGCAGACCCATCCGGACGGAGAAGCCTGGGAGCGGGAAAGCTATGCCTACAGCGCTTCGGAGATCAATCAGGCGTACGCATTTCTGACGTGGGAGCGTTCCGGCGGCGCGGGTGTCCGGGGCGGCCGTGGGAAGGGAGCCGGAGAGAGGGACGGCGGGACAGCGGCCGGAGAGAAGAACCGGGGCGGCAGTTCCGGAAGAGGAGCAGGAGACCGGGGCAGCAGCTCCCGGGATGGAGGGGAACGGCGAAGCGGCGGCTTTCGGGATGGAGGAGAGCGGCGCGGCAACAGTCCTCGGGATGAAAGAGGGCATTGGAGCGCCTGGGATGCTCCGTTGAACGAAAATGCGTTCTGCGAGCGGGAGGTCCTGCACAATGTGGAGGACGAGGACGGAACTGTGCTGGGGAATTTCTGCGTGGCCAGCGGGAAGTATTTGTGGACGGTACAGGAGGATTTTTCTCTTTTTCTGCAGAGTGTGTATCGAAGCTGTCAGTCCCTGCTGGATGGGATCGATGCAAAGCGGCGTCGGGAAGCGCTGCCGGGAGAGCGGCAGAAGGTTTTATCGGAGCTGTTTTATCTGATGGTCCAGCAGTTTATCGACGCCACCGCGCTCCTGGGGCAGATGGCGAAGGAGAAGACTGGTGCGGAGAAGACCGGTACAGAGAAAACCCGTACGGAGAAGAACGGTACAGACAAGGCCGGTACAGAGAAGACTGGTGCGGAGAAGAACGGTACAGACAAGGCCGGTGCGGAGAAGACCGCTGCAGAGAAGACCAATGCGGAGAAGCCGCAGGAGGCGGGAAAGACGGCGGAGCGGGATGCGAAAAAGAACAGAACGAGGGCGGTGCCGCCGGACGAAAAAGGGTCGGCTGGAAACGTATCCGGCGCATCCGATGAGAAAGAGGATCCCGACCGCATTTTTTATCTTCCCGCCATGCTGGAATGCCGCGCCGGAACGCCTGTCCTGCAGACAGGAGAAATGCTGTATCCCTCCGGTATCAGGCGGCATCGATTATATCTGAAGAATCGGACGGGACAGGAGCTGGGTTATCTTTCCTTTGGGGACGACAGGCTGTATTATGTCGTCATTCCGCTGTTTGAACAGCAGCGGGTCCGGGTGCGGATCCGGGCCGCGGGGCAGATGGAAAACCGGCGTTCCAGGGCAGCGCGGACGGGCGCCGGTGCGGGCCGCTATCAAAGGCTGCATCTGTGGCTGAAGCTGGCCGAACGGCAGGACGGCGGCATGCCGGAAAATCTGAATCTCCAGATCGAACGCCTGCTGGAGGACTATAGGCGGTGCGGTCAGGGGAACTGAAACCTGAAAACGGACGGGATCGATTTTGTGAAAAATATGGTTGACCGCGGCCGAAAAATCTGGTATGCTGTTTTCTGTCAGGAAACGGAGACATAGCTCAGCTGGGAGAGCATTTGCTTGACGTGTAAAGGGTCGCAGGTTCGAGTCCTGTTGTCTCCACGAATCAAGAGGTATACGAACA
>CANRMT010000090.1 GCA_947631815.1 uncultured Eisenbergiella sp.
CAGCATCAGGCCGATCAGTATCAGGCTCATTGTCTTTTTCATGTGTTTGTTCTTTCCTTTCCAGGTTTTTTGTGATTTCTGTTCCTTCAGGGTTTTGTGTTCCTTCTGTCAGATGCAGGAGCAATACCTGTTTTCAGGTTTTCTGCTCCTTCTATAATAAGATGATGCGCTTGCCCGCTAAAAAGTTTGCGCTCCTGCGGCGTTCTTCCCAGTGCCGTCCGCATTTTGCACGCTTCAATTATATGCCCGGGCCGTTAAAAACGCAATATCTCTCATTCCGGGCATTGCATAAAACAGAAAAATGAAGTAAAATGTAATGGGTTTTTCCAGACCCAATTTCTTATCCCGGAGGTCGCTATGCTGAAAATCATCACGGATTCCGCCACCGATATGCCGAAGGAGATCGTTGAGCGCTTTCATCTTCATGTCATCCCCACACCCGTTGTCATCGATGATGTGGACTATCTGGACGGAGCCACCATCCATACCGAAGAATTTTATCAGATCCTGGACGATGTGAACCGGGACGTCAAGACTTATCATATCAATCCGGATATGTTCGAGGCCGCGTTCCGCCCATACGCCGAAAACGGCGACAGCGTCATCTACATGTGCTTTTCCACCGGGATCGCGGGGACCTTCAACGCCGCCAGCATCGCGAAACAGACCATTCTGGAGGATCATCCGGATTTCGATCTGACCATCATCGATTCCAAATCCGCCTCCCTGGGCTTCGGCCTCATCGTCTATAAACTGCTCCTGCTGCAGGAGCAGGGCGCGGACAAAGAAACGCTGATCCGTGCGGCAGAATTCTTCGTCAGCCACATTCGCCATGTTTTTACGGTCAGCACCCTGAAATACCTGATCAAGGGCGGCCGCCTCTCCAAAGTGAAGGGAACTGCCGGAGAACTGCTGGACATGAAGCCTGTTCTCATCGTGGATGAAGAAGGCCGTCTGCAGGTGCTGAAGACCGTCCGCGGCCACAAGAAATCCATCAAGGCCCTGGTAGACTATGTTTCCGAATATATCGCCGAGCCTTCCCGTCAGATCATCGGCATCTGTCACGGGGAAGATCCGGAAGCGCTGGATTTCGCCCGGGAAACCCTGCTGGGCGTCCTTCAGCCCAAAGCCATCGTGACCTCCGTCGTAGGCTGCGCCATCGGCGCGCACACGGGCCGCGGCATCGTGGGCATCGTGTTCTTTGACGAGGTCAATGAAGAATTCGAGTGCTGAAAAGGCCGGAGGGCCCGGCCCTCTGCGGCCTCCGCTCCAAGGCTTCTTCAGATCATCCGCCGACAGGGCCGCGTTTTTGTGCATATCCCGCCGGCATAAATCAAAAAAGAACCTGCCGTTCCCTGTTATGTACGGAAAAAACGGCAGGTTCTCTTTCGTCATACATCGTTCTCAGGATGTCCCTCCTGCACCGGTCGGTTCGGTGTCTCAGGCGATCACTCTCTGGAACATGGTCTTGGAAACGCCGCACATCGGGCATACCCAATCCGCCGGAAGATCTTCAAAAGCCGTTCCGGGCGCGATGCCATGCTCAGGATCCCCCTTCTCGGGATCATAGGTGTAGCCGCAGGGATTGCAGAAATACTTGTCCATACAATTCATCTCCTCTCGCCATTGTGATTTCGCATTTGCGGAGCCTTATCCATCCGCTCCGCGGGAAAAAAATGAAGGTCAGTACAGGTTCCCCGTACTGACCTTCATTATAGCACAATCCCCAACCCCGGGCAATGAAAAAACACATTTTTCGTCAGCATTGAAAATTCCAGCCGCAAAAAGGCAAGCGGACAGTTCCCTTTTCTTCTCTCCCTCTCCATCACACATTTTACATCCCGAAACGATTCCATCTCCTTCTCCTCTCTGTCCGAAAACAATAAAAAGGCGCACGGTTTACAGTTATCTGTTCCATGCGCCTTTAAGTTGTCTGCTTCCTGCCTACGCCATCTGCATGATCTCTGCCTCCAGCTGCTTCAATTCGTCCATTGTTAGTGCCGGTACGTAATCAGCAATTTCTTCAAGGGACATCTTGCCCTTCTTTATCATTCTTTCGGCAGTCCTCCTTGCCTCTCTGTGTGCAGTATTATCTTCAATATCTTTTGCATATGCTTCCAGAACCTGCTCATCATCAAACAATGTCATCATAATATCCACAACCTCCTTTTCCCTGCTTTCCAGATACTCTTTCAACACGTTCCTGTCCTTGCAGATACGGATCGTTTCCAATACGGCTTCCTTTGTCTGACCGTATTTCTTTCTCTGTTCATTATACACCTTGCAGAAAATAATATATTCCCCTATGATGTTGCTTTCATCCTCCTGATACAATACACGGACTTCCGCGTCTATAGCCATCTTCTCGCCAGAGAAAAAATCCCTGGAAAGAGATATGATATCCGGCGGATTCTCCGGCTTTTCACCCGTGAATATCACATACATTTCAGGTTTTGGCATATTCACTTTCTTACTTCCATACAGGTTCTGCCTGGTACGCTTAAAATAATCATGATAAGTCTGTATCAAATACATCAGCGCACGGATAATGATATTCAGCGTCCAACTGGACTGGCTCTCCACCAATATGACCAATCTGCCGCCGACTGAAAACCCAAGATCATTATAATCCGCATCCACCAGTATGTGCTTAATAGTAACATCCTTTATGTCATCTTCTGTCACGCCGCTGTCCTCCGGATGGAGAGCCTTATACAGCCGCAACAGATATTTCTTATCCTGAAACAGGTTCGTGAAAACACTGTCTTTTATCTTTCGCTTCGGTGTCGTCTGCGCCATTTTACCACCTTTCTCATGGCATTTTCAGAAAAACATGATATATGTTCTTCTTCTATAATCTTATTATACCGAAAGCCGGAAAGATTTACAATTAATTTCTTTCTCCCTTTGCTAGCCTTACTGGCCTATCCTGTAAAGCACGGTGCCCTATGCCGGAATGCAGCAAAAAATCCGCCAAAGTCCTTTTCCCCATGCGGGAGAATACGGGTTGTCTGAGCGAAGCGGGTTTCCCGTATTCTCCCGCGGTTTTTGGGGAAAAAGGGCTGCAGGCGGATGCTGCATTCCGGCACTGGCCCGTGCCTTTTCGTATGCCGGGCGGCCCTGGCTGATAACAGCGGCCGCGGACGGAGAAACGCCCGCGCTACTGCTCCATCTGCCGTCCCAGGAATCCGGCAGCCGACTGGATCAGCTTCTGCTCCACATCCCCCATGCTGGTCTTGGGATCGTTGTTCAAAAGCATCACCGCACCGATCACGTCCCCTTCGCAGATGATGGGGCTGATGGCCTGATTGGCCGTATCCTCCGTCCCTTCGCCGGAGATGGGGACAAAATTTTTTTCTCCCTTTTTCGCCATCACGCTTTCCCGGTTCTCGATCTTTTCCTCCAGCTCCCGGCTGATGGCCTTCCCCAGGAGCTGCTTGCAGCCTCCCGCGGCGGCGATGAACTGATCCCGGTCCGCGATCAGCGCCGTATGTCCCGAAACCTGCGCAAGACTCTCCGCGTACTGCTTCGCGAAGGTGCTCATCTCCCCGATGGGGGAATATTTTTTCAGAATGATCTCCCCGTCCCGATCGGTAAAAATTTCCAGCGGATCCGCCTCCCGGATCCGCAGTGTCCGCCGGATCTCCTTTGGGATCACGATACGCCCCAGATCGTCGATCCGGCGCACGATACCTGTTGCCTTCATATAAAAAATCCTCCGTTTGCCCGATAATATTCAGATGCAGATATGCCCGGCCATGGCCGGACTCTGTTTTTCTCTGTGTCTATTATCTGTAAATGGAGGAATTTTATACCCTTCCCGTCAGTTTTCAAACAGCCGCCCGCGCAAAAACACCGTATCCACCCGCATGTCCGCGTCCAGCAGCACGATATCCGCATCCTTGCCGTCCGCGATGGAACCCTTTCTGTCAAATACGCCGATCAGCTTCGCGGGGTTCTCCGTGAACAGCGGCAGGATCTCCTCCAGCGGAAGCCCGGTAAACGCCAGCACGTTCCGAAGGCCCCTGTCCGTGGTGAGGGTGCTGCCCGCCCGGACGCCGTTCAGCAGCCTGGCGTCTCCCTCTTTGACCACCACGTCATTCACGCCCAGCCGGTACATGCCGTCTGGCAGGCCCGCCGCCATGATGGAATCCGTGATCGCCACCAGCCGTTCATTTCCCTTGATCTTCATATAGAGCCGGATGACCCCCGGGTGCAGATGCAGGCCGTCGCAGATCATCTCGTTGTAAATGTCCGTCTCCAGCGCCGCGCCCCAAATGGCGGGCTCATGCTGATGCAGAAGCCGCATGGCGTTGCCGGTATGCGTGCTGCTGGCCGCGCCCGCTTCGATGGCCTTCATCGCCGTGGCGTAGTCCGCGCCGGAGTGCCCGATGGCCACCGTCATGCCGCAGGCCTTCAGCTCGGGGATCACCTCTACCGCTCCTTCCAGCTCCGGAGAGACGGTGATATAACGGATCCCGCCCTTCGCCCGCTCCTGCCACTGTCTCGCCAGGGCGGCATCCGGTTTCCGGAGCAGATGCTCCGGCATGGCCCCTTTATATTCTTTTGACAGAAACGGCCCTTCGAGGTGGATGCCCAGCAGATTGGAAACCTCCGCGCCGGACTGGTCGAACTGCAGGTATTGATCGATGCACCACTCCGTCTGTTCCTTCGTATCCGTCAGCACGGAAGCCAGCCAGGACGTGGTCCCGTTCCCGGCGAAAAACCGGGCGATCTTTTTCAGTCCCTCCACATCCGCCGCGTTCACGTCCACGCCCACGGCTCCGTGGGTATGGATGTCCAGAAATCCCGGAACCGCCTTTTTGCCGGAGGCATCGATCACTTCACAGCCCTCCGGCGTCTCTCCTGCAGACAGGACCCTGATCTTTCCCTCCTCCAGCAGCAGCGATACATTTTCAAATCTCCGGCCGATATAGACCTCACCGTTTTTGATCAGATATCTTTTCATCACCGATCATCCTTCCTGTTTTTCCGGCACTGTTTTCGTTTCAGTCCCAGCTTTCCTTTGTTGGCGTCATTTTCTTTTCAGACGCTGTTTCCTTTCGCGGCGCCGTTCTGCGCTGTTGTCACTCCGGCAGCTCTGCCACAAATTCCGTGATCCGGATCAGCGCGTCCGGATGCTCCTGCAGAAGCGTCACCGGGAAATGCGCGGACATCTCGCCGTAGGCCGCATGGCGCACCACGCTGCGGTGCCAGTCCCGGAAACAGCCCAGGCGCACCTTCCCCGCGCGATAGATCTCGTTCATGCCGATGGTGATGCACCAGACGGGCATATCGTCGATGGCGCCGTTCAGATCGCCGATGGCGTTGGCCGTCCTGGTCTCCGGGCTGATCCGGAGCACCCGGGTGTGCAGCTCCTTAAACTGCGCCGGAGTCAGATCGTCCCGCGCCTCATTGAAGGCCACATGGCCGTTGATGCCGATGCCGCCGAAGCAGATATCCACACCGCCCAGCGCGCCGATCAGCCTCTGCACCGCCTCCGGATCCCTGGGGTCCGGGAACACGCGCTGCTCTGGCGGCATGACCAGCTCCGGATCGATCTGAGAATACACCGTGCGGTTCATAAATCCCCGAAAGCTCAGCTTTTCCCGGATGTCGATCCATTCCTTTTCGTCCGTCAGATACTCGTCCATGTTCAGAAACCAGACGTTTTTCAGACTGATCCGCTCCCGGTTCACCAGCTCCACGAAATACGGATACTGGCCCACGGGCCCCACCGGGCAGATGAAAACGGTTCTCTCTCCCAGCGTGTTCTTCCTGCGGATCTCCTCCGCCATCTCCTGCGCCATGGCGCGGAACACCGCCTCATTGTCCTTCAGGACGAGGAGCGGGATCTTCGGCGACGCCGTCAGCTCCTCTTTTGTATAGTAATAATAATCGTGTTTCAAAGTCAACCCCCTTCTTTCCCCCGACCGGTTCAGCCGCCGCAGGGATATCCGTGTCCGTCCCTCGTATGGCTGTTCTGCGACGGGTCCTTCATGCACAGATGCACCGCGGCCGTGGTGAAGGTTCTGGGCAGCGCCAGGATGTTGGGATCCGGCCCCACATACTTCTTCATGGCGTCCGCCAGCGCCTCTTCCACCGTGGCTCTGGTCTTCAGCCCCATGCTCCTGGCGATGCCGGGCTCCCTGGCGCCCACGATATAAATGGCGCTGGTATGCTCCTCCGCCAGATGTCCGCAGCTCATCATGGAAAAACCGTGGAACGGGTGAAACGCGTTGGCGAACCGGTATTTGCGGATGTATTCGGCGTTGGTGGCAAAATATTCCCCGTATCGGTTCATATCCGGCAGGATGTTCATCGAATCATGCTGGAACATCTCATACAGTTCCCGCAGATAGGGCCATCTCTCCTCATGGAACCAGCCGTCGCAGATGCTGGGCACGATGAAAACGCAGTGATCCGCCAGCACTCTCTTGTGCCGGATCACCTGGGCCGACAGCGCCTGCATCATCTGGATCGGGTTGGTGCCCATCCCGTCGCCGTAATGGAAATTGGTGGGCATGCCGAACACCACCACGTCATATTTTTTCTCCGCCCAGTGCACATAGGTGCGCTTATCAGCCGTTTTCCAGCTGATGGGCTGCATTTCCTTCGCGTAGCCGGAATTGATCTCGATCTGACGGGATTTCGTGTCCAGCACAGCGTCGCAGCAGAAAAACCGCTTCCCCATCTTTTCTTCCATGAACATGCCCTGGCAGTCGAACTTATGACGCATCACACTGCCCATGGAAACCGGCACGAAATCCGGCCGGTGCATCACATCCGGCACATGATGGGCCGCGATGCTCCTCCAGTGGCTGATGCCCGTGGCGCAGTGCTTGTAGCCGCCCGAATAGCCGCCGTAAGGATTCCCCTGCGTATGGCCGATCAGGATGGCCAGATCGGCATCATACACATATTTGTTCATGATCACATGGTCGCCGTCCGCCGTATATCCCAGGTCCACCAGATGCTCGTAGTCCTCGCTGTCATGGCTGGTGATCTGCCCGTAGGGATAAAACTCGGAAAACAGCGCGTCGCCCAGGATCGTGCGCATCTCCTGCACGGTCGCCCTGGGATGCAGGCCGTTGGAAAACAGGAGCAGCACATCCTTTCGCTCCACGCCCGCGCTGTACAGCTCGTCCAGACAGGCCCGGATCGCCACCTTTCGGTGGGATGTGGGCTGATTGCCGCCCTTCACGATATCGGGAATGACGATGACGACCCTGCTGCCGGGCCGGACGAGCTGCGAAAGCGGCGGCATCCCGATGGGATTGCGGATGCTTTCCAGCGTCGCTGCGTACAGGCTGTCCCAATCCTGGGGCAGACAGGGCGGATCCGCCACTGTTTCCCCGGGAATAAATACGTCCGTCGTATCCGGCAGCACGGCGTTCATCACGCCGTGGCCGTATTCAAATGCCAGATTCATATTTTCCTCTTTTCTCCTCAGATTCCTCGATCAACAGTATCACGCGCCCAGATACAGCCGGATGATCTCCAGATATTCCTCCGGATAAAAACCGATCTCTCCCGAGAAACGGGTCAGCGCGATCAGCCCGCCGTCGATCTCCGGAATGGACGCCAGCATGGCGGCGTTGTCCGCCTTCAGGCCGCCGCCGTAGACCACATCCATGCCGCCCGTGATCTCTTTGACGAAGCGTGCGATCTTGGTGATGTAGTCTTTGTCCGCCGGTGTTTTCCCGGGCCCGATGCTCCAGACCGGCTCATAAGCGATCACCACGCGGGATGTATCCACATCCTGCAGGCCTGCGGACAGCTGCTCTCCCAGCACGCTTTCCCACTGCGGCTGTTCCTCGGAGGTCTCTCCGATACAGTACACCGCCTTCAGCCCCGCGCCGACGGCGCACTTAAGCTCTCTGTTCAGGATCCGGTTCACCGCCGACAGATCCGGCGCGCCGCCTTCCTTCAGCACGCCCTTCAGGTCATTGCGCTCCTCGCAGTGTCCGATCAGCGCCGCCTGACAGCCCATCGCCTTCACAATGGAAGCGGGCCGGTTGGTGGTAAAAGCGCCGAAATTGCCGCCCACCGCCGTGTTTTCCCGATAGACGCCCTGGCTCCCCAGCTGTACCGGACTGTCCCCGGAAAGGGCAGCCGCCGCGCCCAGCAGGTGCGCCTCCGGCAGAAACTGAATGAACTCCACGGCGGCGGGATCATAGGCGCGCAGCGCCTCCTGGGTTCCCTCCACCACCGCTCTGCCCCAGGATGCTACCGGGGCCAGACGGTTGACGCCGCCCAGTTCTGTCGGCACGTCAAACCTCTTCAGATTCAGATAAATGTGCTTCATTTTTATTCTCCCCTTTCCTGACCCGGAAACCGCGCCGAACGGGCGATCTTTCCAGGCCGTCCGTTCTCATCTCAGATGCGCGTACTCGGGGAAATCCTCCCCCATCAGCGGACCCGCATACGCAAAAAATTCATCCGCGATCTGACTGCCGTCCACGATCCATTCCAGCGGGAATTTCTTTTCCGCATTGGCCACCTTTTCCAGCGGCGTAAGGAACAGACTGCTGGAATATTTCGGACTGCGCTCCGCTTTGATGGCCACCATCTGCCCGCTCTCTCCGCACAGCGCGGAAAGCACTGCCTGCCTGCCCACGGCATAGGCCTCCTGTCTGTCCACGACGGATGCGTACGGGATGCTGGCCCGTCCCAGAAGCCCCGGCTTCTCCGCCCGGGATTTGATCCCCAGCTTCGCCATGATCTGGTCGGAAATATACTGGGCCGTGCCTCCCGGCACGACATGCCCGAACCCGTCCACGATGCCCGTATCGGCAAAGGCCGTGCCGTCCGGCCGCAGGATGCCCTCGCTGACCGTCACCAACAGGCCCCTGCCCTTCGCATACAGCCGTTCGATGTCCGCCAGCATCTTATCCTCATCTACCGGCAGCTCCGGCAGATACACCAGCTGCTCGCAGCAAGTCAGGCGTTTTGCCATGGCTCCCGCCGCCGTCACCCAGCCCGCGCCGCGCCCCATCAGCTCCAGCACTACCACATGGATGGGAAGGCTCGAAGCGTCCAGCGCCAGCTCCGCCGCGCTGAGGGCCGCATACCGGGCGGCGCTGCCAAAGCCGGGACAGTGATCCGTGATCTCCAGATCGTTGTCCATGGTCTTGGGAATGCCGATGACCCGAAGGTCCAGCCCCTCCCGGAGCGCCAGCTCGTTCACCTTGTGACAGGTGTCCATGGAATCGTTGCCGCCGTTATAGAAAAAGGCGTCTATCTGAAATTTCTTAAGGGTTTCCAGCACCTTCGGATAATCCGCGTCCCCCAGCCTGCGTCTGCAGGAACCGATGGCGGACGCCGGCGTATGGGACAGCTTCCGAATGGTATCGGCGGGCACATCGGTCAGATCGATCAGATCCCCCTTCAGGATACCCTCCGCACCGAACCGGGCCGCATAGATCTTATCCACCTTCCCCGATTCCCGGGCCGCTTCCACCAGCCCCTGCAGGGACGTGTTGATCACCGCGGTGGGACCGCCGCCATGGGCGGCCAGAATATTCATGCCCATGCTCAGATCCCCTTTCTGCGGTAACGCTCCGCCATTTCCTCCAGCGAAACGGCTTCGACGAGCGGTGCTCTGCCCACGCTGTCGAACTCCACGATCAGCGTGCCCACCACTTCCCGGACGCCGCGCTCGATGCAGTCCACGATCCGTGCCACATCATCGTCCGGCACCGCGCCGTACATGACGGTATCCATGATCGGCGGCAGGAAGACGCGGGGATCGAACTGAGACGGATTCTGACAGAGCAGCTCGTAAATGGGACCGATGGATGCGCTCCGGCGCAGGGCCGGCGTCCCGGCAAACAGCTCCCGCAGATTCCTCGTCACCGCCAGGCGGATATCCGTGTCCACATTGATCTTGCGGATGCCCAGCTTGGAAACCTCCTTGAGCTGTTCCTTTTTGATGCCGTAGGCGTCATGGATCTCGCCGCCCAGCGCGTTGATCTCCCGCACGATATACTGAGGCACCGTGGAAGAACCGTGGCTCACCAGCGTCCCCTCGATCCCTTCGTGCATCATGCATTCCTTCGCGGCGATGGCGATCTCCTTGCGGATCACTGTGTCCTTTCCTTTGTTGGCCCCGTGCTTGGTGCCATAGCTGATGGCCAGCGCGTCCACACCCGTCTGTTTGAAAAATTTCACCGCATCCATGGGATTGGTGTACGTGGAATTGGCAGCGAATACATGATCCTCCACGCCCGCCAGCACACCCAGCTCCCCTTCCACGGTCACGCCCCGCTCGTGGGCATACTTCACCACCTCGCGGGTCAGCTCCGCGTTCTCCGCAAACGGCAGGGACGAACCGTCGATCATCACCGAGGTATAGCCTCCCGCGATGGCCGCCGCACAGGCCTCAAAGGTCTTGCCGTGATCCAGATGCAGGGCCACAGGGATCGGGCTGTCCTGCGCGTACTTCTTCACCGCATTGGCGATGTTCTGCGCCCCCTTCTTCTTGTCCTCCAGCGTCCCGTTGGCAAAATCGGTCCTGCCCCCCATGAACGCATTGGCCAGATCCGCTCCCTGCAGGATCGCAGCCGAACGGAACATCTCATGGACCTCGATCACCGCCTTTGCCTGGCAGACCGCGTTGACGTTGAACGCTCCCTGCGCGTAATTGTAGGCCTCCGCCGCGTCCAGGATCGCTTTCATTGGTACTAATGACATGCTTTACCCTCCTCTCAGAATGTCAGTTCCCTTCTTCAGTTGTCAAAATACACAATTTTGTAACCGTATATTTTTGTTCTGTTATAAAAATATACAGTTTATTATATCACGGTTTCAGCACGAATTCAACCGACCGCAGCCGTTTCCGCAAATTCTTTGTGTAGGTTTCCGCCCGAGTTTGCCACTTGTCAGTTGATCCCAATTAAAATTTTTCCTTATTTTGCAAGGTTTTCCTTGCTTTTTTTGTA
>CANRMT010000091.1 GCA_947631815.1 uncultured Eisenbergiella sp.
TCGAAGGACGCGATCCAGCGCGGCATGCAGAAGATCAAGGGCGGTTATCCCGCCGATCCTGTCTATAAGATGAACAAGTGAGCCGTCTTTGACGCGGCCCGTCCGGCCCGGAAAAAAGATGTCGGAAAATGAAATTTCCTGTTGCCATCCGAGAGAAACTGTAGTATTTTTAATGAAATGGGTTTTTTTCAGGAGGGCTTGAGATGAGTGGACAGGAAATGAAAAAAACGGATCCCGACTATTCGCTGTCGCCGGTTCCCGGCACGGCGCGGAGAAGCTTTCTGACGATGTTCATGATCATGCTGGGCTTCACGTTCTTTTCGGCCAGCATGTGGACGGGACAGACGCTGGGGCTTTCCCTGGATCTGGCGGGCTTCTGGCAGGCGCTTCTGCTGGGCGGCGTCATCCTGGGAGCCTATACCGGCGCGCTGGGCTATGTGGGCGCCAAGACAGGGCTTTCCCTGGATCTGCTGGCGCAGCATTCCTTCGGAGCGAAGGGCTCGTATCTTCCCTCCGCGCTGATCAGCTTTACGCAGATCGGATGGTTCGGCGTGGGCGTGGCGATGTTCGCGATCCCGGTGGCGAAGCTGGTGGCGCCGGATTCGCCGTGGGTCCCCTATGCGCTGGTGGCCGTGGCGGGCATTTGCATGACCGCTTCCGCGTTTTTCGGCATCCGGGCCATGACCATAGTCAGCTATATTTCCGTGCCGCTGATCGCGGTGCTGGGCGTCGCGGCGATGGTCATCGCGGTCCGCAACGGCGATGTGCCCCTGGCGGAGAAGTTCGCCGAGCATCAGGGCATGAGCGTGGTGGCCGGCGCGGGGCTGGTGATCGGTTCCTTTGTCAGCGGCGGTACGGCGACCCCCAATTTCACCCGGTTTGCGAAGAGCGCGAAGCAGGCAGTTATCGTGACGGTGATCGCGTTTTTCCTGGGCAACAGCCTGATGTTCTGCTTCGGCGCGGTCAGCGGCGTATATGTGGGCGGCAACGATATCTTCGAGGTGATGGTCGCGCTGAACCTGACGGTGTTCGCGATCCTGGTGCTGGGGCTGAACATATGGACGACCAACGACAACGCGCTGTATTCCGCGGGGCTGGGCCTTTCCAATATCACCAAGATCAAGAAGAGCCCCATGGTGCTGATCTCGGGCGCGCTGGGCACGGTGACCGCCATCTGGCTGTATGATAATTTCGTGGGCTGGCTGAACATTCTGAACTGCACGCTCCCGCCCGTGGGCGCGATCCTGGTGCTCGGCTATTTCTGCCATGCGAAGGAGTATGAGCGCTGGGACGAGATCCGGCAGCAGGTGAACTGGTTTGCCGTGGCGGGCGTCGTTCTCGGTGCGGCGGTGGCGAATCTGGTCCCCGTCGGCATCGCATCCATCAACGGGATGGCGGTCGCGTGTATCTGCTATCTTTTGGGAGAGGCGGTCAGCCGCAGGAAATAAAAACAAAAGCGTACGGTTTTCCGTACGCTTTTTTAAAATCACACAACAAGGAGAAGGAATATGCTGATCAAACACATTCATCTGGAAAACAGTCCCGATACGACGGATATCCGGGTGGAAAACGGCGTTTTTGGGAAGATCGCCAAGCATCAGGAGGCGCTGCCCGGGGAAGAGGTGATCGAGGGTCGGGGCTGTATGATCCTGCCGCCCTTCATCGAATCCCACGTGCATCTGGATACCTGCCTGACGGCGGGGGACCCGGACTGGAACCGCAGCGGCACGCTGTTCGAGGGGATCGAGCTGTGGAGCAGGCGCAAGGAGAAGCTTTCCAAGGCGGACGTGAAGGAGCGGGTAAACCGGGTGATCCGCATGCAGGCGGCGAACGGCGTACAGTATGTGCGCACTCATGTGGATGTGACCGATCCGTCCCTGACGGCGATGGAGGCCATGCTGGAGCTGCGGGAGGAGCTGAAGGATTTTGTGACCATCCAGATCGTGGCGTTCCCGCAGGAGGGGATCTTAAGCTATCCGAACGGGAAGGCGCTGCTGGAGAACGCGGTGCGGATGGGGGCGGACTGTGTGGGCGCCATTCCCCACTATGAATTCACGCGGGAATACAGCGTGGAGTCCCTGAATTATGCCTGCAGCCTGGCGGAAAAATACGATAAGCTCATCGACGTGCACTGCGACGAGATCGACGACGAGGCCTCCAGAGGGCTGGAAACGCTGGCCTGCAGGGCGCTGGAGACGGGGCTTTGCGACCGGGTGACGGCCAGCCACACCACGGCCATGCACTCCTACAACAACGCCTATGTGAACCGCCTGATGCGCCTTCTGAAGCTGAGCCGGATCAATTTCGTGTCCAATCCGCTGGTCAATACTCATCTGCAGGGCAGGGCGGACACCTATCCGAAGCGCCGGGGCGTGACCCGGGTGAAGGAGCTGCTGGCGGCCGGCTGCAATGTATCCTTCGGCCACGACGATATCTTCGATCCCTGGTATCCGCTGGGCACCGGCAACATGCGCGACTGCGTGTTCATGGGCCTGCATGTGTGCCAGATGATGGGCTATGAGGAGATCCTGGATTCCTATCGGCTGATCACCTACAATGCGGCCCGAACGCTGTATCTGGGGGATTCCTACGGCATCCGGGAGGGAAATCCCGCGGACTTCATTATACTGAACGCGGAGAATTTCTACGACGCGCTGAACCAAAAGAGCGAGGTACTCTTATCCTGCCGCGGCGGACGGAAGCTGGCAGGCACACAGCCCGCGAAGACACAGGTGCTGTTCTGAGCCTGCGGGCGGCGCAGTCGGCTTTGAGATCTGCCGACGGCAGAAGGATACGGCGTTGGAGATCCGCAGCCCGCAAAAGGCGCGGAATGCGTTTCCCATATACAGTTTCTTAAAAAGAGGAGGAAGACAAATGAAGGAAAGAACTATGGGTCAGAAGATCATCCTGGGGATCCAGCATACGCTGGCCATGTTCGGCGCCACGGTGCTGGTGCCCACGCTGACGGGGCTGAACGTCTCCATCACGCTGCTCTGCGCGGGCCTGGGCACCCTGCTGTTCCATCTGGTGACGAAGAAAAAGGTGCCTGTTTTCCTGGGCTCCAGCTTCGCGTTCATGGCAGGCATCATGGCGGTCCTGGGGGATTCCCGGGTGGGGGATCCGGATTATCTGGAAAGGCTGGCTGCCCTGAAGGGCGCGCTGATCGTCGCCGGTCTGGTGTACGTGGTGTTCGCGCTGCTGATCAGGATCTTCGGCTATGAAAAGGTGAACAAGCTGCTGCCGCCCATCGTCACGGGTCCCGTGATCATCGTCATCGGTCTGCGCCTGTCCGCGTCCGCCATCAGCAGCGCTTTTTATCATGACGGCGTGTTCAGCTTAAGATCCATCCTGGTGACGGTGGTGGTGCTGGCGACGGTCATTATCGTTTCCATCTGGGCGAAGGGGATCTTCAATCTGATGCCCATCCTGTTCGCGATCATCGTGGGCTATCTGGTCTGCCTGCCGCTTGGCTTCTGCGACTTCACGGCGGTCCGCCAGGCCCACTGGATCTCCTTTATGGATCAGGCCATTTACTCCCAGATCCTTTGCCTGCCCGTCTTCCGGATGGATGCCATCATGGCGGTGGCTCCTATCGCGCTGGTGACCATGATCGAGCATGTGGGCGATATCACGACCAACGGCGCGGTCGTGGGGCAGAACTTCTTTGAGGATCCCGGCGTACACCGCACGCTTTTGGGAGACGGCCTTGCCACGGCGCTGGCCGGTCTGCTGGGCGGCCCCGCCAATACGACCTACGGAGAAAACACGGGCGTCCTGGCGGTGACGAAGGTATACGATCCTTCCATCATCCGCATCGCCGCGGTGTTCGCCATCGTGCTGGGCACGATCGGGAAGTTCGGCGGCTTCATCACCAGCCTGCCTTCCCCCGTGACCGGCGCCATCAGCATCGTCCTCTACGGCATGATCTCCGCGGTGGGCGTTCGGATCCTGATCAATTCCAGGCTGAACTTCGGGAACAGCCGCAACCTTCTGACCGCGGCCATCATCCTGGTGCTGGGCATCGGCTGCGACAGCATCCCGATCACGTCCACCGTGACGATCTCGGGCCTGGCGCTGGCCGCCGTGGTAGGCATCCTTCTCGGCCTGATCCTGCCGGAGGGAGAAGACAGCGTGCTGTCAGAGTGAATATCGGCATCGGCCGCGCAGGATGAGGACCTCGGCAGGGCGCCGGGGCCTTCGTCCTGCGCGAAGTCATATCTATCCGTCTAAAAGGAGAGAAGGACCATGTCCCTTCGGTTTGTGATCGGCGCCTCGGGCGCGGGAAAAAGCACATACGTCTACCGCGAGGTCATCGCGCAGTCGCAGGAGGCACCGGAGAAGAAATTTTTCGTCATCGTTCCGGATCAGTTCACCATGCAGACGCAGATGGACCTGGTGACCATGCATGAGAAAAAGGGCATCATGAACATCGATGTGCTCAGCTTCACCCGCCTGGCCCACCGGATCTTTGAGGAGCTGGGAGCGGACGGGGTGCCTATGCTGGACGACACGGGGAAGAGCCTGATCGTGCGCCGGGTGGCCGCGGAGCGCAGGGAGCAGATGCCTCTGATCGGCGGGAATCTGGGCCGCACCGGCTATGTGCACGAGGTGAAGTCCGCCATTTCCGAGTTCATGCAGTACGGGATCGGGCCGCAGGAGCTGGAGGAGCTGGCGGAGTATTCCCGGAAGCGGGGACAGCTTTATCATAAGCTGCAGGATCTCGGGGTCGTTTATGAGGGATTCCTGAAGTTCATACAGGACCGGTTCCTGACGGCGGAGGAGCTTTTGGAGGTGCTGGCCTCTCTGCTCCCGAAGTCCCGGCTGATCCCGGGCAGTACGGTGGTGTTCGACGGCTTCACGGGATTCACGCCGGTGCAGAACAAGGTCATTCTTCAGCTGCTGAGGCTGGCGGGAGAGGTGACGGTGACGGTCACCATGGACGGACGGGACGATCCCTTCGACCAAACGGGGGAGCAGGAGTTGTTCGCCCTGAGCAAAAAAACAGCGGCCTCTCTGGCACGGCTGGCGCGGGAGGCCGGGACGGAAATGAAGGAGCCCGTTCGGCTGACGCCCCCGGTGCCGCCCCGTTTTCAGGGAAGGCGGCAGCTCGCCCATTTGGAGCGCTGTCTGTTCCGCTATCCGCTGACCGCGTATGACGGGGAAGCGGGGAACGCGGACGGCATCGGCAGAACCGGGGGCATCGCCGCCGGGAGCATGGACGGCAGCACCGGCAGGACCGGCACAGAGGGCAGCGCCGCCGGGAGCGCGGATGATGGCATCAGGACCGGCGCCGCGGACATTGCGGGCCCGGCGGGCGGGGACGGCGCGGCCCGGAAGACGCCGGAGGAGATCTTTCTGCTGGAGGCGGCCACACAGCGGGAGGAGGCGCATCAGATCGGCATCGCGATCCGCCGTCTGGTCCGGGAAACCGGCTGCTGTTACCGGGATATCGCCGTGATCTGCGGGGACCTGAGCGCTTACGGAAGCCTTGTGGAGCGGGAGTTCTCGGAGCTGGATATTCCCGTGTATATGGACAGGACCCGGGGAATCGGCCTGAACCCGTTCATCGAATACATGAAAAGCGCGCTGCAGGTGCGGGTGCAGAATTACAGCTTTGAGGCGGTATTCCGCTATCTGCGCAGCGGGCTGGCGGATTTTTCGCCGGACGAGACGGACCGGCTGGAGAATTACGCGCGTTCCCTGGGGATCCGGGGGCGGAAGAAATGGGAAGCGCCGTTCGTTTACCGCACCCGCGATATGGCAAAGCCCATGCGGGAGCTGGAGGAGCTGAACGCGCTGCGGGCCCGTCTGGTGCGGCAGCTGGAGCCGCTGTACGGGAATTTCCGGAAGACGGCGGATTTCGCGGGCGGGCTGTACCGGTTCATCACGCAGAACGGCGTGCAGCAGAAGCTGAAGCGCTTCGAGGAGAAATTTGCCCGGGAAAAAGACGCCGTGCGGGAGCGGGAGTATGCCCAGATCTATCGGCTGGTCATGGACCTGCTGGATCAGATCGTCAGCCTGATCGGAGAGGAACCGGCAAAGGCGGAGGAATTCGCGAAGATCCTGGAGGCCGGATTTGATGAGATCCGGGTGGGCACGATCCCGCAGAATGTGGACCGGGTGGTCGTGGGGGATATGGAGCGCACCAGGCTGAAGCCGGTGAAGGCCCTTTTTTTCGCGGGCGTCAATGACGGGTACATTCCCCGGAACGCGGGAAAGGGCGGGATCCTTTCGGAGCTGGACCGGGAGTTTTTGGCCTCCTCCGGGAAGGAGCTGGCGCCTTCGCCCAGACAGCAGATGTACATTCAGAGGCTGTATCTGTATCTGAACATGACGAAGCCGTCGGAGCGGCTGATCCTTTCCTGGGCCCGGATGGGGACGGACGGCAGGGCGCTGCGCCCCAGCTTCCTGATCGGTCAGATGCAGAAGCTGTTTCCCGGCCTGCGCGTACGGCATCCGGAAACGGCGCCCGCGCTGGATCAGATCCAGTCGCTGAAGGACGGCAGGCAGTATCTGGCGGCGGGACTGCGCAGGTATGCGGACGGGAGGATGCCGGAAGAGGAGGAGAGCGCCTTTTTGACGCTGTATCATCTCTACCGGCGGGATCAGGTCTATGGGGTGTGGAGCGGCAGGCTCACGGACACGGCTTTTCTGCAGTACCGGGAATCTCCGCTTACCAGAGCCGTGGCGGCGGCGCTTTACGGGCAGACGCTTCTGGGCAGCGTGAGCCGTCTGGAGCAGTATGCGGCCTGCGCCTATTCCCATTTCCTGCGTTACGGCCTGCAGCTGTCAGATCAGGAGGAATTTTCCTTTGAGGCGGTGGATCTGGGGAATCTGTTCCATGAGATCCTGGAGATCTTCTCGAAAAAGCTGGAGGAAAACGGCTATACCTGGTTCGATTTTCCGCCGGAGGAGGGAGAGCGCCTGGTGGCGGAGGCGGCAGACGCCTGTGCCGCCGGTTACAACAATACGGTGCTCTTCGACAGCGCCCGCAACGCCTATATGATCACAAGGATCCGGAGGATCTTAAGCCGCACCGTGCAGGCTATGCAGTATCAGCTGAAAAAGGGCAGCTTCGTGCCGGAGCGGTTTGAGGTTTCCTTTTCGGTGGCCGAGGAGTTGGACGCGGTCAATATCGCGCTCGGCGAGGGAGAGCGGATGCGCCTGCGGGGCCGCATCGACCGGATGGACGTGAAAGAGGAAACGGACCGGGTCTATGTGAAGGTGGTGGACTATAAATCCGGCAGCAGGGATTTTTCTCTGGCGGCGCTCTACTACGGGCTGCAGCTGCAGCTGGTGGTCTATCTGAACGCGGCCATGGAGCTGACCGCGAAGGCCCATCCCGGCAAAGAGGTCATCCCGGCCGCCATGCTCTATTACCGGGTGCAGGATCCGGTCATCGAGGCGGACCGGGAGGAAATGACGCCCGAAGAGGTGAACGCACAGATCCTGCGGACCCTGCGCGCGACGGGGGTGGTGAACGCCAGCGAGGACGTGGTAAAGGGGCTGGACGGAAGCTTTACGGACCGTTCCGATGTGGTGCCGGTGGAGAGAAAAAAGGACGGCGGCTTTTCGGTTCGCTCCGGCGTCATGGAGGAGACGGACTTTCGAACGGTATCCGCCTTTGTAGAGAAAAAGATCCGGCAGGCGGGCCGCCAGATCCTGGACGGGCGGATCGCTCTGGATCCGTATGTGCAGGGGAACCGAAGCGCCTGCGATTTCTGTTCTTATCGGAAGGTGTGCGGGTTTGACCGGCAGATCGGCGGATATCTGATGCGGGAACTGGAGGACATAAAGGAAGAGGAAGCGCTCGTGCGCATCAGGGAGGAGGTGTCCGATGGCGGCGAAATTCACGGAGGATCAGCGGCGGGCCATTGATCTGAGAAACTGCAACATCCTGGTTTCCGCGGCGGCGGGCTCCGGGAAGACGGCGGTGCTGGTGGAACGGATCGCGGAGCTGGTCAGCGATCCGGAAAATGCGGTGGACATCGACCGTCTGCTGGTGGTGACTTTCACCAACGCGGCGGCGGCCCAGATGCGGGAGCGGGTGGAACAGGAGCTTTCCCGGCGCGCCCAGGAGCGGCCGGAGGACCTGCACCTGCAGCGGCAGCTCACCCTTCTGCACAACGCGCAGATCACCACCATCGACAGCTTCTGTCTGTATCTGATCCGCAACCATTTCCATGAGATCGGCCTGGACCCGGATTTCCGCGTGGCAGATGAGGGGGAACGGAAGCTGCTGGCCCAGGATGTGCTGGGAGAGCTTCTGGAGGATGCTTACGCGCGGAAGGATCCCGCGTTTCTCCACTGTGCGGAATGCTTTGCGACGGGAGGAAGGGATGACAGGCTGGAGGACCTGATCCTTTCGGTCTATGAATTCGCCATGAGCCATCCGTGGCCGGAGGAATGGCTGAGATCCCACCGGAGTGATCTGGCGGTCTCCTCCATGGAGGATCTGGAAAAAACGCCATGGTTCGCACAGGTCTGGGAGAACGTGGACGAGACGCTGGAGGCCTGCGCGGAACAGATCGGGGAAACGGCCGCTCTGTGCGCGCAGCCGGACGGCCCTTACCCATATCTGCCCGTCCTGGAGGCGGACAGGCTGTTGATGGAGGGGCTGCAGAGGATCGCGGCGGGAAAGAATGAAGACGGCCCGGAAAAAACGCCGTTTTCCGGCGGAATGCCCGTATCGGCGGCATTCTGCGAGGCCCTGCGCCGGGTCTCTTTCGCGCGTCTGCCGGTCAAAAAGGATGTTTCCATCTCCCCGGAGAAGCGGGAGCGGGCGAAAAAGGAGCGGGAGCGCGTGAAAAAGCTCCTGGGGAATCTGCGGGAGACTTATTTCGCCGTTTCCTGGGAAACGTGGCTGTCTGATATGCAGAAGGCGGCCCCGGCGTTGGAAGCTCTTGTGGACCTGGTGCTGGATTTCATGCGGCGGCTGTCAGAGAAAAAGCGGGAACGGAATCTGCTGGATTTCGCCGATATGGAGCATCTGGCGCTGCGGATCCTGCTGACAAAAAGGGAGGACGGGACCGTAACCGCCTCGAAGACGGCGGAGGAATACCGGGCACATTTCGCGGAGATCCTCATCGACGAATATCAGGATTCCAATCTGGTGCAGGAGCTTTTGCTGGAGAGCATATCCGGGGAAGCGCAGGGGCGTTTTGACCGTTTCATGGTGGGGGATGTGAAACAGAGCATTTATAAGTTCCGTCTTGCCCGTCCCGAGCTTTTTATGGAAAAATATGACCGGTACCGCAGGGACGGCGGCAGCTGTGTCCGGGTGGATCTGCGGCAGAATTTCCGGAGCCGTCCCGAGACGGCGGACTGTGTGAACGCCGTTTTTTCCCGGATCATGCACCGGGAGCTGGGCGGCGTAGAATATGACAGCGGCGCCATGCTCTGTCCGGCGGCACAGTTCCCGGAGTCGTCGGAGCTGCATTCTGCCGCGGACGGGGAGGAAGCGGTTCCGAAGGTCTTTCCCTACGCGCCGGAGCTTCTGCTGGCGGTCACGGAGGAAAATGCCGAAAAGGCGCGGCAGCAGGAAGCGCGGATCGTGGCGGCGCGGATCCGGGAGCTGGTGGGGCATCTGCCCGTGCGCGACAGGGCGTCGGGCGGCCTGCGGCCCGCCTCCTACGGGGATATCGTGATCCTGCTGCGCACGGCCTCCGGGTGGGACGAAGTGTTCAAACAGGTGCTGGAGGAAGAAAAGATTCCGGTGTACGTGGCCTCGCGGACCGGATATTTCGCGGCGAAGGAAGTGCAGAATATTCTGCATTTCCTGAGAATATTGAATAATCCCCTGCAGGATATTCCGCTGTTCGGCGTGCTCCGTTCGTCCATCGGAGGATTTTCGGACGAGGAGATCGCGCTGCTGCGGGCGGGGGAGGAGAAGCGGAAGAAAAAACTCTACGTCTGTATTGAGGAGATGGCGGCGGGAGACGGCGGCCCGGAACGGACTTCGGCGGCGGACCGCAGCGGCTCGGAGCAAACCTCAGCGGCAGACCGCGGCGGGGATGCACAGGATCCGGGCCGCGGCGGCGCTGGCGCGGGTCCGGACACGGCGGCGCTTTCCGAGAAGTGCCGCGCATTTCTGGAGCTGGTGCACAGATTCCGGGAATACGCGGTCTATCTGCCCATCCACAGCCTGCTGGAGAAGTTTCTGGAGGAGACCGGATATCTTTACGAGGCGGCGGCCATGCCGGGCGGAAACCGGCGCCGCGTCAATGTGGAGATGCTCCTCACCAGGGCGGAGAGCTTTGAAAAGACCAGCTATTTTGGCCTGTTCCACTTCATCCGCTATATGGAACAGCTGGAAAAGTATGAGATCGACTATGGAGAAGCGGGCGATCTGGATGAAAATGCGGATGTGGTGCGGATCATGAGCATTCACAGGAGCAAGGGGCTGGAATTCCCCGTCTGCTTCGTCTGCGGCCTTGCCGGACGCTTTAACCGGCAGGATCTGCGCCGTCCCGTGCTCATGGATCTGGATCTGGGGCTTGCCGTCGACTGTGTGGATCCCGCGGCGCGGACAAAGCGGACAACGCTGAAAAAACATGTATTGTCGAAGAAACTGGAAAAGGACGATCTGGGAGAAGAGCTTCGGGTCCTGTATGTGGCGATGACCAGGGCGGAGGAAAAGCTCGTCCTGACGGCGGCCTGCAGGGAAAAGGAGCTTCCCGGGGAGCTGG
>CANRMT010000092.1 GCA_947631815.1 uncultured Eisenbergiella sp.
GCGATCCGTTCTCCGTCGATCAGAATATCCCTCCGGCCGTCCACGCCGGAAACGGGATCCACCAGACGGCAGTTTCTGATAAAGATCATATGTGTTCCTTTCGCACCCTTCCGAAAGCGGCCCGCGCCTCCGTCCCTTTATCGGACGGGAAATACCGCGGACCTTCGGCAGTTTTTCCCTCCATCCCGGCAGACGCCCAGACGGAGATACCCGTCAGGCACCGGCCGGCGCAGACGCCGTCGGCGCTTTCTCCGTTATGATATCATATCTTTCAGTCAAATACCACCGTTTTATCCACAAACGGCGTCTTGATCACGATATACGGATAAGAGGGACCGCTCCCCTTCGGCTCCGCCTCTTTGGGGCCGATCAGGTTGGTATCCAGATAGATCTCCTCCTCCGCAGCGTACAGCTCGTTCACGGAAATACTGTATCCGCCGCTGTTCTGCTTGCCGTAGCCGACGCACAGATACATATATCCGCCGTCCGCGTAGGTCAGATTGAAGGGGCCTTTTTTCTTCTCGTCCACGAGCTTTTTCAGCTCCTCCGGCAGACGCCCCTCGTCCACCACCGTGAATTCCAGATCCTGCCTGTTTTTCTCTTCATCCTTTTTTCCGCAGCCTGCGCAGGAGAGGGCCGCCAGCATGGCCAGTCCCGCCAGACAGATCCGAACCAGTTTCTTCATTCTTCTATTCCGCCTTCCGACCGTTCCGGGCCGCGCGGGGTACGCGCCGTCCTTTCCACAGTCTATGAGAAGGGATGCCTGTCCTATGCCCACAAAAAGTCTTGCTTTTCCCTCCCCCGGCGGCTATACTTAAAAACAGAGGCATTCCAGCCGAGCACGGCTTTCGGGATCGGCAGATCCTCCGACAGGCCGCTCTTTTTCCCGGAATATCGGCCCTCATTGATCTCGGATTTACTTTCGGAAAGGAAAATAGCCGGACAAACATCCGGCTGCGTGTACGCCATGATCCGTTTTATCTTTCTCGCTTCCTTTGTGATCCTGTTCCTCATCCTGAGCACGCCGCTCATGCTGGCGGAATGGATCATCGGGAAGTTCAACATGGACCTGAAGAACCGCAGCTCCCTCGCCATCGTGAACTGGGCATTCCGATGCTGTCTGGCCATCGCCGGGACGAAGATCACCTATCTGGGCGAGGACCGCATCCCGCTGGACACCCCCGTGCTCTACGTGGGCAATCACCGCAGCTACTTCGATATCGTCATGACCTATGTGCGGGTCCCCCGTCCCACCGGCTACATCGCCAAAAAGGAGATGCTGCGCTATCCCCTGCTGGTGACCTGGATGAAAAACCTGCACTGCCTGTTCCTGGACCGCACCGATCTGAAGGAGGGCATGAAAACCGTTCTGGCCGCCATCGAAAAGATGAAGTCCGGCATTTCCATCTGCGTGTTCCCGGAGGGCACCCGGAACAAGACGCCCGACACCTTCCTGCCCTTCCATGCGGGCAGCCTGAAGATCGCGGAAAAGGCCAAATGTCCCATCATCCCCATGGCCATCGTCAACGCGGGCGATATTTTTGAGGATCATCTGCCCAGGGTCAAAAAGACCAGCGTCATCATCGAATACGGCGAGCCCATCCTGCCCCACGAGCTGGACCGGGAGCAGAAAAAGAACCTGAACGATCTGGTGGTGGACGAGATCAAACGGATGTACTTCAAAAACAAAGAACTGCTGCCGGCACCGCGGAAATAACTGCCGCGCCCCCGAAACATCGCGATACAGATATCCCGGAAATACCGGCGTCAAACAAACGCCGCTGCGGGCCGCCCCTTCCTGAGAGGCCGTCCGCAGCGGCGCTGTTCGTTTTTCTTATCTCATTATCTCATTCTGCTTCCAGCAGATCCACGATCCTGTCAAACCCCATGCTGTGAGACGCCTTCACCAGCACGGTATCGCCGGGCCGCAGGCGTCTGGACAGCTCCTCCGTCAGCGCCTCCCGGGTGTCAAAATGATACGCCTCCGCGATCCCCGCATCCTGCGCCGCCCGGCACATGGAAACGGAAAGGGCTCCGGCGCAAAGCAGGCAGTCCACCTGATGCTCCGCCGCGTATCTGCCCACCTCCGCGTGCAGCGCCGCCTCTTCCTCTCCCAGCTCCAGCATATCGCCCAGAACGGCCACCCTGCGCCCCTCGGCCAGGTCCAGCAGATCGATGGCGGCCTTCATGGACACCGGATTGGCATTGTAGCAGTCGTCGATGAGCACCAGCTCTCCGGCTCTGACCACCCGGCTCCTGCCCCGCACCGCGCGCACGGATGCGATACCCGCCGCGATCTGCTCCGGGGAAAGCCCCATCTGCAGGCCCACCGCCGCGGCGGCCAGTGCGTTTCGGGCCATATGAACGCCGGGCAGCAAAACCTCCGCTTCGAACACGGTCCCGGCCGCATGGATCTTCACGCTGCTCCCGAACAGCCCTTTGCTGACGATATCCGCGGCATAGATATCATTGCTTTCCGAAAAGCCGAAGCGCACCGGCCGGATCCCGTTCACGTCCCGGACCGTCGCCAGCTTATCGTCGTCCCCGTTCAGACAGATCTTTCCCTGCGGATTCATGAAATCGAAGATCTCGCATTTGGCCTTCAGAATGCCGTCCCGGCTCCCCAGATTTTCCAGGTGGCACTGGCCGATATTCGTGATCACGCAGATGTCGGGCCGCACGATCTTGCTTAAACGGTGCATTTCCCAGAAATGGTTCATGCCCATCTCCACCACCGCCGCCTGCGCGTCCTCCGGCATGGCGAACAGCGTCAGCGGCACGCCCACCTCGTTGTTGTAATTTCCTTCCGTTTTGTGGGTCCTGTACTTCTGCGAGAGCACCGCGGCCACGAATTCCTTCGTGCTGGTCTTTCCCACGCTGCCCGTGATGCCCACCATCGGGATGTCGGGCACCTGCTGCCGGTAGAACTCCGCGACCTCCCGCATGGCCTGCAGGCTGTCCTTCACGATGATGCAGGGCCCCGGCAGAGGTTCGGGCTCCTTTTCACAGATGACGCCGATAGCCCCCTTTTCAAAAACCTGCGGGATAAAACGGTGTCCGTCCACCTTTTCCCCCACGGTGGCGACAAACACGAAGCCCGGCTGCACCTCCCTGGAATCCCGCACGATCCCCTTCGCCTCCAGACCGGCGGCCTTTCGGATCGTCGCCATTCCCGCCCCGGGACAGGACAGGCCGCGCTTTTGCAAAAGCGCCTCCCCGCCCGCCGGGATCACGAACCGCCCGCTGCACGCCCGGGCGATGTTCCACAATGTCATATTTTTCATAAAAATCCCCATTCCGGAGCATCTGCGCAGCGGCGGACGGCGAAAAACGGGATACCGTTTCCGGCCGATCCCGTCCGCTGACGGCCCCTCAGTCCTCAAACGCCATATCGATGATCTTCTGACAGAGCTGATCGTATCCGATGCCCACCGCGGCCGCCTCCTGCGGGATCAGCGACGTGGGCGTCATGCCCGGCAGCGTATTGGCCTCCAGACAATAGGGATTGTCCTGTTCATCCAGCATGAAATCCATCCGCGCATATTTTTTCAGGCGCAGCACCCGGAACACCTGCTCCGAGATCTCCTGTACCCTCCGGGTGATCTCCGGACCGACGGGCGCGGGACAGATCTCCACCGTGCTTCCGGCCTGATATTTGTTCTTATAATCGTAAAAGCCTTCCTTCGGCGCGATCTCCACGATGGGCAGCGCCTTTCCCTCCAGCACACAGCAGGTCAGCTCCCGTCCTCTGATATACTGCTCCACCAGGACCTCATCGCCGTAGCCGAACGCCGCCTTCAGCGCGGCATCGTACTCCGCTTCATCTTTCACGATATAAACGCCGATGGAAGAGCCTCCCTTGCACACCTTCACCACTCTGGGATAGGGCACATCCGCAGAATACGCCTGCCCCTTTTTCAGCACCGCGCCCGCCGGCGTGGGGATCCCGTTGGCGGCGAACAGCTCCTTCGCCAGCGCTTTATCCATGGCCAGCGCGCTGCTGACATAGTCCGTGCCCGTGTAGCGGATGCCCAGCAGATCAAAGGCCGCCTGCAGCCTGCCGTTCTCGCCGTCCTCGCCGTGCAGCCCCAGAAAGACTGCGTCCGCCATCTGGCAGATGCGGATCACGTTGGGCCCGAAATAGCATTTCCCGCCGTCTTTGCGCCGGGCCTTCACCTCGCTGATATCGGGATTGATCTCCCGGATATCCGCGATATCCGCCGCGAAATCTTCCTCGCTCTCAAAAATGCCGTCGATATCGTCCCGTTCCATCCCCAGATAGACATCCAGCAGCACCGCCTGATGCCCCAGCCGCTTCATCGCCTGATAGATCAGCTTGCCGGAGATCAGGGAAACATCCCGTTCCGTGCTGATGCCGCCCGCCAATACCACTACCTTCATATTCGCCTCGCATTCCGCCGTCCAGACGGCGTCTTTTCCCTATTTATCATATGCGCGGAAAATCTCCGCGTCCCGCCTCAAACCCTCTGAATGGCCTTCGTCGCGACGATGTCGGCACCGGTCCCCGCCGCGTCCTTCAGAAGGACCTGTCCGATGGCGATGGGAGCGTCCGCGTCGATGCGGTGAACGGCGTCCATGACGCTGCCGATCTTCCCTTTCGGGATATCCGCAGACGTCTTCACGGACACCACGGGCAGATGCCCGTTCCTGACGCGGACTATGGAAGTCAGGGTGCGGGTGGGTGCGCTCACTTCCTTCCGGCCATAGCTTTCCCCTCTGGGACAGGTATTGCCGACAACGCTGACGACCTCGCCCTCCTCCAGGGTGACGGTAAGAGGACAGCCCAGCGGGCAGTTGATGCAGATCAGCTTACGGACTTCCATGATTTTCTTTCTCCAGTCTCACAATGATATCGCCGGACGCCCCCGCGGCGGACAGTGCCTCCTTTTTCAGGAAAAACTGCTGCATTTCCCCGGGCGTCACTTTCTTTTTTTTCTGCTTCATGATGCAAACGTCCCCCAGCCATACGCTGACGGTACAGTCCGTCCAGACCGCGCCGACCCGGTAACGGACCAAAAGCGCCTCCTCCATATGCGCGGGGCGGACCGTCTGCGGGACGGTATAGCGGATCCCGCCCTCCGGGCGCAGGGTGAGAGAAATCTCCTCTGCAAACGCCTGCGGATCCCGGTCAGACGAAGCGGTCCTGGCGGCGTACGCGGCGGCACATGCACCGGCGCGTCCGGCCTCCTCGGAAACATAGTCCACCAGATCATGAACGTGGAGCACATTGCCGCAGGCGAACACGCCGGGGACGTTGGTCTCCAGACTTTCATTCACGATGGGGCCGCCGGTGATCGGAGAGAGCGCGACCCCCAGCTTGTCGGACAGCTCGTTTTCCGGCAGCAGACCGCAGGAGATCAGCAGCGTATCGCAGGAGATCTCCTCCTCGGTCCCGGGGATCGGCCTGCGGCCGTCATCCACTTCGGCCAGCGTGACGCCCGTCACCCGATCCTTTCCGCGGATATCGACCACCGTATGGGAAAGCAGGAGCGGGATCCCGAAGTCCTCCAGACACTGCACGATATTTCTCTGCAGACCGCCGGAATAGGGCATCAGCTCCGCGACCGCCTTCACTCTGGCGCCCTCCAGCGTCATACGCCGGGCCATGATCAGGCCGATGTCCCCGGATCCCAGGATGACCACCTCCCGTCCGGGAAGAAAGCCTTCCATATTGACGAGCCGCTGGGCGGTTCCCGCCGTATAGATGCCCGCGGGACGGTATCCGGGCAGGTTCAGCGCACCCCTGGGCCTTTCCCGGCAGCCCATGGCGAGAACGACGCTGCGGGCGGTGAACGAAAGAAGCCCCTCCCGCCGGTTCATGGCGGTGACCAGCTTTTCCCCCGACGCCGTCAGAGAAAGATCCAGCACCATGGTATTGGTCCTGCAGGGGATCCCGAGCTGCTGCACCTGCGAAACATACCGCGCGGCGTATTCCGGCCCGGTGAGCTCCTCCTGAAACGTGTGGAGCCCGAAGCCGCTGTGGATGCATTGATTCAAGATTCCGCCCAGCTCGCTGTCCCGTTCCAGGATCAGGATGTCCCGCACCCCGGCACGCCGGGCAGAGAGCGCGGCGGAAAGGCCAGCAGGGCCGCCGCCGACCACGATCAGATCATATCGTTCCATTTTCTCCCCCATTCTGCCGCACGAGCAGCTCCGATCCCGGACCGTGCTTGGAAACCGCGAACGGATCCAGACCCAGCTCCTCCTGAAGGATCTCCATGACCTTCGGTGTGCAGAACCCGGCCTGACACCGTCCCATTCCCGCCCTCGTCCGGCGTTTGATGCCGTCGAGGGACCGCGCGCCCAGCGGTCTGCGGATCGCGTTTCGGATCTCGCCCTCCGTCACCGTCTCACAGCGGCAGATCACATTTCCGTAAGCGGGATCCTGCGCGAACAGCTCCCGCCGCTCTTCCGGAGAAGCCTGCGCCACACAGGGAATCCCCCTGCGGGTGCGGCATACGTCCTCCCTGACCCCTGCCTGCAGTCGGGCCGCGATCAGATCGGCCAGATAGACGCTGATGGCCGGAGCCGCGGAAAGGCCGGGGGATTCGATCCCGGCGCAGTTGAAAAATCCCGGCGCATCCGGGGCCTCGCCCACCACGAAATCATGACCGGCCTCCGAGGCGCGCAGCCCGGCGAAAGAGGTGATCGTCAGCCCGCCTGGAAGGGAGGGCACGCTGCGCCGCCCCTTTTCCATCACCTCGGCGAGCCCTTCCGCCGTCGTATTGACGCCCTCCCGATCCGTGAGATCCTGCGCGGTGGGACCGACCAGCAGATTGCCGTGCACCGTGGGCGTGACGAGAATGCCCTTGCCGGACGCGCCCGGCAGCTGAAAGACCGTATGGGACACCAGCGAACCGGCCTTTTTGTCCAGGAGCTGATATTCGCCCCGGCGCGGCAGAATGGTCAGCTTGTGCGCGCTGACCATATTGTTGAAAAGATCCGCGTAGACGCCCGCCGCATTGACGACGCAGCGGGTCTCATAAATTTCTCCGTCGGCATCCGACAGCTTCCAGCACGCCCGATCCGCCGTCCCCGCGGCGCACACTGCCGTCACCGTCCTGCCGAATCGGAATTCCACGCCGTTTTCGAAAGCGTTTTCCGCCAGCGCCACCGTCATCAGGAACGGGCAGACGATCCCGCCCGTGGGACAGTAAAGCACCGCCTTCACCTCGTCCGAAAGGTTCGGCTCCAGCTCTTTGATCTCGGCCCCGGTGACGATGCGCAGTCCCTCCACACCGTTCTGCCGCCCTCTCTCCAGAAGCGCCTCCAGCTCCGGGATCCGTTCCTCCTCCAGGCATACGACGAGCGACCCGTTCCGCCGGAACGGAAAATCCAGTTCCTCGGCGAGCCGGTCCATCATCGCATTGCCTTCCACGTTAAACCGGGCCTTCCACGTGCCCGGCAGCGCGTCGTGTCCCGCATGGATGACGGCGCTGTTCGCCTTGGAAGTCCCGCAGCAGACATCTTCTTCTTTTTCCAGAACGAGAACATTCAGCCGATAGCGGGAAAGCTCCCGCGCGACGGCGCAGCCGGTGACCCCCGCGCCGATGACGATCACATCATACATCATACATGATTCTCCCCCGTACGGATTTTCTATGTGTTCTGTGCCTATTCTACCGATTTCGGAGAAGGCTGTCAATCGGTTCCTCTTTACGGTTTCCCGAAACTTCTCATAAAATACAGCACTGTTTCAACAGCCGTTTCCGTCCCGGAGGATCAGGCTGAAGCATATGGCCCAATTATTTATAGATTTCCACGCATTTGGATGATATAATGACCGCAAGGTCATTATACCGCGCCGACAGGCGCATCAGATCCGTCTGAGGCTTCATGTGCGAAGGGCATGGTAAAAGGGGCCGCAGGACATAAATTTCCCGGGAGGATAACAAATGAAGGTTTATCATATGAGCGACACTCTCTGTCTGGGCGCGGAGCTGTCGGCAAATTACAAAAAATATTGGGAACTGACAGAGCCGTTTGTTCAGGCGCTGGCGAAAGGCACGGAATGCTTTTACGGAACCTTTTTTGCCGCGAAGTTCATGCGCGAGGCCCTTGACCGATTTGGGATGGCCGATATGCAGACGGACTATGTGAAATGGGCCGCGGAGGGCGTGTTTGAATACGTGCGTCAAAGAGAATATCCGCAATGCTGCTGCCGGTTAAAATGCAATTACTATTTTGACGATATCCCTTCCTGCCGCGAGCTGTTTGAAGCCGATTGGGGCAGGGCATCAGAAGAAGAACGCGCAAAGATCCGATTATTTGAGATCGAACTTGCCGCCGAGACCGTCACCCGGCACGACATGCGTCTGTTCGATGAGGCATATGACCGCTTATGGGAGGAATGCGACATAGCACATACAATCAGATGCGCACGCCGCTATTTTTCGGGCGGCAAAACCGAGCACCCGGTCTGGGAAATCGCAAGTGACCGGAAGGCCGTGGCGATCCGCGATCTGTCCGAGCTGTTGGCGGAGTGATCCAGTTATTGAAGCGGCGTAATATGAGGAGAATATTTTATGCGAAAAAGGATATTTGAGATCATAGAAGTATCAGACGGCCGCGACAGGCTGAGCAGTATATATGATGCGGCAATGCTGTTTTTTATCACCTGCAGCCTGATTCCCCTTGCTTTTAAAGCGGAACCGCCATTCTTCATTGTTATCGACAAAGTCTGCGCCGGGGTCTTCATTCTGGACTACATACTGCGGCTTTGCACAGCAGACTACAAATACGGAAAAAAATCAGCGGCATCCTTTATCCGCTACCCTTTTTCGTTTATGGCCGTCATTGATCTGATCTCCATTCTTCCATCCCTGTCTGTTCTCAATAACGGCTTCAAACTGCTCAGGCTGATGAGGATGATGCGGGCCCTCCGCGTTTTCAGGGTTTTCAAGACATTCCGGTATTCCAAAAGCGTCCGCATCATAGCAAATGTATTTCGGCGTTCGAAGGAACCTTTAATCGCCGTATGCACACTGGCTGGGGCTTATATTCTCATTTCCGCGCTCATTATCTTCAATGTTGAGCCCGATTCGTTCAATACCTTTTTTGATGCCATTTACTGGGCTACGGTATCGCTGACGACAATGGGATATGGGGATATTTATCCAGTTACAACCGCCGGGCGTGTCATCACGATGGTTTCCTCAATCTTCGGCATCGCGATCGTGGCACTGCCCGCAGGCATCATTACCGCTGGATACATGAACGAAATCAATGAAACAGACGGCACAGAACAGAAACAGGTGAAATAATAAGAATCGTATTTTACTCTCTCGTAAGGAGGCGGAAGGATATGCGGGAAATCCTAACAGTAAACGTATCGCTCGACGACGTCATGGAGGTAAAAGGGAACGCGGGCTCCGCCTGCATGGTCGTGTTCTCCGGCGCGGCGGACGGCCCGTATTTCCGGGGAAAGATCCTGCCCCACGGGGTTGACACGCAGATGCGAACGGACGGAAGGCCCATGACGCTGTCCGCCCGCTATATCCTGGAGGGAACGGACGATCAGGGCAAAGCCTGCCGCATTTTCATAGAAAACAACGGCACGGAGGATTCCGACCATGTGATCCGCACCCGCCCCGTCATCATCACGGACAGTGCCTCGCTCGCCTGGATGGAGCATGCCGATCTGCACGGCACGGTCGAGGGCACAGCGGACGGCGTCATCATCCACATCCTGGACAGATAACCTATGATCCTGCAGTCCTCCAATGCGCAAAAAACCGGTTCGCTTTTATGAAATCCGACGTGTTCCTTTTATATCCGTGACATCATCGGATATCAGGACAGCCCGATCCCCTTCAAGACCTCCGCTGTCGTCACCCCTGTGAAGGCGTAAGCAAGCTCATGCAGGGCAAACGGCAGCTGCGCCGTATTGTCCAGTTTGATCATTTTATAGTTTGTCCGCAGCCGTTCCGTGTTCCGGATGATGGAGTCTCTGACCGACGGCTTTTCTATACTTTCCGCATTCGCCAGAATATTGTCGAGCGTTCCAAACCTTTTCAATAAACCGGCCGCCGTTTTCGGGCCGATCTTATCCGCCCCTTTGATATGATCGGACGCATCTCCGACCATTGATTTAAAATCCGAATACTGTGCAGGCTCGATCTGAAACCTGTTCCTTATGTAATCGGGCGTGCAGACAACCGTATTGTCCCCGCGGTATCGCAGGACGGACACCTCCTCGGTTATGAGCTGGAAAAAATCGCTGTCAAAGGAAGCTATGACGATCCTGGCTTCGCATCCGTACGTCAGCGCATATCCGGCGATCCAGTCATCCGTTTCGCAGACCTTTGTCTCCGCAGATCTGATGTTTAAATATTCAAGTGCGGCATACACATCCGGCAGCTGGGAGAAAGGATTCTCTTCCTCCGGGACCTGACTGTAATCCGCACGGTTCGCTTTGTAATCGGCATTCAGCTCGGAACGGGCGTTTTCATGTTCTCCGTCAAACAATACCGCAATATGCGTCGGCTCTGTCCTGCGGATGATCTTCAATAGTGCACCTACGAATCCGAGCGTCCCCTGGATCGCTTTCCCGCGTTTATTTACGATCCTGGCAGGCATGCCGAAAAACATCTGAAACAGCAGATTGCTGCCGTCAACGATCAAAAATCGGTTCATCCTATAACAATCCCC
>CANRMT010000093.1 GCA_947631815.1 uncultured Eisenbergiella sp.
GTATTGCGGCCGATTCTTCCATAAACTTCTCATCATTTACCAAATAAATTGTAGTCATATTTCGCAATCCGCCAAGCATGGTTCGCTGGCTTCCCTCTACGCGCGGATTAACCCCCGCGCTCCGCGCGGGGCCTCCATTCGCTTCGGGCCTGCGGCCCTTCGCTCATGGAGGACGCTCGTCAGATAAAAAAGGTTCCCGACGAACTCATGCAAGCATGGTTCGTCGGGAACCTTCCTTATCTTCCTCGCTGTTAATCCAAGTAGTCCTTCAGTTTTCGGCTGCGGCTGGGGTGGCGGAGCTTGCGGAGCGCTTTCGCCTCGATCTGGCGGATGCGTTCGCGGGTGACGGAGAATTCCTTTCCGACCTCCTCCAGCGTCCTGGCGCGGCCGTCGTCCAGGCCGAAGCGCAGGCGGAGCACCTTCTGCTCCCGTTCGGTGAGGGTGCCCAGCACCTCCACCAGCTGTTCCTTCAGCAGGGTGAAGGCGGCGGCATCAGCGGGGACCGGCACGTTGTCGTCCTGTATGAAGTCGCCCAGGTGGCTGTCCTCCTCCTCGCCGATGGGGGTCTCCAGGGATACCGGCTCCTGTGAGATCTTCAGGATCTCGCGCACCCGGTCCACCGGCATCTTCATCTCCTCGGAGATCTCCTCCGGGGTAGGTTCACGCCCCAGCTCCTGCAGAAGCTGTCTGCTGACACGGATCAGTTTATTGATGGTCTCCACCATGTGCACCGGAATGCGGATCGTCCTGGCCTGGTCCGCGATGGCGCGGGTGATGGCCTGCCGGATCCACCAGGTCGCATAGGTGGAGAACTTATACCCTTTTCTGTAATCGAACTTTTCTACAGCCTTGATCAGCCCCAGATTCCCCTCCTGAATCAGATCCAGGAACAGCATGCCGCGTCCCACATAACGCTTCGCGATGCTGACCACCAGACGCAGGTTGGCCTCGGCCAGACGCTTTTTGGCGCTCTCATCCCCCATTTCCATCCGCTTGGCCAGTTCGATCTCCTCCTCGGCCGAAAGCAGCGGCACCTTTCCGATCTCCTTCAGGTACATACGGACCGGATCTTCTATGCTGACGCCGTCTGGGATCGTGAGATCCAGATTTTCCACGTCCACATCTTCCTCGGTGAGAAGGATCTCCTCATCGGGAATGTCGTCGTCCTCCGTGATGCGCAGCACGTCCACATTGTTTTTTTCCAGCGTTTCCAATATCTCGTCGAACTGCTCCTCTTCCAGATGCAGTTCCGCGAAATAGTCGCTGATCTCCTGGTATTCCAGCACGTTCTTTTTCTTCTTCGCCATTGCCAGGAGGCCCTTCAGCTTCTCGTCAAATTTCGCTCTTGTGTTTTCGTCCATGTCCGTCAACATCCTTCCTGTATCTGATTCTATTGTGAACGCTATTGAAGTGAAATATGCGTTTTGCTAAGTTCTTCCAACAGCTTCTTCCCGGCGACCGCGCGCTTTAGGGCCTCCACATCCGTCCCCATATCCGCGCAGTCCCTCTCGTAACTCTGGCGCTTTACCGCGCACACGATGTCGTGAAAGGCTTTCTCCTGTCCCTGCAGGCTGTCAGGCAAAGAGATATTCGTGTGAAAAAGGGAGGCCGCTTCCCGCTGCTCGGCTTCCTCTTCAAACATGCTGATGATAGCCGCCGGATTCACGCGGCCGCTCTCCATCTCCTCAAACATGCGCTGCGCTGCCGTTCTGTAGACCCCCTCCGAAAAATCCTGAGCGGTGATGTATTTTTGGATCCTCGGGTACAGCTCGGGCCGGTCCCCCAGCCAGGTGAGCAGTAGCTTTTCGTTGTGGATCTGCCTGTCCTGGGCCGTTTCTTTTTGGGCCGTCCCGGATCTGGGGCGCATCACCGGCTGGGCGAACCCTGTCTGCGCCGCATAGCTCCCCACAAGCCTGCGCAGATTTTCAAAGCCGATATGATATCTCTGCGCCGCCGCCTCGATGTAGTTCTCCCGCTCCACATCCTCCGAAAACTCGCAGAGCTTTCTGGCGATCGCGCGGTGGAACTCCGTTTTCGCCTGGGGATCCTGCAGATCATAGCCGCGCTTCAGCTGTTCCAGCTCGAAAAAGAAGCTGTTCCCGGCATTGTCCAGCCGCTTCTGAAACTCCTCCGCTCCCAGCGCCTTGATGAATTCGTCGGGATCCTTATAGGGGGCCAGATCGATGACCTTCCCGGTCATGCCCGCCTCCTTCAGAATGCCGATGGCCCGCAGCGCCGCGTTCACTCCGGCGCCGTCGCTGTCATAGGAGAGCAGCACTTCCCGGGAATACCGCTTCAGGAGACTCGCCTGACCGGTCGTGAACGCGGTCCCCAGAGACGCTACCGCCTGATCGAAACCGGCCTGATGCATGGCGATGACGTCCATATATCCCTCACAGAGGATGAAGCTGCCCTTCCGGCTTGTCCGCGCATGATTCAGGCCGTACAGATTACGGCTCTTGTCAAAGATCTCCGTCTCCGGCGAATTCAGGTACTTCGGCTTGGCGTCACCCATGACGCGGCCGCCGAACCCGATGACCTTGTTGTTGATGTCCTGGATCGGGAACATGACCCTGTTCCAGAATTTGCCGGTCATGCCCTGTCTTTCGTCCGCATTGGCCAGCCCCGCTTCCCGGATCAGATCGTCCCCGTATCCCTTTGACCTAAGATAGCCGATCAGATCCCTGCCGTTCAGTCCGGAATAGCCCAGCCCGAACCGCTTCATCGTTTCGTCCGAAAGCTGTCTGTTTTTCAGGTACTCATAGCCTGTCCTGCCCTGCTGCCTGCGGAGCTGATAATAAAAGAAAGTGGCCGCCTCCTTGTTGACCGCCAGAAGCCTGGCGCGCCGACTCTGCGCCCGCTTCATCTCCTGGGAATACTCCTCCTCCGGCAGCGCGACGCCCGCTCTCTCCGCCAGCGCCTTGACGGCCTCCGGGAAGGAATAATTCTCGTATTCCATCAGAAAGGTGATCACATTGCCGCCCGCGCCGCAGCCGAAGCAGTAATACATCTGTTTGGAGGCGGAGACGGAAAAGGAGGGCGATTTTTCATTGTGGAACGGGCACAGGCCGAAATAATTGCTGCCCTTTTTCTGCAGGTGCACATAGCCCGATATCACGTCCACGATATTGTTTCTCGCCCGGATCTCTTCGATCAGCTCATCAGGATAATACATGCCGAACTCCTTATGTATGGCTAATAGAGCCAGGATTTGGGGATATAAAGCTCCTCGTACTTCGCGATGGCAAAACGGTCCGTCATACTGCCCACGTAATCGCAGACCACCCGCTCCAGCGGTTCTCCCCGGTCCATCAGCCCCTGAAAGTCCTCCGGCAGGACGCCCGGGTGATGGAGATAGTAATCGTACAGCGTCTCCATCAGGATCTCGGCCTTTCCCTCTTCTCCTTTGGCCTGCGGGTTCTGATAAACCCGCTCGAACATGAACTGCCTCAGCCTCTGCATCGCCTCCGCCACCGGCTCGGACATGAGGATCTCGTCCCTGCCGCTGCTGGCCGACACGATATCGTGGATGAAATGATCCAGACGTTCTCCCGTGGTCATGCCGATCACCTCCGTGATCTGTGACGGAACGTCCGCCTCCGTCAGGATCCCTGCCCGGATGGCATCATCCATATCGTGATGAATATAGGCGATCTTGTCCGAAAGCCGCACCACGCGGCCCTCCAGCGTCATGGGATGGCCCTTGGTCTGATGGTTGCGGATGCCGTCCCGCACCTCAAACGTCAGGTTCAGCCCCTGGCCGTCCTTTTCCAGGAGGTCCACCGTGCGCACGCCCTGGACGGCGTGGTCGAAGCCGTAGGGACAGACCCGGTTCAGCGCCCGCTCCCCGGCGTGTCCGAAGGGCGTATGCCCCAGATCGTGCCCCAGCGCGATGGCCTCTACGAGCTCCTCATTGAGCCGCAGCGCCCTGGCGATGGTCCTGGCGTTCTGGGATACCTCCAGCGTATGCGTCAGCCTCGTGCGGTAGTGATCTCCCATGGGAGACAGAAAAACCTGGGTCTTGTCCTTCAGGCGCCGAAAGGATTTGCTGTGGATGATCCTGTCCCGGTCCCGCTGGAACACGGGGCGGATATCGCACTGCTCCTCATCCCGCATCCTGCCTGCGGACTCTCTGCTTTTGGCGGCATAGGGACTTAAATATTCCTCCTCCCAATTTTCCAGACTCTCACGGATATTCAAAAGGGCCTCCTTCTATCTGCAAATATCGTAAATGAATTCCGCATTCTTGCCCATGGCCTCATAGGCGGTCTTGAAGGGAGACATCTGAAACACATGCCACATCCCCTTGTAGACATCGATCCGCACCGAGACATTGGCTTTGATGAGCCGCTTATGGAGCATGGTGGCGTCCGAAAGCAGCATCTCGTTGTCCCCCACCTGGATGTACACCGGCGGGAATCCCGAGAAGTCGCCGAACAGCGGCGAGATCAGCGGATCCGTCAGATCCCGTCCCGCGGCGTAATTCTCCGTCATCCGGGCCAGATATTCCGGATTCAGGACCGGGTCCACATGGGCCCTGGTCTGATGACTTTTGCCGGACGCCGTCAGATCGGTCCAGGGAGAGAGCAGCACCAGGCCCCTGGGCAGGAGCCGCTTCTGTCCCTTCAGATAATGGACCAGCGTCAGCGCCAGATTCCCTCCCGCAGAATCTCCGGCCACGATCACATCCCGGGCGCCGTAGCCGTAATGCATCAGATGATCCCACGCCCGGACGGCGTCCTCCAGCGCGGCAGGCCAGGGGGATTCCGGCGCAAGGCGGTAGTTGAAGCAGAACACGTCCATGGATGTGGAATCGGCCAGCTTGGTGGTCAGCGTCCTGGCGTACACCGTGCTTCCCGTGGAATAGCCGCCGCCGTGGCAGTAGAGGATCACATACTTTTTCATATGGGCGCGCTGCACGTGCACCCATTCGCACTCCATATCGTCCACCTTCACCGGAATATATTCCGCGCCGCGCTCCGTCCCCAGAAACGCCCCGATCCTGTCCTGAGAGTGTCGGTGCCTGTCGATATCCGGCTGTTCCACCAGACCATGCACTCTGCGGATCAGGTGCATCAGGTTCTGATTCTGTTTTTCTCCGAGCGCCATGCAAACCTCCTGCCGTCCGTAACTCCACACGTACTCATAGTAATACTATCACAAAATATGCGGGACGTAAAGAACGACGCGACGATTCCCTGTTGTTTTTCCGGTCGAAACTGTGTATACTGGAAAAAAGCAGCCGTCCATATCTCATATATGGACCTTCACCGAGGATCTGAGGACGACCACCGAATGCAGACGACCCAAAAGACAACCTTCCGAACCTGGTACAGACTGGATCTTTCCGCCATCGTCTACCCGACGCTCCAGCGCAGGGATTTTTCTTCCGTCTACCGGCTTTCCGTGCGCCTGACCGAGGAGATCCGGCCGGACGTCCTCCAGCGCGCCGTAGATCTGTCCCTGAAGCGGTTTCCCACCTACAAGGTCTCCATGCGCAAGGGCCTTTTCTGGCGCTATCTGGAGCCCAACGAACGGCCCGGCCCTTTGGTGCGTCCGGACGTGCGGAATTTCTGCATGCCCATGTCCTTCTACAGCAGGGACCGCTATCTGATCCGCTTTTACTATTACGGCAGACGGATCTCGCTGGAGGCCCATCACAGTCTGGGGGACGGCACCGGAGCCATGTATCTGCTCATGACCGTCACCGCGGTATACCTGCGCCTGCTGGGCCATTCCGTTTCGAACGGAGCCTTCGTCAAGGACATCGAAGAAACGCCGGATCCGGAGGAAATGGAGGACGCATACATGCGCTATGCCACCGCCAGGGTCCGCCCGCAGCGGCCCGCCGGGAAGACCTACCGGGTCAGGGGCAGCCGGGAGCCGTTCCACACCTTCAACGTCATCGACGGCATTCTTTCCGTAAAAGAGGTCTCCGCCGCCGCCCACAGGTACGGCGCTTCCATCACCGAATACCTGAACGCGGTGCTGCTCTTCTCTCTCCTGCAGAAGCAGGAGGAGGAGCCTCATCTCTGCCTGCGCCCCGTGCGCATCGCTATGCCGGTGAATCTGCGCCGCTTCTTCCCCTCCAAAACGCTGCGCAACTTCATCACCATGGTGTATCCGTCCGTCGACCCCCGCCTGGGCACATATACCTTTGAAGAAGTGGTCTCCCACGTGCACCGTTACATGCGCTATTATATCAACGAAAAATTCCTGCGGGGCGATATCACCACCAACGCCTCCACCAAAAGAAATCCGCTGATCCGGATCGTGCCGCTCTTCATCAAGGATTTCTTCGTGCGGCTCTTTTATTCCAGGGTCCAGGACCGCAACTCCTCCGCCGGGCTCACCAACATGGGCGCGCTCCAGGTGCCCGACGACATGAAGCAGTGGCTGGAGCGTTTCGACATTTATATGGGGATCCCCTATTCCAAACGGACCAACTGCGCGGTCATAAGCTATGAAGATATCCTGACGGTGAATTTCGCCAGCTGCATCCGGGAGGCCGACGTGGAACGGCGGTTCTTCCGCCGCCTGGTGGAAGACGGCATCAAAGTCACCATTGAAAGCAACCGTTCCTGAGCGCGAACTGGAGGTCCGATGCCTGGACGAAGGGTCCCGCCCGCTCCTTCGGAACGCTCCTCCAAACAGACACACCGCGGCCGATCTTTGGGCATCGCCGCGCTTTCTCCACCCATCGGCGCATGACCGCGCTTTGACCCTGATATGCCGCATCCGCGGCGGAAAGGAGATCCATGTCCTACTGTGTAAACTGCGGGGTGAAGCTGGACGCTTCCCTGACGCGCTGTCCGCTCTGCGGCACGCCCGTCCTGAATCCGAACGAATCCCGCCTCCCGGCGGCGCCCTCTCCCTTCCCGGAGGAAAAGGGCCAGGTGGAGGTGGTGAAGAGTCGGGATCTGGCGATCCTGCTCCTCGTCGTGCTGCTCTCCTCGTCAGCCGTCTGCGCCCTTCTGAACCTGCTTGTCTTTTCGCGGAGCGCCTGGTCCCTCTATGTCATCGGGGCCTGCCTCCTGATCGGCGTGCTGGCCTTCCCCGCCGTGATCCATACGCACCTCTCCATCTACTGCTGTCTGCTCTGCGACGGCCTGGCCGCGGCCTTCTATCAGTACATGATCAGCTTCAACACCGCCGGGCGGGAATGGTTCTTCCGGCTCGCGCTGCCGTTGACGGCCCTCGTCACGGTGCTGGCCGTTCTCTTCGCCGCCCTGGTGCGCAAGGTATCCTCGGCCTTTCTCATGGTGGCGCTCTACAGCTTCCTGGAGCTGGCCGCCCTCTGCGTGGGCATCGAGCTGCTCATCCAGCGCTTTCTGTACATTCCCCTTCACCTGACCTGGTCGGCCGTTCTCCTGGCCATCTGCACGGTCATCATCATCGCGCTGATCACGATCCTGACCCTGACGCCGCTGCGCGACGAGGTGCGCAGACGCCTGCATTTCTAAGGCCCTTCAGCACATCCGCACCTGCGGAGCCGTCTGCGGTTCCGCGGCCGTTCAACGTCTGCGCCTGCGGAGCCGCCGCCTGCAATCCTGCGGCCGTTCAACGCCTGCGCCTGCGGTTCTGCGGCCATCCGTCACCCGCACTCCTGCTGCCGTTCAGATGCCTGCGGTCTTATGCGTGCGCCGCCTCCGCCTCTTCGAGGCTCTTGTAGCCGTAAAAAGCCGTCTCGTTCTCTATGATCTGCTTCAACAGATTTTCCCCGTTCGCATAGGCGGCCTCCGTCTGCGCCCAGATCAGGCGGAGCGTTTTCTCCGAATAGGTCGACAGCTCTCCCTTCAGATAACTCTCCGAGGAGCTTCCGTCCAGCGCGCTGTCCTCTCCCGTCGTCATCGTCCTGCCGTTCCTGCGGATATTCGGGTAGTGCTCCAGCATCCAGGCATCCCATTCCACATGGATCCGGGCCAGCCGATCGATCAGCGCGCGCTTTCCCTCCGATACCTCCGGCAGATGCGCCCGGATCTGCGCATATTCCTCCGGATAGGTGGTTTCCATCATATACCCGTATTTTTCAAAGATCAGATTGCGGCCCTCCGCCGCGGCGGACAGCAGATCCGCCTGATAGCTTTCCAGCACCTCGTCCGAATACACCATCCACTGACTCATCCTCATTTTGAAGAAAGTGTCCGGATCGTCCTGACAGGACGCGCGCCCGCCGGTGTTATTCACCTGCTGGAACAGATCCCACTCCGCCGACGCGATATCAAAGATCAACTGGTCCCTTCTGGTTATTTCTCCCATATTCTCCTCCTGGTTTAAAAAGTCGGGAAGCCCGCTCTGGCACAAAAAGGAATGCATAACGCCGAAAAGGGCACTCCGAATTCTCATCGAAGTGCCTTTTCGCGTGCAGGAAAAGAGACTTGAACTCTCATGGTATTGCTACCATACGGACCTGAACCGTACGCGTCTGCCAATTCCGCCATTCCTGCATTATCCATAAAATATGTATCCCACTGCGGAAGATGGGACTTGAACCCACACGACATTGCTGTCACAAGATCCTTAGTCTTGCTCGTCTGCCAGTTCCGACACTTCCGCATGCGGTATGCGATGACTGCCGCAAAAATTATATTATCATCTAACAGAGGGAATGTCAACCTATAATTTTGAAAAAATACAGGGCCCATCCAAACCGCCGATTGAAGGCCCACTCGTGAAAGCCCCGTCAGGACACGCCGCCCGCCGCGCGCACACATGTCTTTTCCGGACACGCTCGCGCTCGAGAAAAACGCAGCGGCACTAGACTCAGCTTCGCCCGACGGGCTCGCTTCGTCAAGGGCCGGCGTTTTTCTAACGGTCCGGGAAAATGACATGTGTGCGCGCGGCGGGCGGCGTGTCCTGACGGGGCTTTCACGAGCAGGCGCTCTCACTCCACGGCGCTGCGGAGCTTCACTGTATAGATCCGCGCCAGGGAATCGTTGACGCGCTCCTCGCTGATCGTGCCGTCCTGCACGGCCTTGAGCACGCCCTCGTAGGCCTGCTCGAAATCCTCCGGCATGAGCACCATATCCGCGCCCGCCTTCAGAGCCATGATCGCCGCCACATCCGATTCGTAATATTCCGTGATGGCGGACATGCTCATGGCGTCCGTGATCACGATGCCGTTATAGCCCAGCTCATTGCGCAGGATCCCGGTGACGATCTCCTCGGAGAGGCTGGCGGGAATGTTGCTCCCTCCCGTCAGCTCGGGCGCCGTGATATGCCCGATCATGATCATGTCACAGCCTGCCTCTATTCCGGCCTGAAACGGCAGGAACTCCGTCTCCTGCATCTGTTCCTTCGTGCGCGCGGTCTCCGCCATTCCTTCATGGGAATCCTCCGCGGTATCGCCATGCCCCGGAAAATGCTTCATGCATGCGCTGATGCCCGTCTCCTGCAGTCCCTGCACCGCGGAAGAGACCATGGACGCCGCCGTCTGCGCGTCGGAGGAAAACGCCCGCTTTCCGATCACGGTATTCTCCGGATTCGTCAGCACGTCAGCCACCGGCGCGAAATCCACATTGAACCCGTAGGAGCCCAGATAGGTCCCGATCGTCTGCATCGCGCCGTAAGCCGCCTGAGGGTCCCCGGACGCGCCGATATCCGCCATATCTCCCACATTGTCCAGCTTCAGGGCCTTCGCCACACGGGCAACGCTGCCGCCTTCCTCATCCACGCCCAGGAAAAGGGGGAACGCGCTGTAGGAAACCGTATTGGTCAGCATTTCCCGAAGTTGCTCCTCCGACTGGATATTCTGCGCAAAATAGATCAGACCGCCGACCGGATATTTCGCCAGCGCCTCCTTCGTGCCCTCGCCCGCCTGGACCGCCTGGGCGACCCCGGTGATCTGCTCGGGCGTCACGAAAAACAGCCCGGCAACCTTCTGCTCCAGCGTCATGGACCCGATGCTGTCCGCCACCATTTCGGCCAACGCGTCCTCCGGCGTATATTCCGTCTCCGTTTCCGTCTCAGTCTGAGATTCCATCTCGTCCAGCAGCTGCGCCACCGCGGATTCCACTTCGGCGGATTCCGCCGCCATCGACGACTCGATGATCGCCTGCCTGTTCGCATCCCGCTCCTGCTTGTGGGCCGCGATGGTGCCCGCCGCGGCGCGGATGCCCATGAAACAGCCCGCGATCACGGCCGCCAGCAGCACGGCCGTCACGATATAGGAAACCACCTGGCTGCGTATCCTTCTTTTCCTTCTGACTTCTCTGCGGTCTTCTCTGTCTGACATGATCCCGTTCTTCTCCATCGTTCTTTTCGTGCTGTCTGCAAACCAACACCTATAGATTAACACAAAAAGAAGCGGGTATCAATCATCTTTTTGATCGATACCCGCTTTATACTATACTGTCCAACGGCCTCCCGAGTTTGCCACTTGTCAGTTAATCCTAACTAAAATTTTTTCCGTATTTTGCAAGGTTTTACTTGCTTTTTTTA
>CANRMT010000094.1 GCA_947631815.1 uncultured Eisenbergiella sp.
CACGCCGGACGGATACAGAGGGTACAATACCGATATGAGCGGTCTGTACCGGGCCATGCGCGAGGACGGCGTTTCCCTGGCGGGAGAGCAGGTGATCCTTCTGGGAGCGGGCGGCGTGGGACGCGCTATCGCCCACATGTGCGCGGCCAGGGGCGCGCAGCGGATCTGGCTGCTGAACCGGAGCCGGGAGAAGGCGGAACAGACGGCGCAGGAGGTCCGGGAAAAGACCGGCAGGGACTGCATAACGGCGCTGGGGCTCTCCGAGTGGAAAACGCTGCCGGATCGGAAATATCTGGCGATCCAGGCCACCAGCGTGGGGCTCTATCCGGACAGCGGACAGGCGGTCATCGAGGACGGGGATTTTTACCGCATGATCCATACGGGATACGATCTGATCTACCGACCGGCCCGGACGAGGTTCATGGAGCTCTGTCAGGCGGCGGGGGCGCGCGCCTTTAACGGCCTGAAAATGCTGGTCTGTCAGGGCGTGGAGGCTTTTGAACTGTGGAACGGTCTTTCGGTGACGGCACAGCAGGCAGGGCAGATCTACGAAATGCTTTCCCGGCGCATGGGACTTCTTTGAGATCGGAAGGGCCCTTTAAGGGAGCTTCGTGCAGCTTTGGCGTATGACGGGATTTTTTGGAAAGTGCAGGATTCGCAGCAGTAGGTGAAAGTGAGGTACAGGTTGTGGCAAATGTGATCTTGATCGGATGCATGGGATGCGGAAAGAGCAGTGTGGCGGTGAAGCTGTCCTACAGGCTGAAGCAGTCGATGACGGATACGGACAGATGGATCGAGAAAAAACAGGGAAAGACGATCACGGAGATCTTTGAACAGGACGGAGAAGAGGCGTTCCGCCAGATGGAGACGGACGCGCTGAAATATCTGAAGGAGACGGCGAAGAACCAGGTCATTTCCGTGGGCGGCGGCATGCCGGTGCGGGAGGAGAACCGGGCGCTGATGAAGGAGATCGGCAAGGTGGTATATCTGCGGGCGACGGCGGAAACGCTGTACGAGAGAGTCCGCGAGGACGGAGCGAGACCGCTTCTGCAGTGCGAAAATCCGCTGGAGCGGATCCGGAACCTGCTGGAGGAACGCAAGGAAGCCTATGAGTCGGCCGCCGACATCATCATCGATGTGGACGGCAAGAGCTTCGGACAGATCCTGTATGAAATAGACGGGGCGCTTCGCCCGGAACAGAAGCAGGGCGCGGGATACCGCGGCCGGATGCAGGGCGAGCGGCCGGAGGGCCGCGGGCCGCTGCGCTCCCTCCTCGGCGGCGCGGCGAAGGCACAGGATGCGCAGGGCGCAGGGAAGGCGGCGCCGGAGGCACAGACCGGGAGCGATACCGGATCCGCCGGGGAAGCTGCGGCCGTCGGCGCGGCGGAGGCACCGGAGCGTGCGGCCGGGGAGAATGCCGCTGACGGCGCGGAAGAGGCGAAGGGCGGCGCGAAAAGGCTCAAAAAGCTGCTGGTCATCAACGGCCCGAACCTGAATTTTTTGGGGATCCGCGAAAAGGCGGTCTACGGGACGAAGGATTACAATGACCTTCTGGATATGATCGCGCGGAAGGCGGTGGCCTGCCGGATCCATATCGAGGTGTTTCAGTCCAACCATGAGGGCGCGATCATCGACCGCATCCAGCAGGCGTATTTTGACGGCTCGGAAGGGCTGATCATCAATCCGGGCGCCTATACGCATTACAGCTACGCGATCTTCGACGCGCTGAACAGCGTGCCGATGCCCAAGGTAGAGGTGCACATTTCCAATATCATGGAGCGGGAAGCGTTCCGCCAGGTCTCGGTGACCGCCCCGGCCTGCGATAAGCAGATCTACGGTCACGGGCTGGAGGGATATCTGGAGGCCGTTGATTTCATTATGGCGAACGGGTTCGGGAAGGAATAAAACGGGAAGCTGGACGGCGGAGACGGCGCGCGAGAAGGGCGACCGGAGCGAAAGCGGGGATGGACGGATATGGACACGCACGGACGATATCAGATTCTGGATCAGATCCGGGGCCTTGCGCTCCTGAGCATGTTCCTCTATCACGGGGTGTGGGACCTGGTGTACCTTTTCGGCTGGGATCTGCCCTGGTATCACGGCCCGGCGGCCTATGTCTGGCAGCAGAGCATCTGCTGGACGTTCATTCTGCTGTCCGGATTCTGTTTCCCCTTCGGGAAGAGAAAGCTCCGGCGGGCGGCCTGTGTGTTCGGCGGCGGTGTGCTGGTCTCGGCCGTCACGCTGGTGTTTCTGCCGGAGGATCCGGTCCTGTTCGGCGTGCTGACGCTGACGGGGACCTGTATGTTTTTGTGGATCGGGCTGGAAAAGGTGTTTTCCGGCCTTTTTCCGGCTGTGGGGCTTGTGGGGAGCGCGCTTCTGTTCCTGCTGACCAGGAATGTGAACGAGGGCTGGCTGGGCTTTGAGGGCCTTCGTCTCGTGCGGCTGCCGGAGAGCTGGTATGCGGATCTTTTTTCCGCATGGCTGGGCTTCCCGGCGGCGGATTTTTTCTCGGTGGACTATTTCTCGCTGATCCCGTGGCTGTTCCTGTTCTCGGCGGGCTATTTCCTGAACCGGCTGGTCTTTCGGACGGGCGCGCGGGTATGTACGGCGCAGGTGACCGGGACGGATGCACAGGTCTGCACGGCGCAAGTGACCGGGACAGGCGCGCGGGAAGAACGGCCTGTGTCCGGGGGAAGGCTGCCGGAGGGCTTCGGCGCGAAAATCGGGTGGAGCGTTCCGAAGGGCCTGGCGTGGCTGGGCAGGCATTCCCTGCTTCTTTATCTGCTGCATCAGCCGGTGATCTACGGCCTGCTGTGGGCGGCGGACCGGCTGTGCTGAGCCGCATGCCTGGCCGCGGCCGCTTATCTGCCTTTCTGATATAGAAAGCAGTACCTATTGGAAAAGAAACCGGAAAAGGATATTGCGCTTTTTCGGTTTTGTGATAAAATAGCTCACGGGTTGTTTTGCCGTACCGATAGGCGCGGCAGATCCCGGATATGCAGAGTAGGTCCCTATGCGTTAAGTGCCCGCCGGACAGAGAGTTGCCGATAGGACGAAAAGTGCGGGACAGCGGATCGCAAACAGAGAGCGCGGACGCCGCGCCTGTTTTCGGAAGGCTGTTTTGCCCGCGCTTGCGGTATACGGACCGCATCTCGCTGCAGCGGAAGATAGTGTTTGTTTTATCTCCTTTTGCGGCCGGATGTCTGTAGAAGGAGGTGTTTTTTTATGAAGAAACTCGCTGCCTTGTTCACAGCTTCCGCACAGGAGTTCAAAAAAGTCCGCACGATCTGCATGTGCGGTGTGTTTGCGGCTCTTGCGATCGTCCTGAGTTATGTCACCAGCATTCAGATCAGCGAGCATCTGAAGGTCGGCTTCTCGGGGCTGCCGAATGAATTTGTGGACTTCATGTTCGGTCCGGCGGTAGGGAGCATCTTTGCGGCCGCGCTGGACATCCTGAAATTCCTGCTCAAGCCCACCGGCGGCTGGATCCCTGGGCTGACGCTGAACGCGTTTCTGGCGGGGCTGATTTACGGAGTCTTTCTGTACCGTAAGCCCATCAGCTTCTGGCGGATCCTGGCGGCCAAGCTGACGGTGGGGCTGGTGATCAACGTGGTGCTGGGAACGTACTGGCTGTCCGGCTATTACGGCTGGCCATACTGGAGCAGACTGCCGGACCGGATCTTAAGCAATGTGATCGCCTGGCCCGTGGATACCGTGCTGCTGTATGTGCTCCTGAAGGCGTTCGAGCGGGCGGGGCTGTTCCGGACGGCGGGCATTGTCGGGCCTGGAAAAAAACGACAGGATGCGGGGACTCCCGGGCCGGAGAAGAAAGGATAGGACGCAGAGTTTTCCGGGACGGAGAGGAAGGACCGGGCCGCGGGAGCGGCCGGGAAAAGTGATCGAGAGGAACGGTGCGGCGCTTTTTGCAGAGTTGCGGAAGGCGCCGTGTTTTTTATGCGGCTTAAGGCCCGGCATTTTCATTTTCTTTATACAAATTTCCCCATTTTTTTATATATCCCTGTTGACGAATAATATTATATGAGATATACTATTGCCAGAAACAATATTATACAGAATATAATATTATAAACTTGTATAACATGAAGCGGCCCAGGCCGCAGGAAAGGACGCCGCGGGAAGCATCCTGCGGGGACAGGAAGGGGAAAAGGTGCGCACATGATTTTCAACACGGGAGCGGCACTGCTGGACGCGATCGTTCTGGCGGTGGTATCCAGGGAACCGGAAGGGACATACGGATATAAGATCACGCAGGAGGTCAGGCAGATCATCGAACTGTCGGAATCCACGCTGTATCCGGTACTGCGCAGGCTGATGCGGGATGAATGTCTGGAGGTCTACGATGTGGAATGCGGCGGGCGCAACAGGCGTTATTACAAGATCACGCCGCGGGGAAGCGCACAGCTGAAGCTGTACGAGGCGGAATGGACCCGGTATTCCGGAAAGATCACGGGGATGTTCGAGGGAGGTGTTGGCAGATGAACAGAATGAATTTCATGGACAGGCTCGCGGCTCTGCTTTCCGATCTGCCGGAGGATGAGCGCAGGGAGGCGATCGAATACTATAATGATTATCTGAACGACGCCGGTGTGGAGAACGAAGGCGAGGTGCTGGCGGCGCTGGGGACGCCGGAGGAGCTGGCAGCATCCATCCGGGAGGGACTGCAGGACGCGCAGGGGCAGCAGGGCGTTTTCTCGGAGGACGGCTTTCGGACCGGGAGCAGGGCCCGCGGCAACGAGCTCGCCGCCAGGCCGGGCTCTGGACAGGGTCGCGGGGAGACCGCCGGGACAGCGGATCCGAGGGCGGCGGCCGGGCCGGGAAACGGTATGCCGGGGCCGGAGGAACGGACGGGGCCCGCGGGCGGAACCGCTTTTGACAGGACGGAAGGAAAGCCCCGCGATGGGGAAGCGCAGCGCAGCGGCGCACAGGAAGCGCGCGGCGCGGACGGCGGGCATTCACGGGATCTGAACGGACGGTATCGGGGAAACAAAGGCGGAAAGCACATGAGCGGCGGCATGATCGCGCTGCTCGTCGTCCTCGCCGTTTTCGCCCTGCCGGTCATCATCGCCGTAGGGATCGGGCTTTTGACCGCGCTGGTGGTGCTGGCGCTGGCGGCGATCTTCTTCGCCGTCGTGTTCCTGTTCGGCGGCGTGATCCTCATCTGTGCCGGACTGATCTGTCTGGCCGCTTCCGTGGCGAAGCTGGCGGCCTTTCCGGCGGCGGCGCTGCTCTCCATGGGGATCAGCTTTCTGTGCATCGGGTGCGGCATCTTCCTGACGCTGGCCATCGGATGGGTGGTCACGAAGCTGTTCCCGCCGCTTTTCCGGAAGGCGGCGAACGGCGTGCGGGCAGCGGTCCGCAGAAAATAGGGAGTGTCGGGCAAGGGATGTGTTTTACCAAAAATTCCGCAGGGGCGGAAACGGAACTGCTGTCGTAAGACAGGTGAAAGGGAAAAGACAATAACTGATCTGAGAAGGGAGGCGGAATCATGAAGAAAAAAGTCAAAATCGCGGTCATTACGGGTGCCTGCTGTATAGCGCTGGGCGTGTCGCTGTCGGGGATCGGCGCGATGGCGGGGGGCCTTGAGGATCTGGATAAGATCGATACGGGAATAAACACGGTCAGGACATACAGCGTCAGCAGCGTGACGCGGACAGGCATATATGGTCTGCCGGGCGTCGGAAATGTGCTGTGGACGCTGGACCGTCTGGACGATATGGACGACATTCTGGAAAACAGATGGGACAGGAAGGAAGACGAGTTGGAAGAAAAGTGGGACGCGCTGGAAGAGAAATGGGACCGGAACGAGGATGCGCGGGAAGAAAGATGGGATGCGCTGGAGGACCGTCTGGAACGTGAATACGGCGATGGCTGGGACGACTATCTGGAGCGGAAGTACGGCGATGACTGGGAGGACTATCTGGAACGGGAGTACGGCGAGGAGCTGGAAGAGCGCCTGGAACAGGAAGTCCGGGACTGGGCGGACGGTCTGGTGTCCCGCGTGACAGGATATGCGGACGGCGCGGCGCACCATGCGGAGGAATACGCGGATGCGGCAGAGCACCATGCGGAGCACGTCGAAGGCACCCCGGCGGGAGATCTGGAGAGAAATGCCGCGGCAGCTGCGGAAGGAAAGACCTACAGCGAAAAAGCGGAGAGCGGCCAGGAGATCTATACCGGGGACTTCGAGGCGGACATCCCTTACAGCGGCGCTCTGAAAAAACTGGATGTGGAAATGGGCCTTCACTATCTCCTGATCGAGGAGGGAGAGGGAAATACCGTGCATCTTACGGGGAAAAACGCTGATCAGATCCAGTGCTACGTGAAAAACGGTACGCTCCATCTGAAGGATGTGGGAAATGGGGCCATCTTCCACGCCGCGGATGACCGCAGGATCACGCTGACGGTTCCGGCGGGCATCGTCTGGGACAAGGCGGAGCTTTGCATGAACCTGGCCTGCCTGGAGGTGCCGCAGCTGGCGGCGGCGGAAGCGGAGCTGGAAACGGAGGTCGGCTCTATTCTGGCCGGTACCGTGAACGCGCAGAAGCTGGATGCGGATACGGAGATGGGCGCCATCGAGGTACAGGCGTTCACCGCGAAAAAGCTGGATATCTCCACCTCGATGGGCAGCGTGGAAATGGCGGGCACTGTGAGCGGCAATGCGGAGGTTTCCACGGAGATGGGCAGCGTGGAGCTGACGCTGCATCAGGATGCGTCGTCCTTCAATTACAGGATCGAAAACGAAATGGGAAGCGTTTCCATCGATGGAAAGGACTACGGTCCCGTTTCCGGCAAAAAGACAGAGGTCAGCAACGGCGCGCAGTATACGCTGGAAGCGGAGGCCGAGATGGGCAGCGTGACCGTTCGGTTTGACGGAGTATCATGAGGAAGAATCCTTGAGAGAACTGTTTCGGAAAATAAAAGCGTTTTGCAAAAAAAGGCGGGAGGACATCCGGCAGCGGACCTACTGGGTGCGCAAATGGGAGGTCACCTGGAAGAACACGCTGGTGACCGCCGCCATTCTGTGCATGGTGACCGCCGTGGCGTGGATCTATCACCGGCTCAGCGCGGGAACGGTCAATATCGTGATGTTTTACACCATCGCCCTGATCTTCATTCCCCGCTTCACGGAAGGATATGTGCCGGGGATCGTGGCCGCCATGGTCAGCGTGGGCTGCGTCAACTACCTGTTCACCTACCCATATTTCCAGTGGGATTTCATGCGGGAGAGCTACCCCATCACCTTTGTCTGCATGCTGCTGATCGCCATCACCGTCAGCGCGGTCACCTCCTATACGAAGGAACAGTCCCGGGTGCTGGCGGCGCAGGAAAAACAGCTCATGGAAGCGGAAAAGGAAAAGATGCGGGCCAATCTGCTGCGGGCCGTTTCCCATGACCTGCGCACGCCCCTGACGGGCATCATCGGGGCCAGCAGCGCCTATCTGGAAAACGGCGCCTGTCTCAGCGAAGAAAAGAAGCGCAGCATGGTGGAGCACATCGGCGAGGACGCCAACTGGCTTTTGAACATGGTGGAAAACCTGCTGACCGTGACCCGGATCCGGGGCGATCTGACGGGTGTGAACAAAACGGAGGAAGCGGCGGAGGAAGTGGTCTACGAGGCCGTGAGCCGAGCCAAAAAGCGCAATCCCGGCATACAGGTGCGCGTTTCCGTGCCGGATGAGCTCCTGATGCTGCCCATGGACGCGGTGCTGATCGGACAGGTGCTGATCAATCTGATGGAAAACGCATATTTTCACGCCAGGAGCGATCAGCCGATGGACGTCTACCTCTATCGGAAGGAGGAAGAAGCCGTCTTCGGCGTGCGGGATTACGGGATCGGCATTCCTCCGGCCCGGCTGGACACGATCTTTGACGGTGAAGCGATGGAGGGGAGCGGCAATTCCGACAGCTACCGCGGAATGGGCATCGGCCTTTCCATCTGCAAGACCATCGTCACGGCCCACGGCGGCCGGATCATGGCGCACAACCACGACAGGGGCGCGGAGATCTCCTTCACGCTGCCGATGGGGTGACGCGGCTGGGATGAGATGTGGCCGTGCCGGGGCTGCGGATGGGGTTATGCCGCGGGGACAGGATGCAGCCGCGCCGGGGCCGCGGGTGGAGTGAGGCTGTGGGCAAGGGCCGCGAACGGAACAGACCTCCGGCAGCCTGCGGGCAGAACCGAAAGACAGAAAGGGATTTTTTTGTGAACGGAACGATACTGGTAATAGAGGATGAAGAAAATATCCGCGATTTCATTGCCACCAGCCTGCGGGCGCAGGAGTACAAGGCGGTGGACGCGAAGAGCGCGAAGGAAGGGATCGCGCTGGCCTCGTCGCTCTGCCCGGACCTGATCCTGCTGGATCTGGGCCTGCCGGACATGGACGGGATGGAGGTGATCCGGAGCGTGCGCGCCTGGTCCGCGCTGCCCATCGTCGTCATTTCCGCCCGGACCCAGGAAAAGGAGAAGGTGACGGCGCTGGATCTGGGCGCGGACGATTACATCACCAAGCCCTTCGGGATCTCCGAGCTGATGGCCCGGGTCCGCACGGCCCTGCGCCACGGCGTCCATGTGGCGGGAGCCGGTCTTTCCGCCGAGGTGTTCCGGGTGGGCGGCCTGTCGCTGGACTTCGGAAAGCGCCTTTTGAAGGTGGACGGGGCGGAGATCCACCTGACGCAGGTGGAATACAAGATCGTGGCCTTTCTGGCGCGCAACGCGGGGCGGGTCATGACCTATGACGCCATCATCTCCCATGTCTGGGGTCCGTATATGGACGACAACAACCGCATCCTGCGGGTGAACATGGCCAACATCCGCCGCAAGCTGGAGAAAAATCCCGCCGAACCCAGGTACATCTATACCGAGGTCGGCGTGGGGTATCGGATGGCGGAGGAGGAATGAGGAGGGGCGGTTTGGGAGAAAGCCCCGGATACAGGCCGGAGAGAGCGAACGGCCTCAAAAACGAAAGATGTATAAGAAATTCTGAGGATTTCGGAAGTAAAATGGGAACCAGTATTTGCCGGGGAGCATGTCATTCAGAGCGCTCTCCGGTATTTTTGTTTTGAAATCTGGTTTTTCAAGAGGATGAACAGAACCTTCAACATACAATCTCTCACTCTATCTCTAAAGAAAGTGGCGTATTCCCAAAATCAATTATGATATGGTCGTAAAAAATTGCGCTTTCGCTCAATTCCTGTATTGCCTCCCTGTTTGTAATTATGTATAATAAAAATGGCACGTGTCCACTTATTCGGCATGGAAGGAGAACGATATGAGCGTAAGCTATAAGAAATTATGGAAGCTCCTGATCGATAGAGATATGAAAAAGAAGGACCTGGCTGCTGCTGCGAACATCAGCACATACACGGTCAACAAGCTGAACCGGGGCGAAAATGTAAATACCGACACGCTGGTAAGTATCTGCAAAGTGCTTGGTTGTACCTTTGACGATATTATGGAACTTCTTCCTGATGAGCAGCCAGAGCGTTCGGGTGAAGGACACAAAGAATAAAGGGGATTCGCTCATGGCAAGACTTGAGGATATAACGGTTGGAAGCCACTTGACGGGTATTGCTGGTAATGAGCCAGTCAGCGTCGTGGCAGTCCAATGGTACGGTACAAACGTCATAGAGATTACATACAAAAACAGCATGGGTGTTCCCGGAATGCAGCTATTGTATCGGGAAGATGAAGAAGCTATCCATGTCAAGGATGACCATCTTCCATGGAGCTTCGATGCGGACGGGAATCAGGTGCGCCTCGCATCGGAGGCATACCGGATTGGTCTCGCGCATTTATTCGACCCCTATCTCGCCGTACATACTTCATCTGTAGAGCCGCTGCCGCATCAGATTTCAGCGGTTTATCAGGAGATGCTCCCCCGCCTTCCGCTGCGATTCGTTTTGGCGGATGATCCCGGTGCCGGTAAAACGATCATGACCGGCCTGTTTATCAGAGAACTGATTGCCCGCGGTTCCCTGAAACGCTGTCTGATCGTATCACCAGGCAGTCTTGTGGAGCAGTGGCAGGATGAGCTGTTTCAGAAATTCCATCTGCATTTTGAAATCCTGACGAATGACAGGATTGAATCCGCTGCGACGGGAAACGCGTTTAACGAGGTGGATTTATGCATCTGCCGTCTGGACAAGCTGGCTCGGAACGATGACATTCAGGAAAAGCTCAAAGTTTCGGAATGGGATTTGATCGTCTGCGATGAAGCGCACAAGATGTCTGCTACTGTCTGGGGCGGCGAGGTGAAATATACGCGCAGATTCCTGCTGGGCAGGCTGCTTTCCAACATTACGAAGAACTT
>CANRMT010000095.1 GCA_947631815.1 uncultured Eisenbergiella sp.
CTCAAACCGATCGACAGCCAGTTTTATACCATGACGTATGAAATGGGCATCGGCGTACTGTTTGCGATGCTCCTGGGATTCGTTCTCGTGGTCTGGTCGGGCGTGCGGGTCGGGCCGCCCGCGTCGGCGGGCAGGGTTTTGGCCTACCTGCTCTTTCTGCTGGCCGGGATCGCGATCTACGGCGCGCTGCTGTTCATCTGCGCGGTGCCGGTGTTTTGTCTGATACGGATCGATTATATCCAGAATATTTTCCTGTGCATCGCGAATATTTCCCGGAAACCGCTGGAGGTGTTCCCGGACCTCGTCGTAAAGCTGTTATATGTGATCCCGGTCGCTTTCATTTCTTATGTTCCGGCCTGCTGTTATCTGGGAAAGCTGGAGCTGAGAACGGGGGCGGCAGCTGTATTTGTGGCAGTTATCCTATGGCGGATTGCCCGGGTACTCTGGAAAAGGGGAATCCGGCGGTATGTGAGCGTGAGCTGAGGCCTCGTTAATGCCTCCCTGGCCCGCCCCGCCAGACTGCGCCGCCCGTGTGTATTCCTTTTCCGGACACGCTCTCGCTCGAGAAAAACGCAGCGGCGCTAAACTCAGCTTCGCCCGACGGGCTCGCTTCGCTAAGCGCCGGCGTTTTTCTAACGGTCCGGGAAAATGGAATACACACGGGCGGCGCAGTCTGGCGGGGCGGATCAGGGAGGCGCGGCGTTTTGCGGAATTAAAAGAAAGTGTTTTTATAATCTTGACAAAAACAAAGGGGTCGTGATAATGAGAAGGTAAGAGTGGAGAGCGTGGAGGCGGCGGGATGAAGGATTTCGGCATCGGGGATATGCAGAAAATGCAGATGGAGCTGCAGGATCGGTATAAAGGCAGATGGGAGCCGATCTGCCCGGAGACGGGCAAGAACAAAATGCTCTGGATGATCTCAGAGATCGGGGAAGTGATCGATATCATCAAAAAGAACGACGATGTCACGGCTCCGGATATCCGAAAGGAATTGGTGGAAGAGCTGGCAGATGTGCTGATGTTTTACAATGATGTTCTGTTGTGTTACGGGATCACACCGGATGAGCTGCGGGAAAGTTATATCGCCAAGTTCGAGCGGAATATGCATCGGTGGTAACGGCACGGCCGGTTGGAAAATTTCAGGCGTTTTCCTTTCGGGGATGGCCGCGCAGAGCGGTCGGATACGCTTGATGCCGGATTTTTGAAAAAATAAGAGGCAGGGCGCCTGTCTTCGCCGCGGGGCGGCGGCAAAACGGAGAAATACATATGGCAGATTCGATTCAGGTCAGAGACCTGGGGAAAACCTTTTCTTATTATGAAAAAGAGGTGGGCATCCGAAGCTCTCTAAAGAATCTATTCCACCGGGAGAAACTTTTGAAGACCGCGGTGGACCAGATTTCCTTCGACATTCCGGAGGGCGGGATCGTGGGTTTTCTGGGACCCAACGGTGCGGGCAAGACGACGACGCTGAAGATGCTCTCCGGGATCCTGGTTCCGACAGAGGGAGAGGCGAAGGTGCTGGGTTTCACGCCCTGGGAGCGGAAGATCGATTTCAAGCGGCAGATCGCTATCGTGATGGGGCAGAAAAGCCAGCTCTGGTGGGATCTTCCGGCGAACGAGACATTTTATTACAATAAATGCATGTATGAGATCGGGGATGCGGAGTATCGGCGGACGCTGGATGAGCTGGTGGAGATGCTGGGCGTGCAGGAGGTGCTGAAGGTGCAGGTGCGCCGTCTTTCGCTGGGGGAGCGGATGAAGATGGAGCTGATCGCATCGCTGCTCCACCACCCCAAAGTGGTGTTTCTGGATGAGCCCACCATCGGGCTGGATCTGATCTCCCAGAGGAAGATGCGGGAGTTCCTGAAGGCTTATCATGAGAAGTATCGCGCCACGGTCATTTTGACCAGTCATTACATGCAGGATATCCAGGATCTGTGCAGGCGGGTGATCGTGATCAACCGGGGGACGCTGGTCTACGACGGGGATCTGGCGCAGATCAATCACAGTTTTCAGAATCGGAAGATCGTGAAGGTCCGGTTTCACAATGATCTGGCGGAGGAGCTGGCACGGCTGGGGCAGGTGCTGGAGGAGAAGGAAGAGGAGATCACGCTGGAGGCGGAGCGGGAAAATCTTCCGCGGATCACGGAGGAGCTGATGGCGCACGGCGCGGCGGGGGATTTCGTCATCGAGGATATCCCCATCGAGCGGGGCATCGAACGGCTGTATGAGAGGAAGGATGGCCGGGAGGATGAGGATGCGTAAATACTGGTATGTGTTCAAAATGGCGCTGCAGAGCGCGCTGGAATACCGGGTGAATTTTTTCCTGAGCCTGATCAGCGACGGATTCCTCGTCATCGTGCAGTGCTGTCTGTGGACGGCGGTGTTCGCCAGCAGCGGACGGGCCGTCATCAACGGCTATACCTATCATCAGATGATCCTGTACTCGGTGGCCGCGGGCGTGGTGACAAAGGTGAATTCGGCGGGCGGTTTCCAGAATGAGATCGCGGCGGATATCAAAAACGGGGCGTTCAGCAAGTTCCTGACGCTGCCCACCCGGTATTCGCTGTTCCGCTTTTCCCGGTTTTTCGGGGATAAGGTGATGCAGCTCGTGATCGCGGCAGGGATCCTGGCCGTATTTTTCGGCGTTTACGGGCAGTACGGGACCGTGGAGCTGTCTGTATGGCGGTGCACGGCGTTCCTTTTCGCCTGCCTGGGGGCCATGGTCATCAATTTCATCCTTTTTTATGCGGTCAGCGCCCTGGCCTTTACCCTGACGGAGGTGTGGGGGATTTTCACCGCGGTCAATCAGGGGGTGATCCTGCTGGGCGGCGGGATCTTCCCGCTGGATTTTTTCGGGGAAAAGATCGGCGGGGCGCTGCAGCTTCTGCCTTTTTCCTATACGCTGTTCTTTCCGGTGAACATCATCAACGGGCATCTGGGCGCGGCGGAGGCGGCGGAAGGGATCCTGATCCAGCTTTTCTGGATTGGTGTGCTGGCCGCGGCCGCAGGAGCGGCATGGAAGAGCGGCCTGAAGCGGTATGTGGCCGCGGGAGGCTGAGGCGGCATACGGACGCAGAAGTAAAATCGGTACATGCGCCTTTTTTCGCGCATGTATGTCGGGAGGGAGGCTGAGATGGAGCGGATGGGGAGAGCGGTTTTGCGGCATATCCGGCTGTACGGGCTGTTCGTGCGGAACAGCTTTTTAAGCTATGTGGAATATCCGGCGAATTTCTATGCCAGCATGACCATGGAGACGCTGTTTCTGCTGTCCAAGCTGATCTACGTGGTGTTCGTGTATGCGGTGGATATCGAGATCAACGGGGTCTCGCCGGACCAGATGCTCTTTTTCACGGGGAGCTATACGATCATGGTGGCCTTTTATACCGGCCTGTTCATGGACAATTTCTTCAACATTTCCGGGTATATCAGCGACGGGACGATGGACATTTACCTGACGAAGCCGGTGTCCGCGCTGATGCTGATCTCCCTGCAGCATATCAACTTCGCCTATCCGGTGCCCAATCTGACGGCGGGGATCGCCATGACGGTGATCGGCGCCAGGCGGCTGGGCTATACGATTACGCTGCGAAACGTGCTGGTCTATCTGCTGATCCTGCTGTCCTGCATCGTGGTGATGTACTGCATGTTCCTGATCCCACAGCTGTTGTCCTTCTGGACGGTGAAGACGGGTTCGGTGACGCAGATCCTGGACCGGAGCTGGGATCTGAACAACATGCCCATGCACATCTACGGGAAATGGTTCCGGCGGATGGGCACCTATGTGTTCCCGATCCTGTTCGTGAGCAATGTCCCGGCCATGTACTGGATCGGACAGCTTACCGGTGGGCTGAAGGTCTGGCTCGCGGCCGCGCCGGTGGTGTTCCTGACGCTTTTGAACGTGACCTGGCGGTTCGCCAGCCGGAGGTATGTCAGCGCGGGGAGCTGAGTGGGGCTTTTCGGATCGGGACAGGTTCTTTGGCAGTAAGGATTAAATCCCATTCTGGCAGACATTTTCGGGAGGCTGGGATATATGGAGCGCCAGGGCAGCGGCTTTCAGAAAATCACCGACGCCTATCATGCCGCCCACAGCTTCCGTGCGGATACGGCAAGGGGAAATACATTTTCAAAAAACCGGATCGATAAAAAGACTGCCCGCTATCAGCGCAAAGCTGATAGCGGGCAGTTTGTCAGGCATATGCAAGTTCTGTCAAAATGATTTTCTCCGGTCCTTCGGCATTCTTTCCTCCGGCGGGGATTCCTCCCGATACCGGTATATGATATTTCGAACCGTGTTTTCCGCCAGACCGAACCGGACCGCCAGCTCCTTTATGGGAACCTTTTGCCGGTGTGCTTCCCGAATAAGCCGGTTTCTCTCCGCGTAATACTGCCGCGTGCCGTTGGCCACGCCCCATTCCTTCTTTTCCTCCGCTCTGGGGATATAGAGCAGGCCGCCCTGAAAATAGGTCCGAAGGCCGCTCAGGATTTCTTCCGGAAGGATAACTGCTGCATTCTGATATTTCATTCCGTCCTCCTTAATGAATTTTTTCATTAAGTGCAGAAACAGCAGCGCATATAGAAACATTTCCCCACGCAAAATCCTATATGCCCGCTATTCTGCGTGGTTCAAACAGACGGCACAGATATTATCCCGACGCATCGTTTCTCCCTTCCTCTCTATTGAAGAATGACAGACACTCCGCGGGCAGCCCCGGAAGAGCTCTGTGTTCTGTTTTCATTATAGACACCCTCGGGCAAAATTTCAAGGACGGAATGCTGTCGTGTTTCCGCAAGAACCAAGGTTGACGGCCATCCGCGGCAGCGCAGCGATTTGAATCTGCCGATCACGTTAAGCTGTTCCTGAATGGTAAAGGCGGCAGGATACCGTCTTTAGTTTAAACCAAACGCTCCCCTTGTACAGCTTTCGTGCATACTCTATCCTGTTTCTGACAGCATACTGTAGGAAGAGCAGACGGAGGCCAAGAAACGGTGAGAACAGGAGACGGAAAATACAGGGATGAAAAAATCGGGGACGGAAATCCCGACGGCGAAAATCCCGGGAGCGAAAGTCCTGGGGACAAAAACTCTGGGGGCGAAACCCACGGAATTGGGAAGCACCCTGAAGGCGTGCAATCCCGGCGCATGCGGTTTGGGGACATAACGAATGCGGTAAAAGGGGAGGCGGTCAGGAGGAAAGGGCTTTTCGCCGGAGTGGGGGCCGCGCTGGCCGCGGAGACTGTGACCGCTCTGTGCATGCCGCAGCTTCTGAGCCGGATCCTGGATCAGCTGACGGTGCAGTCGAACGCATGGCTGTACGGCGCCGCGGCAGCATATTGCGGCGTCGTTCTGCTGAAAGGGGCCGTCAGCGTTTTCAACACATATCTGAGTGAAAAGCTGGGATGGGGCCTGTGCGACTGCCTGCGGGCGGATCTGTTCCGGGTGGTCTATGATCTTCGGATGGAGCAGCACGGCAGGATCAGGGCGGGAGAATTCCTGGAGCGGCTGGAAGGGGATGTCAATATTCTGGCGGGCTTTTTTTCCGGCATGTTCATCGATATCCTGGGAAGTGTCCTGCTGGTGGCGGGGATCCTGTTCGTGTTCTGGCAGAAGTCCGGCGTGCTGGGCGGGATCTTCACGGTGCTGTCTGCCGGGATCCTGCTGCTTTTCGTGACGACGCAGAAGGGGATCGCCCGGTTATGGGAGGCGGCGCGGGCTGGGGAAACGGAGGTGCTGGGAGAATTCAGCCAGGCGGTGGAAGCGGAAAGGGACATCGCGGGGCTGCAGAAGAGCGCCTATGTGCTGGACCGTTTTGAACATCGGTATGCCCGCTTCGGAAAACGGCAGGTGCGGGCTTCTTTTCTCGGGAATCTTCCGGCCACGGCGTTTTTCTCCCTGCTGAATCTGGGAGAGGGGACGGTGCTGGCCGTCGGCGTGTTCCTGATGGGGCAGGGGCGGATGTCGCTGGGAGAGCTCTATCTGATACTGAGCTATGCCGGGATCCTGAACTTCCCCTTTTACCGGCTGAAAAACGAGTTCGCGCAGCTCCCGGCGGCGCTGGCGGCGGCGGAACGGATCGGCGGCATATACGGCATGCGGGAGCCCCCGCGGGAAACGGGAACGGAAAAGGCCCCGGCGGACGGAAGCGTCGTGTTTCAGAACGTTTCCTTCTGCTATGAACCGGAGCAGGAGGTGCTGAAAAATGTGAGCTTTTCCGTCCGGTCCGGAGAAAAGGTCCTGATAGAGGGACGGACCGGCGGAGGGAAAAGCACGATCCTTTCGCTCATCGCGGGGCTTTATGCGGAAACCGCGGGCAGCGTCCTTGTGGGCGGACATGCGGTGAACGCTTATTCCAGGGAGGCGTATGGCCGCATCGTTTACTGTATTTTTCAGTCCAATCCGATCCTGAACGACACGCTGCGCAGCAACCTGACCAGATACGGCGGCGGATATGACGATGCGGCCATCCTGGAGGCTGTCAGCGCCGTCGGGCTGGAGGACTGGATGCGAAAGGGCGGCCGGGGACTGGACAGCGTCATCTCCGGGGAGGATGTGACGCGGGATGAGGCCCAGCGCATCGCCTGGGCAGGCGCATTGCTGGCAAAGCCCGCGGTCCTGCTGGCGGACGAGTTCGACGCCGTGATCCGGGAGGATACGGTGCGGCTCATTGACGGATTGATCGGCAGCTTTTTCGCGGACACCACGGTTCTCTTTGTGAGCCACAGGAAGAGAAGCGCGGTACAGGTACAGAAAAGGATTCTGGTGGAGGAGGGGGAGGTTTTTGCCATTCCTGTCCGGCAGAATGCATCGGAAAGCGGGGAATGAAGATATGCGGAAACGGATCGGAAATGAAAAAATTTTTATGCGGGAAGGAAAAACCGGGCCCGGACGCGCGCGGCGCGGAGCGGGAAAAGAGGGAGAAAGCATTTACCGCGCCGCGATACGGGGCGTTCGCTTCTTCGGCTTTTTTATCATTCTGACGGAGACGGTCGCCTATACCTTCAGTTTTCTGGTCAGCGGACTGGTCCGGAAGGATGTCTTCAATCTTCTGGAGGGAAAGCCGGTGTCCCTCGGCATCCTTTCCCTGACGGTCCTGATCTTTTTGGATATCGCGGTGCCCCTGCTCATCAACGCCGTGAAACAGATCAATGCCGGGCTGGCCGCAAGGCTGAAGGTGCGGATCTCGCGGAACGTGAAGCGCTGGCTGCTGGAGTGCGTGCTCCGCGTCCCGCTGGATGAGAGGATGCTGCTGGGAGAGGGAGAGACGATCAGCCTGTTCCGGAATGAGTGTGAGGACGTGAGCGGATTTTTTATGGAATTCTATTATCAGGTCCCGAAGATCGTTCTGTCCTGCGCGATCCTGATCGTGATGTTCGGCGTTCATCCGCTGTTCGCCGCGGTCAGCCTGTGTCCCACCGTCCTCATCCTGGCGCTGCTGCGGAGGATGTCCCGGCGCGTCGCGGCCTACCGGGAGTTCGCCCGCAGATCGACCGGCGAGGTCACGAAATTTCTGAATACTTTTCTGGGGAACATCGCGTTTTTCAAAATGATCGGGGACAGAGAGAGGGTGTACGATGCCTTTCGGAGCAAATGCGGTGTCCGGGCGGGAAACGAGATCCGGGACCGCGTGTTCGACCGGGTGCTGGGCGTTTTTTCGGAGAACGCGTCGGATCTGACGCTGGGCATCATTCTGCTGACCGCCATCCCCTTTTTCGCCGCCGGAAGATTTACCGTGGGGGAATTCGTCATGTTCGAGTATTATTATGCTTTTTTGACCTCTCTGCCGGGGGCCCTGGGGAGCCTGGTCAGGAAAAGCAGGCAGACGAAGGTCTCCGTAAGGCGGATGGAGGTCATGCGGCACGAAAATGTCCGGCATGAGAACATCCGGAAGGAGACTGTTCGATATGAAGCCGGAAGGTTGCACCTCTCCCTAGAAGTGCGCGGAGAAAGAATGGAGATAGAAGCGCACAGGGGACAGAGCATCCTGTTCGTCAGCGAAAACCGGCAGACGGGAAGTGAACTTCTGCGGCGGCTGTTCGTGCGCTGTACGGAAAAAGAGGTCTGCTGTTACGTGCCGGAGGATCCCGTGCTGTTCGACGAATCCGTCCGGGAAAATATCTGCCTGGACAGCGCTTATGAGGAGGAAAGATTCTCCGGGGTGCTGGAAAAGACGGATCTGTGGGAGGACGTGAGATCCTTCCCGGACGGAATACAGAAAAGGGCGGGCCGAAAAGGCATGGCCGTTTCCGGCGGGCAGCGGAAGCGGATCGGCATCGCCAGGGCCCTCTATTCCGGCGCGCAGATCCTGTTCCTCGACGGCTTCTCCGATCAGGTGGACCGGGCGACGGAGGAAAAGCTGCTCGCCCGCATTCTGCGGCAGTTTGACGGGATCCTCCTGCTGGCATCGGATTCCGCCCGGGCAGCGGAGATGGCGGACCGAGTGGTGCGGCTCTGAGAGAGCCTCACCGAAGGCCGACCGCCCGCTCGTAATCGTAACCGCGGTCGCTGTTCTGGCATACGGGATACAGTTCAAAATAGACGACGGCGAATTCTTTCAGCTCCAGGGTGCACTGCACTTTCTCCCCGGCCTCGATCCGTCTGCTGGAAAGGAACGGCTGGGACGCCTCCCGCAGGAGCTTCAGCTGACGGGGAGAGGGACTGGCGGGCTCGCCCATGTCGTGCCAGAGGCGCAGCGGATTGCAGGTGTCTTCGTCCACCGTCTCGGTGAGCAGCAGGTATTGCCCGCTTTCCGCGGCGGGCAGCGTCAGAGAAAGGCGCAGTTCCCTTTCGGTCCTGGTCCGGGCGCTGTTCCAGGCGATGCCGCAGTAGCAGCCGGTCTTTTCCTCCAGCACCAGCAGTTCCCCGGAACGGTGGATGCATCTGCCGCGTCCCTGCAGTTCTTTGAAGAAGCGGAAGGTCCAGAAGGTGGGCTTGGGGATCACGCCGTTTGCCACCAGCCCGAAGCCGCCGTGGAAGGGCGTATAGGGAACGCCCTGTTCCTCGAACACGTCCCCGAAGGTCCAGTAGGAATAGGATTCGTTCATGTCCCCCAGCCGGGACAGCTGCAGCGCAAGATAGGCCGCGTTCTGATTCGTGTCGTGCAGGGGAGCGTTCGGGATATAGGAGGTGTTGAACTCCGTCAGATGGATCGGCAGCCCCCGGAACCGGTCAAAGCTGTCGATGATATCGCGGGTGGTCTGCAGGTTCGCGAAGCCCTCCTCGGGATCGGACAGGTTTACGTAACCGTAATGCCCTTCGTGCTCCGGCAGATCCGTGGTATAGTGGTGCCTGGTGATGAAATCCGGGACGATCCCTTCCGCTGCGCAGAATTCCAGAAAAGAGCGGATCCAGAATTCGTCCCGGACGCCGCAGACGGCGGGGCCGCCGACGCGGAATGCGGGATCCAGCGCCTTGACGGCGAAAAAGGTATGGCGGAAGAGCCGGAAATATTCCTCCATATCCGCATTTTCCCAAAAACCGGGCAGGTTCGGCTCGTTCCACACCTCGATGGGCCACTGTACCACCTCGTCCCTGCCGTACCGTTCCATGAGGTGGGAGAGGGTGGCGGTCACGAGGGCGCACCAGGCCTCATAGCTGGCGGGCGGTGTGGTGTTGCCCTTCCAATAGAAGATGGTCTGGCTGCCGCTGGCGAGTCTGGACGGCATGAAGCCCAGCTCGAGGAAGGGCCGCAGCTTCGCCTCCCGGTAACTGTCCATGACCAGATCCAGATAGGTGAAATTGTATTCCGTGTGCTTCTCGCCCGATCCTGTCTCATATTCCTGGCAGATCGCCATGTCGTCCGAAAAGAGTCCGTGACCGCGGATATGCTGAAAGCCGATCTCCTTCTGCACGAACTGCAGCTGTTTCTGATATTCCTGCTGCAGGGCCAGACCCATCCGTCCCGTGCCCACGCAGAAGTCCACCCGGTTGTGAAAGGCGACTTCTTCTTTTCCTGTGATCAAAAAGGATTTCTGTTCGAGCATACGGGGTTCCTCCTGTTTTCTTTCGTTCTGTTTTTGTCCGGCCGTCCGGCGTTTTTTTCTGATTCCAACATAATGCCTGCGGGAAGGGATGTCAACCGGAATCTGTGCCCTTGACATCTCTCCGTGCATGAAGTATATATGAAGCAGGGACAGAACCCCGTTTTGAGGGGAAGAGATCTGTCTGATCCGTGTGAATATTGTTGTCGCAATTACCGATGATCATGTGTTATAACCCATGTTTTACAGTTTTAATGTCAAAAGATCCCTGCACTGCCCATAAAGACGGACTTTGCAGGGATTTTCTCTATG
>CANRMT010000096.1 GCA_947631815.1 uncultured Eisenbergiella sp.
CAGGCCGCGGCGGAAGCGGCCGCACAGGACGGCGGCAGCGAGGTCACGGAGGTGAGCCGGACCTGGATCGAGGACTGCGGACAGGACAGCGGTTATTGGGAAGTGACCTATTCCGACGGTTCCGTGCAGTATATTGAAGAAGAAGAGTAAAGGAAGCGGAGCGCATGTACTTTTTTGACAGCCGTGTGCGCTACAGCGAGGCGGATGAGCAGGGCAGGCTGACGCTGGCGGGCATGGTGGATTATTTTCAGGACACCTCCACTTTTCAGGCGGAGGATCTGGGCATCGGCGTGGACTATCTGAAGCGCATGGGAGCGGCCTGGGTGCTGAACGCCTGGCAGATCGTGATCCATTCCTGGCCGAAGGTCGGGGACAGGATCCGTTCGGGCACTTCCCCCTACAGCTTCAAGGGTTTTATCGGCCTGCGCAATTTCGTGATGGAGGATGCCGACGGCGTCCGTCTGGCGGAGGCCAATTCCATCTGGACGCTGATGCATCTGGAAAAGGGGATCCCGGTCCGGGCGACGCAGGAAATGATGGACCGGTATCAGCTGGAGCCGAAGCTGGAGATGGACTACGCGCCCCGCAAGATCGCGCTTCCCGGAGAGGGAAGCCCCGGAGAGGCGTTTCCGGTGGAGCGGCATCACCTGGACGGCAATCATCATGTGAACAACGGGCAGTATATCCACATGGCGCTGGAATATCTGCCCGCGGATTTTAAGATCGCACAGATGAGGGCAGAGTACAAAAAGCAGGCCCATCTGCACGATCTGATCACCCCCGTGTCTTACGAAGGGGAAGGGAGCTTCACCGTCGCGCTCTGCGGCGCGGACGGACAGCCCTATGCCGTGGTGGAATTCCTGCAGGCCGGATGAGCCGGTCCAGGGCCGGACGGAGCGTTCCGCCGGGGCCGGGCGCAGGGGATGAAAGCGCCGCAGAGGCAGTGCGTGCAGGGAGCAAAAAGGCCGCGTCAGGTGCAGGAAACAGGGGCCGCGGCGGAAAAATAGGACCGCCGCGCGGACGGCGGATGGAGAATGAGCATGTTGGAGCTGGGAAAGATACAGGAACTGACCGTAGTCAAAAAGGTGGACTTCGGCGTATATCTGGCGGAGGAGCAGGACGCCGGGGAAAAGGTGCTGCTTCCGGCAAAGCAGGTCCCTGCGGGGACAGGCGTCGGGGACAGGCTGCGGGTGTTCCTTTACAGGGATTCCGAGGACCGGCTGATCTCCACCACGGCGGCGCCGCTTCTGCAGCTTTCGGAGGTGGCGGAGCTGACGGTGGTCCAGACGGGCAGGTTCGGCGCGTTCCTGGACTGGGGGCTGGAGCGGGATCTCTTTCTGCCTTTTCGGGAGCAGACCAAACAGGTGCAGGAGGGGGAACGGTTCCCGGCGGCCCTCTATGTGGACAAGAGCGGACGGCTCTGCGCCACGATGAGGCTGTACCATTATCTGAGAACGGACAGCCCGTATCAGAAGGACGACAGGGTGACAGGCTATCTGTATGAGATCAGCGAGCGCTTCGGCGCGTTCGTGGCGGTGGACAGCCGGTATTCGGCGCTCATTCCGCCCCGGGAGATGTACGGTCGTCTGCGCGTGGGGGACCGGATCAGTGCGCGCGTCGTGAAGGTGCACGAGGACGGCAAGCTGGATCTCGGCGTCCGGGAGAAGATCCCGGCGCAGATGCGGACGGACGCGCAGAAGGTCATGGAGGCCATTGAGGAAGGCGGCGGACGGCTTCCCTTTACGGATAAGGCGTCCCCGGAGACGATCCGGGAGGCGATGGGGATGAGCAAAAACGAATTCAAGCGCGCGGTGGGGAATCTGCTGAAGGAGAAAAAGATCGAGATCGGGGAGGACATGATCCGTAAACTGTAAAAGTATACTAAAAACGGCTCTTTTGGGCCGCCGGAAGAGGTAAAACTTGCCAAAATAAGAAAAGCGTGGTAAACTGAAGCAGTAGTGCAGTTTTGAGAAAACGGAGTCCGTTTCGGACGAGGTGGCAGAATGGTGAGGAAATATTCAATTCTGGGGATTTCCCTCTCCGACTGTCCGGTGAAAGAGGCGATCAGTCAGATAGAAGGATATCTGCGCGGCGGCGCACTGCGGACGGCGGCCGGTCTTACGGCCCATATGCTGGAGCTGGCGGCGGCCGATGAAGACGGCAGAGAGCTGATGGAGAAGACGGATCTGACCGTCTGTATGGAAGCGGATATCCTGGAGGCGGCGGGGATCTCCTGCGAAAGCCGCATAAAAGAGATCGAAGAGAACCTGTTCTGGACAGAATTCCTGGAGGAGCTGGCCCGGCGGCAGTCGGGGATCTATCTGCTGGCGGACACGTCCGACCGGGCAGAGGATCTTCTGGAGATGCTGGTGCTGTCACAGGACAACCTCAATATCATGGAATGCAGGGGATATGAGGAGTTCGACTTCCAGCCGGAACGGCTGATCAACGCGGTCAATGAGGCGGCGCCCGACGTGGTGCTCTCCCGGCTGAAATGGCCTGCGGACCTTCGGCTGATGCACGAGGGACAGCGGCTTTTGAACGCGAAGCTGTGGATGGCCCTGCCGGACCGGGACATCACGGGCAGGCCCAGGACGGGCGTCCTGACGGAGATCCGGCGGAAGATCTTCCGCAAAAAGGTGAACGAATACAAAGAAGAAAAAGCGGACCAGTGAACGGACCGCTTTTTTTTGCGGCCGCACGCCGTGTGTTCGGCGTGGTCCATACGCCTGCGCGGGCGGGGGGCTCTGCGGACAGCAAAACGGATATTTGGACATTTTTACAGACGCGCTGGACGGCGTGCGGGATCCGGGATTCATTTTTGGATAAAAACTGCCCCCTTTTCTGACAAAATTGCATAAATTTTTTTCAAAGTCCTATGGATTTTTTTGTTATTCTCCTTTAAAATGTAAGGGAAGGGTACAGAAAAGGCGGCATCTGATGTTTAAACTTGTTTCGTGGAGGATTGGGGAATGATTTCGAATCAAATACTGCAGAGCACGATCGACGGCCTTAAGACGATCGCGCGGGTGGATCTCGGCATTGTGGATGTGGACGGGAAGATGATCGCCTCCACATCGGAAAGCATGGAACGGTGCGCGAATCTCGCGCGGGCGTTCGCAGACTCTCCGGCGGACAGCCAGGAGGTACAGGGATACCAGTTTTTCAAGATCTACGATGAGCAGCAGCTGGAATATATCCTCATAGCGTGCGGCACCGGCGAGAATGTCTATATGATCGGCAAGATGGTGGCCTATCAGGTGCAGAACCTGCTCGTCGCCTACAAGGAGCGCTTCGATAAGGATAATTTCATCAAGAACCTGCTGCTGGACAATCTGCTGCTGGTGGATATCTACAGCCGTGCCAAGAAGCTGCACATCCCGGCCGACGTGGACCGCGTGGTGCTTCTGGTGGAGGCCGGGGACCGGGACAACAGCGCCCTGGAGCTGGTGAGGTCCGTTTTCGCGGGCAGCAGCCGGGATTTCGTGACGGCGGTGGACGAGAATAACGTGATCGTCGTGAAGGAGCTGACCGAGGAGGACGGCGCCGGAGAGATCGAGCGCGCGGCGGAGGCGGTCGCCGCCTGCCTGTCCGCGGAGGGCATTGAGGGCAGCAGGATCGCCTACGGGACGGTGGTCAAGGAGATCAAGGAGGTCAGCCGCTCCTACAAAGAGGCCAAGATGGCGCTGGATGTGGGAAAAATTTTCTTTGACGAACGGGAGATTATAGCGTATAGTGAATTGGGGATAGGGCGCCTGATCTATCAGCTGCCGATCCCGCTGTGCAAAATGTTCATCCGCGAGATCTTCGGCGGGAAGAGCCCGGATGAATTCGATGAGGAGACGCTGACCACGATCAGCAAGTTTTTCGAGAACAGTCTGAATGTCTCGGAGACGAGCCGGCAGCTTTTCATCCACCGCAACACGCTGGTCTACCGGCTGGATAAGCTGCAGAAGAGCACAAATCTGGACCTTCGTGTGTTTGAGGACGCTATCACGTTCAAAATCGCATTAATGGTAGTAAAATACATGAAATATATGGAAACCTACGAATTTTAGGATGGTGAACGGTTTTGGGTCTGTTTCAGAAGAAGAAAAAGAGAAGAAGAGATACGAACGACGCGATCATGCTGGAAAAGGTGAGCAAGTCCTATTCCAAGGGGACGCCCGCCCTGGACGGCGTGAGCCTGACGGTCAAAAAGGGTGAGTTCGTTTTCATCGTGGGCGACAGCGGTTCGGGAAAGTCCACGCTGATCAAGCTGCTCCTGCGGGAGCTGACGCCCACCAGCGGGAGGGTCGTGGTATACGGTCAGGACGTGGGCCGTCTGAAGCACCGGCAGGTGCCCAAGTTCCGGCGCAATCTGGGCATTGTGTTCCAGGACTTCCGCCTGCTCAACGACCGGAACGTTTTTGAGAATGTGGCCTTTGCCCAGCGCATCGTCCTGACGCCTGCCAAGGAGATCAGGAAAAATGTTTCGTCGGCCCTGGCAGTCGTGGGGCTGGCCGGAAAATACAAAGCGAAAACAAGCCAGCTGTCCGGCGGCGAGCAGCAGCGCGTCGCCCTGGCCCGGGCGCTGGTGAACAATCCGCCGATCCTTCTGGCAGATGAGCCGACCGGCAATCTGGATCCGAAGAATTCCTGGGATATCATGCAGCTTCTGGACCGGATCAACCGGGAGCGCGGCACGACGATCCTTGTGGTGACGCATAACAGGGAGATCGTGAACGCGATGCAGAAGCGCGTGATCACGATGAAGAAGGGCGTCATTATCAGCGACGAAGAAAAAGGCGGTTATATCGATGAGGATTAGCACATTTTTTTACACGATCAGGCAGGGGATCGTGAACATTTTCCGGAACAAATGGTTCTCGCTGGCGTCCGTCGCCACGATCAGCGCGTGTCTGTTCCTGTTCGGTCTGCTCTATACGATACTGGCCAACCTGCAGCACATGATCTGGTCCGCGGAAGAGGGGGTTTCCGTTACGGCGTTTTTTGAGGACGGCGTGACGGACGAACAGATGCAGCAGATGGGCGAGAAGATCCGGGCGAGGAGCGAAGTGGTCCGTGCGGATTTCATTTCGGACGATGAGGCGTGGGCCAGCTGGGCGCCGGACAACATCGGCGAGGACTATGCGGATATCTATGCCGAGAACCCCTTTGAGGGGATGGACAACTATGAGATCTACATGGATGATATTTCCCAGCAGGAAGGGCTGGTAGCCTGGCTGGAATCCCAGCCGGAGATCCGGGTGGTGAAGTATTCCGATCTGGCAGCCACCACGCTGACCGGCGTGAACGCCATCATCGCTTATGTCTCTCTGGGGATCATCCTGGTGCTGCTGGCCGTGTCCGTTTTCCTGATCAGCAATACGGTGGTGATCGGGATCTCCGTCCGCAGGGAAGAGATCGAGATCATGAAATATATCGGGGCGACGGATTTCTTCGTCCGCTCTCCCTTTGTCATTGAGGGCATTCTGATCGGACTGATCGGGTCCTGCATCCCCCTGGCTGTTATCTATCTGCTCTATATCGAGGTCATGGACTATGTGCTGCTGGAGTTCCCGGCGCTGAATTCTCTGCTGCAGTTTTTGACGGTGGAGGAGGTCTATCGGATCCTTCTGCCCGTCTCCCTGGGCATCGGCGCAGGCATCGGATTCATAGGCAGCTTCGTGACGGTGCGCAGGCATCTTCGGGTATGAGGACGTCAAAGGCTCCGCGCGCGGAGACCGGGAGGGATTTGGAGATTCCGGCGCTGCGGCGCGGGAGCGTGCCGTTCGGCATCCCGCCGCGGAAGACGAAAACGCCCTCCGGGCAGCGGTATGCCGCAGGGAGAAAAGGATGAAACGAAAGAGATTTTTTCAAATATGCGCGGCCGCCGCGGGAATGGCGTTTCTGTTCCTGAGCGTTTCCCCGACGGTGCGGGCGCAAAGCCTGGAGGAGAGCATCAAGCAGAAGCAGGATGCCATCAGTCAGGCGCAGGATGAACGCAAACAGCTGCAGAACGGCCTCTCCGATGTGAAGGCGATGGTGAAGAAGCTGCAGAGCGCGAAGAATGATATGGAAGCCTTTGTGGTCCAGCTGGACCAGGAGGTGGAGGATCTGGAGAATAAGATCGAGGATCTGAAAGCACAGGTGGCCGAGAAGCAGGCGGAGGTGGAGCAGGCGAAGGCGGATACCGACCAGGCGCAGGCCGTGGCGGATCAGCAGTACGCGGACATGAAGCAGCGCCTTCGCTATCTGTACGAGACCGAGAAGGGCGACGGCTATCTGGAGGTTTTTCTGGCGGCAAAGAGCATCTCCGATGTCCTCAATCAGGCGGAGTATGTGGAATCGCTGAGCGCCTATGACAGCCGGAAGCTGGCGGAATACCGGCAGAACGTGGAATATCTGAAGCTGTGCAGGCAGACGCTGGAGGAAGAGGAAGCCACGCTGCAGGCGACGCAGAGCGGGCTGGAATCGGAGCAGGAATCCGTCAATGCGCTGATCGAGGAAAAGGGAAAACAGATCGAGGCCTATCAGTCGGATATCAACACCAAATCGGCGGCGGCACAGGAGTACGAGGCGCAGATCGCGGAGCAGAATGCCGTCATCGCGGCGCTGGAAAAGGCGGTGGCGGAGGAGAAGGCGAAGCTGGCGGAGCAGAACCGCCTGAAGTACGACGGCGGCATGTTCCAGATGCCGTGCCCGGGGTATACGCGGATCTCGGATGAGTACGGCAACCGCATCCATCCGATCCTGGGGACCCCGCAGTTCCATAACGGCGTGGATTTCGCGGCGCCCACCGGGACGCCGATCCTGGCGGCCTATGACGGGAAGGTGGTGGATGCCGCCAAGAACAGTTCCATGGGCAATTACGTGATGATCGATCACGGGGACGGTCTGTATACGATCTACATGCATGCCTCCAAGCTGTATGTGACGAAGGGACAGACGGTGTCCAAGGGCGAGCAGATCGCGGCGGTGGGAGCCACGGGCCGCGCCACGGGACCGCACCTGCATTTTTCCGTCCGCCTGAACGGCAGCTATGTGAGCCCCTGGAATTATCTGAAATAAAGGCCGCAGAGCATTTGCGGGATATCCGGACCGGAAAGGCGGGGATCTTCGATCCTCTCTCTCCGGTCCTTGAATATGGCTGTACTTTTCTTTGACAGCATATGATAGAAGGACCCGGAACGGATTCCGCCGCCCGGGAAAGAGAAATGAAAAGAAGACGGGAGTGGTGACAGATGAACAACAGAAGGAGCTTCTGGGGCGGCCTGGTGGTGGGCGTGTTTCTCATTCTGGCCGTGGGCTGCGGGTACTTCGGCGGAAGATATCTGTATCGGGCGCTGGTGCTGGGAGAACCCGTCAGCGTTTCGCAGGGGGAGGTCCTGACCTCCACCGTGGCGCAGAAGATCGGCGTCCTGGAGGAAATGATCGGGGAATACTATCTGGAGGACGTGGACTCTTCGGAGCTGGAGCAGGGGATGTACCGCGGCATCGTGGATGCGCTGGATGATCCTTATTCCGTGTATTATTCCGCGGAGGAGCTGGAGGAGGTCCAGAATAAGACCCAGGGGATCTATTACGGGATCGGCGCCAGGGTGAGCCTGGACCCGGACACGCAGCTGGCCCGGATCGCGGGTGTGATCGAGGGAACGCCGGCCGAGGAAGCCGGGCTGATGGCGAACGATCTGATCTATATGGTGGATGGGGAGTCCGTGCAGGGCATGGATCTGACCTCCATCGTGGCGAAGGTGAAGGGCGACGAGGGGACAAAGGTCCACCTGACCGTGATCCGCAAGGGGGCAAACGATTATCTGGAATTCGACGTGACCCGCCGGAAGCTGGACAACGAGACCGTGACCCATGAGATGCTGGAGGACGGGATCGGCTATATCCAGATCCTGGAGTTTGACGATGTGACGGTGGATCAGTTCACGGACGCGCTGGCCACCTGCAAGGGCTCGGGGATGACGGGGCTGATCCTGGACCTGCGCGGAAACCCGGGCGGCAATATGACTTCGGTGTGCGAGATCGCGCGGATGATGCTGCCGGAGGGGCTGATCGTCTACACGGAGGACAAAAACGGGCAGCGGGAGGAATATACCTGCGACGGGACACATCAGTTCGAATATCCCCTGGTGGTGCTGGTGGATTCCAACAGCGCATCCGCCTCGGAGATCCTCGCCGGGGCCGTCAAGGATTACGGCATCGGCACGCTGGTGGGCACCACCACCTTCGGCAAAGGGATCGTACAGCGGATCATGCGTCTGTCCGACGGCTCCGCGGTGAAGCTGACGGTGAGCAACTATTACACGCCCAAGGGGCACAACATCCACAAGATCGGTATTGAGCCCGATATCGAGGTGCCCTTCGAGCCCGAGCCCTATCAGTTGGACGGAACGGACAATCAGCTGAACAGGGCCATCGAGGTGCTGAAGCAAAAACAGGCCGCCCAGTAAGGCGGAGCCCGGCCCTTGCCGGAAGCGGACTGCCGCCATGCAAAAGCGCCGTCCCCCGGCGGGGGCACATATCATTTCCGGACACGCTCGCGCTCGAAAAAAACGCAGCGGTGCTAAATTCGGCTTCGCCCAAAGGGCTCGCCTCATTAAGCACCGGCGTTTTTTAATGGTCCGGGAAATCGATATGTGCCCCCGCTGGGGGACGGCGCTTTTGCATGGCGGCAGTCCGCCTCCGGCAAGGGCCGGGCTCCGCCTTACTGGGCGGCCTGTTTTTGCTTCATGCGGCGGATCGCGAAGCAGTAGCAGATCAGGTGTACGGAGCCGGTGAGCACCCAGCTGATGACGTAGGAGATGAACAGCGTCTCCAGCGTATGGGACCAGCGGAACACCGTGAAGATCCACAGGACCCGGAAGGCGCAGGCACCGGTGAGGGACACCAGCATGGGCATGACGGAATAGCCCATGCCCCGCAGGGAGCCCACGAATACGTCCATCGCGCCGCAGGTGAAATAGGGCGCGCAGATGTAGGCCAGCCGGATCAGGCCATAGGAAATGACCTGGGGATCAGACGAATAGATGCTAAGAAGCTGACGGCCGAAAAGGTAAGCGCCGTTGCCCAGCACGATGCCGATGACGGAAACGCTGGCCAGACAGAGCAGCAGGATCCGGTTGATCCGGTCTACCTTCCCGGCACCGTAGTTCTGGCTGGTGAAGCTCAGTGACGTCTGGTGCAGGGAGTTCATGGCCGTGTACACGAAGCCCTCGATGTTGGAGGCCGCCGTGCTCCCCGCCATGGCGACGGAGCCGAAGGAGTTGATGGAGGACTGGATCAGCACGTTGGAGATGGAGAAGATCGCGCCCTGCATGCCCGCGGGCAGGCCGATGCGGATCATCTGTCTGAGCCTGGCGGGATAAATGCGGAGCCTGCGCAGATCCAGGCGGAAGCAGCCCTCGCTGGTGGTCAGCGCATGGACGATCAGCCCCGCGGAGACGGCCTGGGAGATCACGGTGGCCAGCGCCACGCCCGCCACGCCCATGCCGAACCGGATCACGAAAAGGAGGTTCAGCACGACGTTGATGATGCCGGCCAGCAGCAGGAAGTACAGCGGGCGGCGGGTGTCGCCGATGGCCCGCAGGATGGCGGAGCCGAAATTGTAGAGCATGATGACGGGCATTCCGACGAAATAGATCCGCATATAGAGCGCCGCCTGATCCAGGACGTCCGCGGGCGTACCCATCAGGGTGAGCAGAGGCTTTGCCAGGAGCAGACCGATCACGATGAGGACACAGCCGCTGATCAGGCTGGTCAGGACGGAGGTATGGACCGTTTCGCTGACCAGCCTGTCTTTTTTGGCCCCGTAATAGTTGGCCGCCAGCACGTTGGTACCCACCGACAGGCCGATGAAAATGTTGATCAGCAGGTTGATGAGGGCGCCGGTGGAGCCCACGGCCGCCAGCGCTTCATGGCCGGTAAAGCGCCCCACCACGATGACGTCCGCCGCGTTGAACAAAAGCTGCAGGACGCCCGACAGCATCAGGGGCAGCGCAAAGAGCAGGATCTTCCCCAGCAGAGGTCCTTCGCACATGTCGATCTCATATTTTTTCTGTTGTTTGCCTTCCATTTTTAAGTCTCCCGGTTCCGAATGGATACAAGTGAAAACGTCCGCGCAGGGACAGCGCCGCCGCCAGCACGCTGTTATTCTAGTCCACCCGGGGAGGAAAATCAAGACCTTTTCGGCTTGAGTTTCCGCAGTTCTGCCAGCAGAACTCATATCTGGCAGTATCTGTTATAAATCCCTTAAAAATAATCCG
>CANRMT010000097.1 GCA_947631815.1 uncultured Eisenbergiella sp.
GGAAAAGAGCTCCGTCTGAAACAGCAGTATTTCTTCATTTCCGCATCCGTACAGGAGGCGGTGGCGAAATACATGCGCAACCACGACGATATCCATAAGTTCTATGAGAAGGTGACGTTCCAGCTCAATGATACGCATCCCACCGTGGCGGTGGCCGAGCTGATGCGCGTGCTGATGGACGACTATTATCTGACCTGGGACGAGGCCTGGGCCGTGACCACGAAGACCTGCGCCTACACGAACCACACGATCATGTCCGAGGCGCTGGAGAAATGGCCCATCGAGCTGTTCTCCCGCCTGCTTCCCAGGATCTATCAGATCGTGGAGGAGATCAACAAGCGTTTCATCCAGCAGATCGAGCAGAGGTATCCGGGCGACCATGAGAAGGTCCGCAAAATGGCGATCATTTATGACGGTCAGGTGAAGATGGCCCATCTGGCGATCTGCGCCGGTTTCTCCGTCAACGGCGTGGCGAGACTGCACACCGAGATCCTCAAGAAGCAGGAGCTGAAGGATTTCTATGAGATGATGCCCGAGAAGTTCAACAACAAGACCAACGGCATCACCCAGAGAAGATTCCTGCTGCACGGCAATCCGCTGCTGGCCTCCTGGGTCACGGAGCACGTGGGCGACGACTGGATCACCGATCTGCCCAAGATCAGCAGGCTGCGCGTCTATGCGGACGATGAGAAGGCCCAGCAGGAATTCATGAACATCAAATACCAGAACAAGGTGCGTCTGGCGAAATACATCTGGGAGCACAACGGCATTTCCGTCGATCCCCGCTCCATCTTCGACGTACAGGTGAAGCGCCTGCACGAGTACAAACGGCAGCTGCTGAACATCCTGCACGTGATGTATCTGTACAATGAGTTGAAGGATCATCCGGATATGGAGTTCTATCCCAGGACCTTCATTTTCGGCGCCAAGGCGGCGGCGGGCTACCGCATCGCCAAGCTGACCATCAAGCTGATCAATTCCGTGGCGGATGTGGTCAACAACGATCCCGTGATCAACGGCCGGATCAAGGTGGTGTTCATCGAGAATTACCGGGTCTCCAACGCGGAGTGGATCTTCGCCGCGGCGGACGTGTCCGAGCAGATCTCCACAGCCAGCAAGGAGGCTTCCGGCACCGGCAACATGAAGTTCATGCTGAACGGCGCGCTGACGCTGGGCACCATGGACGGCGCCAACGTGGAGATCGTGGAAGAGGTCGGCAGGGAGAACGCCTTCATCTTCGGCTTAAGCTCCGACGATGTCATCCGCTATGAGAACTTCGGCGGCTACAATCCGATGGATATCTTCAACAGCGATCAGGATATCCGCCGCGTGCTGATGCAGCTCATCAACGGGACCTATTCTCACGATACCGAGCTGTTCCGCCCGCTGTACAATTCCCTGCTCAATACGCAGAGCACGTCCAAGGCGGATACCTACTTCATCCTGGCGGATTTCAAGGCATATGCGGAGGCGCAGCGCCGCGTGGAGGCCGCCTATAAGGATGAAAAGGGCTGGGCGCGGAGCGCGATCCTGAACGTGGCCAGCTGCGGCAAGTTCACCTCAGACCGCACGATCCAGGAGTATGTGGATGAGCTGTGGCATCTGGACAAAGTGGTGCTTCCCAGGGAAGACGAGATCACAAAATAAAACGTATGTCAGGGGCCGCCGGGAGCATTCCGGCGGCCCCGCTTTGTCACTGCGGTATCCGTGCAGGGTCGGATCCGCTGGATCTGCTCGCCCGCCTTCTTCATTTCCCCGCTGCGTTATCCGTGCGCAGGGGCGGACGCGGGCCGCGCGTGATCGGCGAGATACGGGGATGTATCAGCCGACGCCGATCGATGGCATGAAGTTTCGGCAGATTTAATATTTATTTAATTGACGGAAAAGAGACGGAAAGTTAATATAAAAATGAAATTGCTGTTTGTCGGATCTGAAGTGCCGTATCCGGATATCCGGCGGGGAAATGCCGGACGGATCCGCGTTAGGTTTTTTTCGGAGAAACGATGACTTGCCCCGAATGCGCGGGGCAGAGTAATGATTTTCGGACGGCACAGTCTATAGGGAAAAGAGGGAAATTAGGATGGCGGAAAGATCGTTTCGGAGGCTTTCTCTGGTTTTGGCGGCGTCGCTTCTGCTGAGTGGCTGTGCGCAGCAGGCGGATCCGGCCGCGGAGACGGAGACGGCGGAGGAGGCCGCGGTGGCGGTGAAGGCGGTCAGCGCGCAGATCGGGACGCTGGCGGTGAGCAATGAGTTCATCGGCACGGTTTCGCCCCAGCAGCAGGTGACGGTCATGCCGATGGTCTCCGGCGAGGTGGATCAGGTCTATTTCGAGGTCGGCGACGAGGTGAAGGCCGGGGATGTGCTGTTCCATATCAGGGACGATGCGGCGCGGCTGCAGAAAGAGAACGCCGAGCTGACCCGCAAGAGCGCCGAGATCACGGCGCAGATGCAGCTGGGCTCCAGCCAGGTGATGAATAACATTTCCATGCAGTCCAACATCCGTTCCATTGAGTTCCAGCTCGAGAACGCGAGGGATCAGTATCAGTCGGCGGTGGACGGCATCGTGGACGCGCAGGAGGCCAAGGCGGAGGTGGAGGATTCCCTCTCCGAGATCGAGAGCTCGCTGGCGGAGATGAACGCGAACCAGGCGAAACGGTCCGAGGTGGTGTCGAACGCGGAGCGGTGGATCGTGCCGGGCGGTGCCGTGACAGGCGAGTACAGATATAAGGTTTCTTACGATTATCCGATGGATCCGGATCAGTATACTTGGCCTTCGGAATCCAGCAGGTCGGGGTCCGGGTATCGGATGCCGAATGTTCTGGCCGATGACCCTTCGGCGGACGGTACGGAGGGAACGCCGGAAAGCGAAGAAAGCGCTCCCGGAACAGAAGTCCGGTCCTCAGAGGAGTCGGAACCGTCCGCTTCTGAGGCAGATGGGACCGGAGAAGGGCAGCAGGACTCCGGCGATGGGAAAGACGGCGGCGGGACCGTGCCCGCCGGATCGGAGGTTTCTCCTGAGGAGAGTACTCCTGCAGAAAGCGAAACCGACGAGGCTGCCGGGACCGGTGTACAGCCGGAGACGGAAAGCGTTTCCGGGTATGCTCCTTCAGGGGGCCTGCAAAAGCTCCCGGGAATGGAGGGCCCTTCCGCGGAGGAATCCCTGCAGGGGCAGACGGCGCAGGAGACGGGCCCGGCGGAAACCGCGTTTTACAGCCGGGACGGGATCGAAGGGACCGTCCGGGGGTATTATTTCGCTGAACTTCCTGCGCCGTCGGGAGGAACTGTGCCGCGGCCCACTGTGAGCAAGGATGAGGCGTGGGCGGCCTACCGCGAACAGCAGAAGATCAAAGCGGCGGAGGCAGCTGCGGAGGAGCTGGGCTATGACGCCTACGACATCGGCAGCGGGGCGGCCAGCTCCGACGTCATGGAGCATGCCGCGCAGATCGCGGCGCTGGAATATCAGGCATCCCAGCTGCGCAGCAGCCAGGCGTCCCTGGACAGCAATATCGATCAGGCGGTGAGCGCCCGGGATACGACCAGGGATACCATCGATTTTTATGAGGACAATCTGCAGGATGCTCAGGTGACCTACGGGATCGCCAACGGACAGGCATATCAGGATTCCGCGGCGGCGCTGGCGACCCAGATGCAGGCGGCGGATGTGGGGATCAAGAGCGCGAACCTCCAGCTGGAATATTATTCTCCCACCTCGCCGATCTCAGGCACGGTGGTGAGCAGGAGCGTGGAGCAGTACGGCCTGGCTCAGCCGGGCTATGCGGCCTTCGTGATCTCCAATCAGGACGCTATGAACGTCACGTTCGCGGTGAGCGAGCAGGTGCGGGCGAACCTCTATGTGGGCATGCCCGTCACGCTGGAGAAAAACGGCAATACCTTCACCGGCACGATCATGGAGATCGGGGAGGCGGTGGACGCGCAGAGCGGCGGCCTGTTCACGATAAAGGCCGTGACGGAGGCCGGCGGGGACCAGCTCATCAGCGGAACGGCGGTGAAGCTGACGGTGGACACCTTCCGGACGGAAAACGCGGTGCTGATCCCTTACGACGCAGTGCATTTTGAGAGCGAGCAGGCCTATGTGTTCGTCGTCACGGAGGACGGTACAGCGGTGCGGACGCCGGTGACGCTGGGGCTGATGAACGAGGATATGGTCGAGGTGACGGAAGGGATTTCCGCCGGTGACCGGTTGGTCGCCACCTGGTCCACGCAGCTGGAGGACGGCGTCAGGGTGCGCGTGATCGGCGCGCAGACCGCGGCGGAGGAGACGGGAGAATGAATCTGACAAGACTGGCGCTGAAGCGGCCGGTGTCGATGATCCTGATCATCCTGGCGCTGGCGGTGTTCGGCATAAGCTCCATACCCGAGTTCAAAATGCAGCTCATTCCCGACATGGATATGCCGATGCTGATCGTCATGACCGCTTATCCGGGCGCGGACCCGGAGAGCGTGGATGAGCTGGTGACCAGCGTGGTGGAGGATGCGGGTTCGGTGCTCAGCGGCATCGAATCCGTCACTTCGCAGTCCTCCGCCAATGTCTCGACTGTGCTTTTTTCCTATGAGTACGGCGTGGATATCGACGAGTGCTACGCGGATCTGCGGACGGCGCTGGATACCGCGAGCCTTTTGATGCCCGCGGACGCGGAAGCGCCGGTGGTCATCGAGCTGAACATGAACCAGACCGCGGACATGACGCTTTCCGCCGTGACGGACGAGAACATGGATCTGCGCAAAAAAATAGAGGATGAGCTGGTGCCGGAGCTGGAATCCATCACGGATGTGGCCCAGGTTTCCGTTTCCGGCGGCGCTCAGGATTACATCCGTGTCCTGCTCAACGAGGACGCGATGCGGCAGTACGGGCTCACCATCAGCAACGTGGCCTCCTATCTGGCGGCTGTGGATTTCACGCTTCCGGCAGGCAGCGTGCGACAGGGCTCGCAGGATGTGTCCGTGAGCACGGCGATGGAATACAACACGGCACAGAAGCTGAACCGGGTTCCCATCGTGACGGCCACGGGCGGGGTGGTGCAGCTGTCGGATATCGCGGAGGTTTCCCAGGTCAAGGAGGCGTCCGACACCATCAGCCGCAGCGCGGGCCGGGACAACGTCAGCATCAGCGTTCAGAAAAAGCAGAGCGCCAGCGTGGTGCAGGTGACGGACTCCGTGGAGGAGGCCATGGCGGAGTTTTCCGCGGCAAATCCGGACGTGAGCCTGGTGATGGAGTATAATTCGGCGGACACCATCACCGCTTCTCTCTGGTCGGTGGCGAAGACGCTGATCGCGGGCGTGTTCATTTCCATGGCCGTGCTGTTTCTGTTCTTCGGCGATTTCAAGGCCAGCCTGATCGTCGGCAGCTCCATGCCGATCTCCCTGCTGGCCACCGTCATTCTCATGCACATGATGGGGTATTCCCTGAATATCGTCACGCTGGGTTCCCTGGTCATCGCCATCGGCATGATCGTGGACAACTCCATCGTCGTCATCGAAAGCTGTTTCCGGGCGAAGGATGAGGAAGCGGATTTCAAAGAAGCGGCCTTCCGCGGGACCAAGGTGGTGACGATGTCCATCATCGCCTCCACCATCACGACCTGCGTCGTGTATCTGCCCATGGCGCTGGTGGAGGATCTGGTGGGACAGATCTTCGGACAGCTCTGCTTTACCATCGTTTTCGCCATGACGGCTTCTCTGCTCTCCGCCATGACGCTGGTGCCGCTGTTCTACTCCCTGTTCCAGCCCCATGAAAAAAAGAGATCGCCGGTCAACCGTTTCCTGGAGGTGATCACCGCCGGTTACAAAAAGGTGCTTCGCGTGATCCTGTACCGGAAGCTCTTGACGATCCTCGTAACCCTTCTGCTGGTGGCGCTGGCGGTGTGGATGGTCACGGACGTGGACATGGAGCTGATGCCCGCCTCGGACGAGGGCATCGTGGACGTCGCCGCGTCGTTCCGGCCCGGCACCACGCTGGAGGCCAAGGAGGCGGCCATGTCGGCGATGGAACAGATGGCTACAGAGGAGCCGGACGTGCTGAGCTACAGCCTGACCATCAACAGCGATTCCTCCGCCAGCCTGCGCGCCTATCTGAAGGGCGATCGGGAGCTGTCCACGGCGGACATCGTGGAAAAATGGAACGAGGCCACCCGTGACGTGACGGATATGGAACTGACCATTTCCTCCGGCGGCAGCAGCATGAGCGGCAGCATGATGAACACCTCCACCACGGAGATCGATCTGCAGGGCTACGATATGGACGCGCTGAAGGAGGCGGCCCGGGACGTGAAGGCCGAAATGGAACAGGTGGACGGAGTGATCAAGGTGGTCTCCTCCACCACGGACGCCAGCACGGCGGTGAAGGTGCAGGTGGATCCGCTGATGGCGATGCACTACGGATTCACGCCGATCCAGGTGGCGCAGGAGCTGAACTACATGCTCAGCGGCGTCACCGCGCTGACCATCACCAATCAGGGCGCGGAGTATGAGGTGAAGCTGGAATATCCGGAGGGTCTGTACGACGACGTGAACAGCCTGATGGATGCCGTTCTGGTGAATGCCAGGGGAATGCAGGTGCCGCTGCGCCAGATCGCGGAGCCTGTCTATACGGACGCGGCGCAGACCATAGAGAAGGTGGACGGGCGCTATCAGGTGAGCCTGGTGGCGACCACCACGCAGAAGGCGCGTTTTTCGGCCAGAGACGAGATGATCGGGCTGGTGGAGAACATGGTGCTCCCCATCGGCGTGACCCAGACGGAGGATATGCTCACCTCCATGATGAATGAGGAGTTCGCCGTTTTGTACCGCTCCATTCTGACGGCGGTGTTCCTGGTCTTTCTGGTGATGGCGATGCAGTTTGAGTCGCCGCGTTTTTCCATGATGGTCATGATGTGCATCCCGTTCAGCCTGGTGGGCTCCATTTTCCTGCTCTACATCACGCGTTCCACGCTGAGCATGGTCTCGCTGATGGGATTTCTGATGCTGGTGGGCATCGTGGTGAACAACGGCATCCTGTACGTGGATACGGCGAACCAGCTCCGGCAGGAAATGCCGCTGCGGGACGCGCTGGTGGAATCCGGTTCCATCCGCCTGCGCCCGATCCTGATGACCACGCTGACCACGATCCTTTCCATGCTGCCGCTGGCCATGGGGATCGGGGACAACGCGCAGATGATGCAGGGCATGGCGCTGGTCATCGTGGGCGGTCTGATCGCGTCCACGCTGCTGACGCTGATCCTGATGCCCACCGTGTACCTGATGATCGATAAAAAGTCCAGGAAGAAGCGGAAGCATCGGCATAAGGCCGTGAAGCAGACGTCCTGACCGCGTGCCTGCTGCGGCGAAACGGCGCCAGGCGATCTGTCTGCATCCGCTGCACTGTCGCGACATCACCGTGTCTTGGCGAAACGGCGCAGGCACTCCGTCTGCATCCGCGGCATCGCCGTGTCAGACGTCAGGCGCCCCGTCTGTCTCCGGTTTTCAAAGGAAGGAACTCAAAGCTCCCGGCAGGTGCCCGCCCACGGCGGGTCCGGCGCCGGGACTTTCTGCGTCTGCCCGCCCTTCCGCACCGCTGCCGCATATTCGGAGGGCGTCAGCCCGGCGATCTGTCTGAAGCGGCGGGAGAAATACTGGACGGACGTGTAGCCGAGAGCATCGGCGATCTGGGAAAAGTTCAGCCGGTCGTCCCGTATCATTTCCTGGGCGGCCTGTATTTTCAGGCGGCTGAAAAAAGAGATGACGCCGCAGCCGCAGGTACTGCGGAACAGTTCGGTGAGCTGTGCGCGGCCGATCAGGTTGTCGCGGCAGATCTGTTCGAGGCTCAGAGGCATATCCAGATGCGATTTCAGATACTGCAGGATGGGGGCCAGTGTCGGAGGCGTTTCCGGGCAGGGAGCCGCCGCGGATTCCTCACGCGCCAGCCGGAGAAGAAGCTCCTCCAGATAGAGCCGGATCAGATGAGGACGGGCGGACGCGGTCCCGCCGAGCTGCCCGCGGACGTCCGGGTCGGGGATTGCGTCTGTGCCGGCTGCATTTCGGCATGGGCCGGGATATGTCCTGCCCTCCTTTTCCCGAAGCAGCAGGGAGAGTTCGCCGGTCAGCTTTCGGAGCAGGGTGCGCTCCTCTTCGGCGAGCTGGAACAAGCGGCTTTCCAGTTCGGACGGCGGGGGATCGCAGGAGAACAGCAGCAGGGTCAGTGAAGCGCCGGGCGCGCTTTTGCCGCGGCAGATCTCCATCCCGGAAAAGGGACAGAGGAACACCTGGCCGGGGAAAAGGGAAACGGGACCGAAAGGAGCATCGAGAAGCGTCGGGCCGCCCTCCGGGATCAGAAGCGCGATGGCCTGTGACGGAGCAGTTTGAGATGTGTACGGTCCGGAGTCGGGAACGGAACGGGGTGCCTTTGATCCGGGGCCGGGAACGGAATGGGGTGCCTTTGGCCCGGAGCCGGGGGCGGAATGGGGTGCCTTTGGTCTGAGGCAGTGAGCGGAGTCCGGAGAGGGAGAGGGCGTCTGCCCAAGCTCCCGGAAGGAGAATTCCGTCCGGCGTTCGATCCGCCGCATGAAAAAGATCGTTTCCACGCAGAAGACCGGCCGCAGGGCGAGCGGAAATGGGTTCATGGGATCACCTCTGAAAATGGGATGAAAAACCGGATGTCGAGAAGATAGTGCAGATCAGATGAATGTTCTGATGTCTGGAACAAAATTATTTTATCATATTTTTTGACAATTTACAAGGAGTGTGTTTTAATAGTATCGTTATGGCTGTATGGAACAGCAGAGCAGGGGGCCGCGGGGCCCGAACGGCAAAGGAGGCATTTTTTCATGGTAACACTGGCAGAAAAAGGCGTTTATCTCATAGACGGCAGAGAGCTCGTACCGGAGGGGCCCGGGGAGCAGGAGATCTTACTTGCGAAGACCGGGCAGAAGGTTTCCAGGGAGGAGGCGGCGAAGAATACCATCGCCTACGGGATCCTGCAGGAGCATAATACGTCCGGCGACATGCGGAAGCTGAAGATCAGATTCGACAAGCTCACCAGCCACGATATCACCTTCGTGGGCATCATCCAGACGGCCCGGGCGTCGGGCCTGACGAAATTTCCGATCCCCTATGTGCTGACCAACTGCCACAACTCCCTGTGCGCGGTGGGCGGCACCATCAATGAAGATGATCACATGTTCGGCCTGACCTGCGCGAAGCGCTACGGCGGCGTCTATGTCCCCCCTCATCAGGCGGTCATCCATCAGTATGCCCGTGAAATGCTGGCCGGAGGCGGGAAGATGATCCTGGGCTCGGATTCCCATACCCGCTACGGGGCGCTGGGCACCATGGCCGTGGGCGAGGGCGGCCCGGAGCTGGTGAAGCAGCTTCTGGATCAGACCTACGATATCAATATGCCCGGCGTGGTCTGCGTTTACCTCACCGGGAAACCGCAGAAGGGCGTGGGCCCGCAGGATGTGACGCTGGCCATCATCGGCGCCGTGTTCAAAAACGGCTACGTGAAAAACAAGGTGATGGAGTTCGTGGGCCCCGGCGTCGCATCCTTAAGCGCCGATTTCAGGATCGGCGTGGATGTGATGACCACGGAGACCACCTGCCTGTCCTCCATCTGGGAGACCGACAGCGAGATCGCCGATTTTTACGAGATCCACGGCAGGAGCGGCGAGCACCGGGAGCTGAAGCCCGGCGCGGTGGCCTATTATGACGGCCTGATCACGGTGGATCTGGACCGGGTGAAGCCTATGATCGCCATGCCGTTCCATCCCAGCAACACCTATACGATCGACGAACTCAACGCCAACCTCACCGACATCCTGGCGGACGTGGAAGCGCGGGCGGCGGTGAGCCTGGATAACGCGGTGCCGTACAGCCTGAGAGATAAAGTGAAGGACGGCAGATTTTGGGTGGACCAGGGCATCATCGCGGGCTGTGCGGGAGGTGGTTTTGAAAACATCTGCGCGGCGGCGGACATCCTGAAAGGCAGTTATATCGGAAACGGCGGCTTTACGCTGAGCGTCTACCCCGCCTCCATGCCGATCTATATGGAACTGATCAAAAACGGCTGTGCGGCGGCGATCCTGGAGACCGGCGCGGTGATGAAGACCGCATTCTGCGGGCCGTGCTTCGGCGCCGGGGACACACCGGCCAACAACGCCTTTTCCATCCGCCACTCCACGCGGAACTTCCCGAACCGGGAGGGCTCCAAGCTGCAGAGCGGTCAGATCGC
>CANRMT010000098.1 GCA_947631815.1 uncultured Eisenbergiella sp.
GTGGTGGAGATCGACTGTGAGAAAGAGCCCCACACCCTGAAGGAGATCATCAAAGAAGCCGACATGGAAATGTACGAATGCAAACATAGGAATAAGAAGCGGATGGGATTTATTTAGTCCCATCCGTTTTTTGGAGCGGGCTGAAGAGACAGACGGCTGCGATCGGGCTGTGCGGTCTGTCTGGTCATATTCTCTTCTTATACCAATGCTCCGCCCCCTGCACGATCTGGTACAGCCCCATGGCGATGGCGCAAAGGATCAGGATTGAGGTGATCAGGCTGGTCAACTGAAAAACCTGGCTGCTGTAAATGATGAGATAACCCAGCCCCCGCCTGGCCGCCAGGAATTCGCCGATGATGACGCCCACCAGCGCCAGACCGATGTTGACCTTCATGCTGCTTAAGATGACGGGGACGGAGGCGGGCAGTACTGCCTTGAAAAAAACGTCCCGCCTGTTGCCGCCAAGCGTTCGGATCAGCATCTGTTTTTCCGGATCCGCCTGCAGGAATCCGGTGTAAAGGCTGATGACGGCGCCGAAGACGGCTACGGAGATGCCGGCCGTTATGATGGTGTTGATGCCCGTGCCCAGCCACACGATCAAAAGCGGGGCCAGCGCGGATTTGGGCAGGCTGTTCAGCACGACCAGATAGGGCTCCAGGATCTCGGACAGCTTCCGCGAGTGCCACAGCAGGGTGGCGGCCAGAAGGCTTAAGCCGGTCACCAGGAGAAAGCTGACCACGGTCTCCAGCAGGGTGATCCCGATATGCGGGAAAAGGGATCTGTCCTGTGCCATTCCCAGGAAGCAGGCGGCTACCCGGGAGGGGCTGGAGAAGAAAAAGCTGTCGATAAGGTTTTTGTCCGCACAGTATTCCCAGAGAAGCAGAAAGAGGAGCAGTACCGCGGCCCGCATATGGCGGACGAAACGGTGATGTCTCTTGTGCGCGCGGATAAAGTCCCGCTGGGCCTGGGAACAGGTTTCAGCCGTTGTTTTTTTCATCGGAAAGTTCCTCCCAGATCTGATTGAAATAATCGGTATATTCCGGCGCCTTTCGCGCGGAGAGCGGGGAATCGTCAGGGCGCGTGAGGCGGATCGGAAATTCGGCTTTCACGCGGGCCGGGCGGCCGGTGAGCACCAGGACCCGGTCCGCCAGGCTCACGGCCTCGGAGAGATCGTGCGTGATCAGCAGAGCCGTCTTTCCTTCGGCCTTGATGATGCGGCCGATATCAGCGGACACCGTGAGGCGCGTCTGATAGTCCAGCGCGGAAAACGGTTCGTCCAGCAGCAGGATCTCCGGCTCCAGGGCCAGGGTGCGGATCAGGGCCGCCCGCTGCCGCATGCCGCCGGAGAGCTCGGAAGGACGCTTGGAGGCGAAGTCCGCCAGCCCGTAGTCGTCCAGCATTTTTTTCACCCGTTCCAGATTCTGCGCGGTGAGCTTATGCTGGATCTCCAGCCCGAGCGTGACGTTTTTCCAGATGCTGCGCCATTCGAACAGCTGGTCCCGCTGGAGCATATAGCCGATGCCGGGCTTTTTCCCATCGGCGCCGCAGAAGGTGATCCCGCCCGATTCCGGCTCCAGCAGTCCGGCGATGAGGGACAGGATCGTGGACTTGCCGCAGCCGCTGGGGCCGACGATGGCTAGGAATTCGCCCCTTCTGACGGAAAAGCTCAGCCCCGAAAGGGCCGCCGTTTCGCCGGTCAGGGTGTGGTATGCGAAAAATAGGTTCTCTATCTTCAGAATGTCGGATGTCATCTGATCTCCTCCCCCTGTATTTCTGCAAGGTAAACGCGCTGCGGCGGCTTACGCCGGATGAAAAGCGCCGGGCGGGTCTAGAGCGGCCGCCCGTTATAATCTTATAGTATGAAATGTCGAATTTTTGGTTCCTGTCCGCGTATTTGGCGCAAAAGAGGGGCAAAATGGGCAGAATCCGGGAAGAAGAGCGGGAAGTTCTGTGGGATTTGCGGCCTTGCCAGCGGGCATGAATTGTGCTATCATCGTGTGTAACATATCGCAAATGTCGGAATTTCAGGGAAACAGCCGCGCCCCGGGAGGGGCGCGAAGGAGGAGGCATCATGGCGCAGCTCTGGGGAGGGCGTTTTACAAAGGAGACCGATCGCCTGGCGTACCGGTTCAACGCGTCGATCTTTTTTGACCGGCGTTTCCTGCGGGAGGATATCGAGGGAAGCAAGGCCCATGCGGCCATGCTGGCGAAACAGGGCATTCTGACCGCAGAAGAAAAGGACCGGATCGTATCCGGGCTTTCCGGGATCCTGGAGGATGTGGAACAGGGAAGGCTTGCCGTCACGGAGGAATACGAGGACGTGCACAGCTTTGTGGAGGCGAATCTGACCGCGCGCATCGGAGAGGCGGGCAAGAAGCTCCACACCGGCCGGAGCCGCAACGATCAGGTGGCGCTGGACATGCGGCTGTATGTGCGCGGGCAGGTAAAGGAAACGGATGCGCTTCTGAAGGAGCTGCTGCAGGTGCTGCAGGAGCTGATGGAGGCGCATCTGGAGACCTATATGCCTGGCTTTACGCACCTGCAGAAGGCCCAGCCCGTGACGCTGGCCCATCATCTGGGCGCTTATTTTGAAATGTTCAGGCGGGACAGACAGCGGATGTATGATATCTACCGGCGCATGAATTACTGTCCGCTGGGAGCGGGCGCGCTGGCCGGGACCACGTATCCGCTGGACCGCGATTATACGGCCTCGCTCCTGGACTTTTTCGGCCCCACCGCGAACAGCATGGATTCCGTGTCCGACCGGGACTATGTGATCGAGTTTTTGTCCGCCCTTTCTCTTATCATGATGCATCTGAGCCGTCTTTCGGAGGAGATCATCCTCTGGAACAGCAACGAGTATCATTTCGTGGAGATCGACGACGGATATTCTACGGGCTCCTCCATCATGCCTCAGAAGAAGAATCCCGATATCGCGGAGTTGGTGCGGGGCAAGACCGGCAGGGTGTACGGAGCGCTGATGAGCCTTCTGACCACCATGAAAGGGATCCCGCTGGCATACGATAAGGATATGCAGGAGGACAAGGAGCTGACCTTTGACGCCATCGATACAGTGAAGGGGTGCCTGACGCTTTTTGCGGGCATGGTGCGGACGCTGCGGTTCGATAAGCGGGCCATGGAGGAGAGCGCCATGAAGGGCTTCACCAATGCCACAGACGCCGCGGATTATCTGGTGGGGAAGGGCGTTCCGTTCCGGGATGCGCACCGGATCATCGGAGAACTGGTGCTGTATTGCCTGGAAAAGGGAAAGAGCATCGAGGACTGCTCGATCGAAGAATTGAAAAAACTCAGCCCGTTTTTTGAGGCGGACCTGTACGAGGCGATCAGCCTGAGGGCCTGCGTGGAGCGCCGCCTGACCTTCGGCGCGCCGGGGAAGGGCGCGATGGAGGCCGTGATCGCGCAGAATCGGAAGTATCTGGAAGAGGAATGGGCATAACCGCGCGAAGCGGCGGAATGTGAGGAGGAGATTATGGAAAAGAAGCTGAAAGTCGGCGTCCTGGGCGCCACAGGCATGGTGGGACAGCGTTTTATCGCGCTCCTGGAGGATCATCCCTGGTATGAGGTGACGACGGTGGCGGCCAGTCTCCGCAGCGCCGGAAAGACCTATGAGGAGGCCGTGGGCGGCCGCTGGAAGATGGATACGCCCATGCCGGAGGCGGTGAAGAAGCTGATCGTGGCCAACGTCAACGAGGTGGAAAAGGTCGCCGCAGGCGTGGATTTCGTGTTCAGCGCCGTCGATATGAGCAAGGAAGAGATCAAAAAGATCGAAGAGGACTATGCGAAGACGGAAACCCCGGTGGTCTCCAACAATTCCGCGCATCGCTGGACGCCTGACGTGCCCATGATGGTGCCCGAGATCAATCCGGAGCATGCGGCGGTGATCGACGCGCAGAGAAGGCGGCTGGGCACGAAGCGCGGGTTTGTGGCCGTGAAGCCGAACTGCTCGATCCAGAGCTACGCGCCAGTGCTCACCGCGTGGAAGGAGTTTGAACCCTATGAGGTGGTGGCGACCACGTATCAGGCCATTTCCGGGGCGGGCAAGACGTTCGCGGACTGGCCGGAGATGGTGGGCAACGTCATCCCCTATATCGGCGGCGAGGAAGAAAAGAGCGAAAAAGAGCCCCTGCGCATCTGGGGCAGGGTGGAGAACGGTCAGATCGTACCGGCGGCGGAGCCCCTGATCACGACGCAGTGCATCCGCGTTCCGGTGCTGAACGGCCACACGGCGGCGGTCTTTGTCAAGTTCAGGAAGAAGCCCGCGAAGGAACAGCTCATCGAAAGGCTCGTTTCTTTTTCGGGCGTTCCCCAAAAGCTGCATCTGCCCAGCGCGCCGGAGCAGTTCATCCAGTATCTGGAAGAGGACAACCGGCCGCAGGTGGCGCTGGACGTGGATTTTGAACGCGGCATGGGCATTTCCGTGGGGCGTCTTCGTCCGGACACCGTTTATGACTGGAAGTTCGTGGGGCTGTCCCACAATACGGTCCGCGGCGCCGCGGGCGGCGGCATTCTGTGCGCGGAGCTTTTGACGGCGAAGGGCTATATCACGGCGAAAGACAATTAGGAAGGTCTATGGGAAAAAATCTATTCATCGCGGAGAAGCCCAGCGTGGCGCAGGAGTTCGCCAAGGCGCTGAAGCTGAACGCGGGACGGAGGGACGGCTATCTGGAATCGGAAGACGCGGTGGTGACCTGGTGCGTGGGGCATCTGGTCACCATGAGCTATCCCGAGGCCTATGACATCAAGTACAAAAAATGGTCGCTGGATACCCTTCCCTTTCTGCCGGACACTTATTTATACGAAGTGATCCCGAACGTAAAAAAGCAGTTCGATATCGTGGCGTCCCTGCTGAAGCGGCCCGATGTGGAGACGATTTATGTCTGCACCGATTCCGGACGGGAGGGCGAATATATTTACCGCCTGGTGGAACAGAAGGCGCAGGTGACGGGCAAGAAGCGCCGCCGGGTCTGGATCGATTCCCAGACGGAGGAGGAGATCCTGCGCGGCATACGGGAGGCGAAGGATCTGTCCGCCTATGACCATCTCGGCGATGCGGCCTATCTGCGCGCCAAGGAAGATTATCTGATGGGGATCAATTTTTCGCGCGTGCTGACCCTGAAGTACGCAAGCCCCGTGAAGAGCTATCTGAAACGGGACAGGGCGGTGATCTCCGTCGGCCGCGTCATGACCTGTGTGCTGGGCATGGTGGTCAACCGGGAGCGGGAGATCCGCTCCTTTGTCAAGACGCCGTTTTACCGGGTAACGGGCACGTTTGCCGTTCCTTCGGCCGAGGGGGAAAAGACGTTTGAGGGGGAGTGGCGCGCCGCGGAGGGCAGCGCATGGTATGCTTCCCCGTTTTTATATAAGGAAAACGGTTTCCGGGAGAAAAAGAACGCCGAGGAGCTGATCGAAAAGCTGGGATTTTCCCTGACAGATCAGGCCTGTACGGAGGATTTCGGCGCTTCGGTCCTGGAGAAGATCGAGAAGAAAAAGGAACAGAAGAACCCGCCGCTGCTCTACAATCTGGCGGAGCTGCAGAACGACTGCTCCAGACGGTTCAAGATCAGCCCGGACGAAACGCTGCGCATCGCGCAGGAGCTGTACGAGAAGAAGCTCACCACATATCCCCGGACGGATGCCCGCGTGCTCTCCACGGCGGTGGCGAAGGAGATCCGAAAGAACATCCGCGGGCTCTGCGGCTTTGCGCCGCTGGCCGGATACGCCGGGGAGATCCTGAAGGAACCGGATTCCCTGGAAAAGCGCCTGGCGAAGAGCCGTTATGTGAACGATAAGCAGATCACGGACCATTATGCCATCATTCCCACCGGTCAGGGGCTGGCCGCGTACGGCAGCCTGTCCCTGACGGCAAAAAAGGTGTATGAGGCGGTCGCGCGCCGTTTTTTGAGCATCTTTTATCCGGCGGCCGTGTATCAGAAGGTGTCTCTGACCGCGCGGGTCAGCTCCGTTTCTCTGCCGGAGGGGGAGCGCTTTTTTGCCTCTTTCCGCATGCTTGCTCAGGAAGGATATCTCCGGGTGGCCAGACCGGCAGGCGGGAACGCGGCGGATGACGGCGGGAATCCCGGTGCCGCACAGAACGCGGAGCGGGAGGCTCCTATGGATGAGAAGGGAGAGCGGGACGACGGCGGGGATGTGAAGTGCGACGCGGCATTCCTGGAGGTGCTGGGCAGGCTGAAAAAGGGAGCGGCCCTGCCGCTGCGCGGGATGGCGATCCGGGAAGGGGAGACCTCTCCGCCCAAGCGGTACAATTCCGGCACCCTGATCCTGACCATGGAGAATGCGGGGCAGTTCATCGAGGATGAAGAGTTGCGCGCCCAGATCCGCGGCAGCGGCATCGGAACCTCGGCCACCCGGGCGGAGATCCTGAAAAAGCTGCTCACCATAGAGTATCTGGCGCTGAACAAAAAGACACAGATCATCATGCCCACGCTGATGGGGGAGATGATCTACGAGGTGGTGTCCGGCTCCATCCGCCCGCTGCTCAATCCCGCGCTGACGGCCAGCTGGGAAAAGGGACTGACGGGCGTGGCGGAGGGAACCATTACCCCGGAGGAATATATGGGAAAGCTGCGGGATTTCGTGACGCGGCGGACCAACGCGGTCAAGACGCTGAACAACCAGTCGGCCCTGTACCGACGGTTTCAGGAAGTGTCGAAGTTTTATCCGGAAAAGAAAAAGGAGAAAATGAGAAATGATGGAAGCGATCGAGATCAGAAATCTGTATGATCTGAAGGAGACCATAGCGGCGCCGCTGCTGGAGCAGGCTCGCTACCCCTGGGAAGTGCTGGGGAGTATCCGGGATTTTATCCTCGCCCTGGGCAGGACGCTGCCGGAGGAACGTTTTGAGAAGCGCGGCGAGGATGTCTGGGTGGCGAAGAGCGCGAAGGTGGCGCCCACCGCTTGCCTGAACGGCCCGTGCATCGTGGATGAAGAGGCGGAAGTGCGGCACTGCGCATTCGTGCGCGGCAGCGCGCTCATCGGGGAAGGGGCCGTGGTGGGCAATTCCACGGAGTTAAAGAACGTCATCCTGTTCAATAAGGTGCAGGTGCCCCATTACAATTACGTGGGAGACAGCATCCTGGGCTATAAGGCGCATATGGGCGCCGGAGCCATCACCTCCAACGTCAAGAGCGACAAGACCCCCGTGGTGGTCAAGAGCAGGGACGTGCAGTTTGAGACCGGTCTGAAAAAGTTCGGCGCCATGCTGGGCGACCATGTGGAGGTGGGCTGCAACAGCGTCCTGAATCCCGGCACTGTGATCGGGCGGAACACCAATATCTATCCGCTTTCCAGGGTGAGAGGCTATGTCCCGGCCAACAGCATTTTTAAGGAAGAGGGCAGCATCGTCGAAAAAAAAGCGGACTGACGCGGCGGAACACCGTCCCAAAAGCGCGGCCGCGTTCCCATTTTTTTGTAAAAAGGGCTGGATTTTTGTCTGGAAATATGAGAGAATAACATCAGCGTATGACGGGTATTTTTTCTTGTCCTTTCCGACAGGTCCTGCCATCCAATACTCTACTACATATTGAAAGGAGTTTTCACATGATTTATTCACATGAAGTACAGGAAATGTGTCCCGTGGCACAGGGTGTGAACCATGGCTGTGCGCCCATCCCCGAAGAAGCGAAGTGGGTGAAGGCCAAAGAGGTAAAGGATATTTCCGGCCTGACACACGGCATCGGATGGTGTGCACCCCAGCAGGGCGCCTGCAAACTGACCCTGAACGTCAAGGAGGGCATCATCCAGGAAGCTCTGGTAGAGACGATCGGCTGCTCCGGCATGACCCATTCCGCGGCCATGGCGGCTGAGATCCTGCCCGGCAGGACCGTCCTGGAGGCGCTCAATACCGACCTCGTCTGTGACGCGATCAATACCGCGATGAGAGAGCTGTTTTTACAGATCGTTTACGGCCGTTCCCAGTCCGCATTCTCCGAGGAAGGCCTTGCGATCGGCGCCGGTCTCGAGGATCTCGGCAAGGGCTTAAGGAGCCAGATCGGCACCATGTACGGCACGCTGGCGAAGGGCCCCCGCTATCTGGAGATGGCGGAAGGCTATGTCACCGGCATCGCACTGGACGCTGACGATCAGATCATCGGCTATCAGTTCGTGAACTTCGGCAAGATGACTGACTTCATGAAGAAGGGCGACGATGCCGCCACCGCCTATGAAAAGGCCAGCGGACAGTACGGCCGCGTAGCGGATGCTGTGAAGATCATTGATCCCAGGAAAGAATAATCAGGTCGCGAATATCATAAGGAGGATGTGGACAAATGGCATTATTTGAATCATATGAAAGACGCATCAAGCAGATTGATGCAGTGCTGAACAGCTATGGCATCGCTTCCATCGAAGAAGCGGAGAAGATCACGAAGGATGCGGGTCTGGACGTTTACCACATGGTAGAGAAGATCCAGCCGATCTGTTTTGAAAATGCGAAATGGGCCTATACGGTAGGCGCGGCCATCGCCATCAAGAAAGGCTGCCGCAGGGCTGCTGACGCCGCCGCCGCCATCGGCGAGGGCCTTCAGTCCTTCTGTATCCCCGGTTCCGTTGCGGATCAGCGCAAGGTTGGTCTGGGCCACGGCAATCTGGGCAAGATGCTGCTGGAAGAGGATACCGAGTGCTTCTGCTTCCTGGCAGGCCATGAGTCCTTCGCGGCCGCGGAGGGCGCTATCGGTATCGCCGAGAAGGCGAACCGCGTTCGTCAGAAACCGCTGCGCGTGATCCTGAACGGTCTGGGCAAGGACGCTGCGCAGATCATCGCCAGGATCAACGGCTTTACGTTCGTTGAGACGGAGATGGATTATTATACCGGCCAGGTGAAAGAAGTATTCCGCAAGGCATACTCCGACGGCCCCCGCGCGAAGGTGAACTGCTACGGCGCCAATGATGTGACCGAGGGCGTCGCCATCATGTGGAAAGAGGGCGTTGACGTTTCCATCACCGGCAACTCCACCAACCCCACCCGTTTCCAGCATCCCGTTGCGGGCACCTACAAGAAGGAGTGCACCGAGAAGGGCAAGAAGTACTTCTCCGTGGCGTCTGGCGGCGGCACCGGCCGTACCCTGCATCCCGACAACATGGCTGCGGGCCCTGCTTCCTACGGTATGACCGATACCATGGGCCGTATGCATTCCGACGCGCAGTTCGCCGGTTCTTCCTCCGTTCCCGCCCATGTGGAGATGATGGGCCTGATCGGCGCCGGCAACAACCCGATGGTCGGCATGACCGTGTCCGTTGCCGTGGCCGTAGAAGAAGCCGCGAAGGCCGGGAAGTTCTGAAAGATCCAGTAAAATAAAGGGTTTCCGCCGATGTAAGTTGTCGGCGGAAGCCCTTTTTTGATGCAGGTACTAGACAAGTAATAGACAGGTAATAGACATGCGGTAATAGACAAACACGGAAAACCGCAACGAATATCCAAATCAAGGATTTTAAGAAAGAACAAAACGCCGTGTTGTCTATTACATCTTTGTCTTTTATATATTTTTTACAATTTCAAGTTTATGTTCTTTTAGATTATATCGGCCACTGCAGCAATGGCCATTTTCGCATTTATCCACAACATATATTAAATCCGTCCTTTTCAACAGTGCGTCTTGTCGAAATTCCTCGGTTGTGTTATAATCTGCCTTGGGAACAACCGTGTTGCAAGGTGGATAAGCCTCCCTAACCCGAAAGAGAAGGGAGGTGGTGCGAATGGGTATATATGAATCTTTGAGCCTGTTATTTTTGGGCGGTTCATTTCTGATCGCACTGCTTGCCTACATAGACAGTAGGAACAACAAGCGAAAATAAATAAGCCTACCTTGTTTAACTTGGCCGTTGACAGGTAGGCTTATTTTAGCAAACCGGGAGGCTAACCACTTTGTGGGCGGTTGTTCCTCTTGTGTCTATAATATAGCATATTCTGCAGCAGGATGCAAGCTTTTTCTGTAATACATACCACAGCTTAAGAAAAAGTTGACGGAAAAC
>CANRMT010000099.1 GCA_947631815.1 uncultured Eisenbergiella sp.
AAGGTTCTGCTCACATTTCCCAGCGCGGACGGGAAAGAGGATGCGCGGCAGGCAGCTTCTTCGGACTGAGCCGGGGGATGCGCAGGCAGTTTCCCATTGGCGATCTTCCCTGCAACAGATAAGCGGAACAGAGCGATCTCTGTTCCGCTTTATTTCGGGTTCATATGCGTCGGGACGGTTTTGCTTTCCTGCATCCGCCCTGTGCCGCGCCGCCGCTTCGTGTCTTCGTGCCCGGGCGCCCGGCTCAGTTCCGCCTGTCTTCGCCCTCGTCCGGTGACGGTTCAGCGCTGTTTTTTTTCGATTTCGTCCGGCCCTTGATCAGTTCCTTCAGACTCACCGCGTTTCCCTTGACGGTCACGCCTTCCATGCTTCGCAGGAAGCTGGAGATCCGGCTGTAGCCGTAGTCTTTTAAATCGAAATCGGGATGTTTTTTTTTCAGCTTGTCGTAGATGACGGAGAGGTTGTCGATGGTGCCGCCGTTTTTGGAGATCATGGTGGTGATCTCTTTCTGCACGTCGGTCTCATTGTCCAGCTCCCGCACCTTCACATAATAGGAGGAGTTCTCCTGGACGAGCTCCAGCTTGGAGCATTTGTCACGGATAAAGGTCAAGAGCTTGGTATAGCCGTAGTTGCGGACGTCGAAATCGGTGAACTTGGCGCTCAGGCGGCTGCCGATCTCGCCCATATAGGTCGTCTTGCCCTTGTTTTCATTGTCGTTGACGATGGAGATGATGGCCTCCTCGATCTCGCCCAGCGGGGTCACCGCGTTGGCCTTGGCGCTCCTGTCGGAGGTGAAATCGTCGTGCAGGTCATGGTCGTCGTTGGGACTGCCGGAGGAAGCGTTGGGCTGCTCGTAGATCAGGTTCAGATGGATGAACTTGTTGCAGGCCTTCGTCAGTGAAACCGGGCTTTTGGACTCGCCCATGCCGATGACGAACATGTTGGCCTCCCGCAGCCGCATGGCCAGTCTTGTGAAATCGCTGTCGCTGGTGACCAGGCAGAAGCCGTCCACGTTGCCGGAATACAGGATGTCCATGGCGTCGATGACCATGGTCATGTCCGTGGAGTTCTTGCCCGCCGCGTAGTCGAACTGCTGGATCGGCGTGATGGAATTCTCCAGAAGGATGTTCTGGTTCCAGCCGTTGTTGCGGGTCCAGTTGCCGTAGATCCGCCGGTAGGAGGCGAAGCCGTAGGTTTCGATCTCATTGAAGATGATGGAGGCGTACCGGGAACTGACGTTTTCTGAATCGATCAGCACCGCGATCTGCATTTTGGAATCGTTTGAGTCCATAAAGAAATCCTTTCGTTGAAAATGGACGGACGGCAGATGCGTTCTGCCGTCCGTCAGGACCGTTTGACCGTTTACAGATCGAAACAGAAATAACGTACTGCGTTGTTGTAGGAAATGTCTTCCACGATCTCGCCCAGGGTGTCCATATCCGCGGGGAATTCCCCGTTCTCTACCATATTGCCGATGAAGTCGCAGAGGATGCGGCGGAAATACTCATGGCGCGTATAGGACAGGAAGCTCCTGGAGTCGGTCAGCATCCCCACGAAGCCGGACAGGTTGCCCAGGTTGGCGAGAGAGGTGAGCTGCTCGGTCATGCCGTGCTTGTGATCGTTGAACCACCACGCGCTGCCCTGCTGGATCTTGGCGATGGCGCTGGAATCCTGGAAGCAGCCCAGGATCGTGCCGATGGCGGCGTTGTCGTTGGGGTTCAGGCTGTAAATGATGGTCTTGGGTAGAGAACCGTGGATCTCAAGCGCATCCAGGAAATCCGCCGTCTGGTGAGAGGGCGCGAAGTTGTTGATGCAGTCGTATCCCGTATCGGGGCCGAGCTTCTCGAACATCGCGGTGTTGTTGTCGCGCTTGGTGCCGTAGTGAAGCTGCATCACCCAGCCGCGCCTGCTGTATTCACCGGCCACGAAGAGCATGAAGGCGGTCTTGAACTTGCGGATGTCCGCCTCGGTCAGAGGCTTGACGGAGAACCGCTTCGTGAAGATCTCCTCGATCTCGTCCTCGGTGGCGGGCTCGTACATGATATACTCCAGCGCATGGTCCGAAACTGTGCAGCCCATGGAGGCGAAGAAATCCATCCGTTTGATCAGCGCGGCCTTCAGGGTCGCGAAGGAATCGATCTGGATGCCGCTGGCCTCGGAGAGCTCCTTCAGATAGACGCGGTAGGTGGGCTTTTCCAGGTTCATGGCCTTGTCGGGACGCCACGCGGGGAGCACCTGAACGTCAAAGCTGTCGTCCTCCGCCAGCATCTTGTGCCATTCCAGAGAATCCGCGGGATCGTCCGTGGTGCAGATCAGCTTTACGTTGGACTGTTTGATCAGGGAGCGGGCGCCCATGGAAGGATCGGCCAGCTTCGCGTTGCACAGCTCCCATACCTCCTCGGCGGTCTTTTTGTTCAGGATCCCCTGATAGCCGAAATAACGGCGCAGCTCCAGATGGCTCCAGTGATAGAGCGGATTGCCGATGGCCTTGCCCAGGACCTCCGCCCATTTGAGGAATTTCTCCTTGTCGGAGGCGTCTCCGGTGATATATTTTTCTTCCACGCCGAAGGAGCGCATCAGGCGCCATTTATAGTGGTCCCCGCCCAGCCATACCTGCGTGATATTGTCGAAGTGCCGGTCCTGCGCGATCTCCTGCGGGTTGATGTGGCAGTGATAGTCCACGATCGGCATTTTCTTCGCGTGCTCATGGTAGAGCGTCTGTGCGGTGGGCGTGCTCAGCAGAAAGTTTTCGTCCATAAAGGGTTTCATTGGGGTTTACCTCCTCTTTTTTGATGATGGTTCAGCAGGGAAGCCGGAAAAGAGGGCCTCCTGTTGTGTCCGTTGATACGGCAGCCGGTCAGGATGCCGCAGTGCTCTGAACAGGGTCCGGCAGGGCAGTGGTGCCTCTTTGGACCAGACGGCCCGGGAATACGGTGCTGGGCGGCATCGCGGTCCCGTTCAGCGTGCCGATCAGCGTCTTCACGAGCTGACGGCTGATCTCTTCCAGACGGTTGTCCACGCTGGTCAGCTCCGGCTCGCAGCAAAGGGCCAGGATGGAATTGTTGTAGCCGATGACGGAGAGCTCCTCCGGTATCTTCAGGCCGCTGAGACGGGCGTATTTGACGGCGGCGGTGGCGAGAATATCGTCGGAGGCGATCACCGCATGGAAGGAGAGCCCTTCGTCATGCAGACGGCCGATGAAGGCGCGGATGCCGTCCACGTCCGCGCTGCTGCCGGTATAGTACTGCTGGAGGCCGTCCGTCTCCGACAGGCCGCGCAGCTCACAGGCCGACCGGAATCCGGCCAGCTTCTTCCTCCCGCTGTAGGAGCGGGAATTGTACAGATACAGGATGTCCGAAATGCCGGAATCGATCAGCGAAAGCGCAGCCTGCCGCATGGCGCCAAGGTCGTCGCAGAGGGAGCAGAAAACGTTTGGATGATCGAAATATGCGTTCAGCAGCATGACGGGGACCTGCCCGGCCGCATCCCGGATGTACTGGTTGTCCGCATCGTCGGCTTCAATGAAATTGGAACCGACCAGGATCACGCTGTCCACCTTCTGACGCAGCAGAAGGTCCAGGGAGCTTTTTTTATTTTCCAGCCGGTAGCCGGTACAGCAGAGAATGGAGTGATAGCCCCCGGCGCGGAGGTTCTGCTCGATATAGTAGACCGCTTTGGCCAGATAGAGATCCGAAGAATCGGTGCAGAGGATGCCGATGGTCTGCATCGTGTTCAGCCCCAGCCCCCGTGCAAAGGCGTTGGGCGTGTAGCCGCTCTGCTCCATGACCTCCAGCACCCTGCGGCGGGTGTCGGGCCTGACGCTTGCGCTTCCGTTGATCACGCGCGAAACGGTGGCGATGGACACGCCTGCCATTTTTGATATATCATAGATCGTCAGCAGAACAGCCACCTCCTGACCGCTGAAACGGCAGCGGACCCGTACTCTGCGGGAAACGGCCCCGCGGAGGGGACATCCGCCGCAGGCGGTCCTGATGCGTTTCTTTTCCGAACGCTTATACTCTTTTTATTATAGCTTATCCACAGGGTAAATTCAAGCAGAAAATGGCCGCCGCGGGCGGGAGAAAAAGAGGTTGACTGAGCGGAACAAACAGAGTAAAATTCAAGATGTAAGGGCTTACAAAGGAAATGGGGGACGTCTCGGGGCGTCCGGATCCGGCGTTCGGCGGGACGCGGGATATATTCTGTTTCCCGAAGCGGAAAGGACGGGAAAATGAACATATTAAACCGGGAGATGACCGGGAAGAAAGACCGGCCGGTGAAGGTACTGCAGTTCGGCGAAGGAAATTTCCTCCGCGGGTTTGTGGATTATATGATCGATATCGCGAATGAAAAGGGATACTTCGACGGGGATATCGTGCTGGTGAAGCCCATTGAGTTCGGCACGCTGGAGCGTCTGCGCAGACAGGACTGCCAGTATACCGTGTCCCTGCGGGGGATCGCGGACGGAAAGGCCTGCGTGCAGAACCGCATCGTCACCAGCGTGGCAGACGCGGTGGGCGCGGTGGAGGATTATGAGAAATACAGCGCGTATGCGAAGCTGGACACGCTGCGCTTCATCGTCTCCAACACCACGGAGGCGGGTATCGTCTACGATGCTTCCGACCGTCTGGAGATGACGCCGCCCCACAGCTATCCGGGGAAGCTGGCGAAGTTTTTATATGAAAGATACCGGTATTTTGACGGCGCTGCGGATAAGGGGCTGATCATGCTGCCCGTGGAGCTCATCGACGACAACGGCATTCATCTGAAGGAATGCGTGCTGAAGCAGGCCGCGAACTGGGGGCTGGAAGAGGGCTTCGTGCGCTGGCTGGAGGAGGCCTGTGTGTTCACCTCTACGCTGGTGGACCGGATCATCACCGGTTATCCGAAGGGGGAAGCGGAGTCGCTGTGGAAGGAATGGGGCTATGAGGACGACAGCATCGTCACCGGCGAGCCCTTCGCCCTCTGGGTCATCGAGAGCGAAAAGGACATCAGCGGGGAGCTGCCGCTGGAGAGGGCGGGACTGCCCGTGATCTTCACGGACGATCAGAAGCCCTACAAACAGAGAAAGGTCCGGATCCTGAACGGGGCGCACACCTCCTTCGTGCTGGCCTCTTATCTGGCGGGCAACGATCACGTGCGCCAGTCCATGGAGGATCCGATGATCTATGATTTCATGTATCATACCATTTATGATGAGGTCATCCCCACGCTGACGCTGCCGAAGCAGGAGCTTGAAGATTTCGCACAGGCGGTGATCACCCGGTTCCGCAACCCCTATGTGAAGCATGCGCTGCTGTCCATTTCCCTGAACTCCGTGTCCAAATGGCGGGCCAGATGTCTGCCCAGCCTGCTGGGGTATGTCGAAAAGTACGGGAAGCTCCCGGCACATCTGACGTTCTCGCTGGCTGCGCTGATGGCGTTCTATTCCTCCTCGGAGAGGGATGGGAGCGCGCTGATCGGGAAGCGGGGAGACGGCACCTATCAGATCATGGACGACGCGGCGGTGCTGGATTTCTTTGCGGCCAACAGCGGGAAGAGCGCGGCGGAATTCACCGCGGCGTACTTATCCAGAGCGGATTTCCACGGGCAGGATCTGACGCAGGTGGACGGCCTGGCGGAACAGGTGGCCGCGTATCTGGAGGACATTCGCAGCCTGGGCATGCGGGAAGCCATCAAGAAGGATTTCGGCGCGTGACAGAACGCGGCGGCCCGGGCATACGGGAGGCTGTCGGAAAGGCTTTCGGCGCGTGACAGAGCGCGGCGGTCTGCCGCACAGCGCTTCGCAGGACCGCAGGGAGAAGGACGGATATGGCGAAGATCATTCAGATCCATCCGGACGACAATGTGGCTGTCGCCCTGGAGGACATTCATAAGGGAGATACCGTGCAGGCCGGAGGAAAGGCTCTGAACGCGCTCACGGACGTTCCGGCGGGGCATAAGATCGCGCTGTGCGGCCTGGCGGAGGGAGAAGCGGTCGTCAAATACGGCTGTCCCATCGGCTATGCTTCCTGTCCGGTGGCCGCGGGAGAATGGGTTCACATCCACAATCTGCGGACCGGCCTGGGCGATCTGCTGGATTATACCTATGCGCCCGCGGATGCGAAGGTGAAGCCGCAGAAGGAAGCGTTTTTCCGGGGCTTTGCGCGCCCGGACGGCAGCGTGGGCGTGCGCAACGAGATCTGGATCATTCCCACGGTGGGCTGCGTGAACAGCATCGCCTCCGAAATGGCGAAGCGGGCGCAGAAGCTGGTGCGGGGAAGCGTGGAGACGGTGGCCGCCTTTGCCCATCCTTACGGCTGTTCCCAGATGGGAGAGGATCAGGAGAACACCCGGGTCATCCTGGCGGATCTGATCCGTCATCCCAATGCGGGCGGCGTGCTGGTGCTGGGGCTGGGCTGTGAAAACAGCAATGTCGATGTGCTCAAAGGGTATCTGGGCGAGTATGATGAAAACCGTGTGAGATTCCTGGTCTGCCAGGAGAGCGAAGACGAGATGGCGGAGGGCCTTGCGCTCATCGACGCGCTGGTCGAAAACGCCTGTCACGAAGCGCGCGTTCCGGTCAGCGCCTCCCGGCTGGTCGTGGGCCTGAAATGCGGCGGCAGCGACGGATTTTCCGGCATCACGGCCAATCCGCTGGTGGGCCGCTTTTCCGACCTGCTGGTGGGACGCGGCGGCACCACGATCCTGACCGAAGTGCCGGAGATGTTCGGCGCGGAGACGCTTCTGATGAACCGCTGCGCGGACGAGGCACTGTTTGCGAAGACGGTGGCGCTGATCAACGATTTCAAGAATTATTTCAAGAGCCACGGTCAGACGATCTACGAGAATCCTTCTCCGGGCAACAAAAAAGGCGGCATTTCCACGCTGGAGGACAAGTCCCTGGGCTGTACCCAGAAATCGGGGACGGCTCCCGTGACGGGCGTGCTGGCCTATGGCGAACGGGTGAAGGAGGCGGGGCTGAATCTGCTGAGCGCGCCGGGCAACGACCTGGTGGCGTCCACGGCCCTTGCCTGCGCGGGGGCCCAAATCGTGCTGTTTACCACGGGACGGGGAACGCCCTTCGCGTCTCCGGTGCCCACGGTGAAGATCTCCAGCAATTCCGCGCTGGCGGTCCGCAAAAGCGCTTGGATCGATTTCGACGCGGGCGTGCTGGCGGCAGGAGAGGATATGGACGCTGTGTCGGAGCGGTTTTTCGACTATGTGCTCCAGGTGGCGTCCGGCAGGACGGTCAGGAGCGAGGAGGCCGGGTTTCACGATATGGCGGTGTTCAAGCAGGGCGTGACCCTTTGATCATGAGAGAGCAAAGGACCGGGAGGAACCGCGCGGACTGTTTTTGAGGGGTTTCGCGTGGGGACCGGGATCATTTTATGCAAGGAGGAAACCGATATGCAACTGGGAATCAGGTTACACGATGTGGCGGGCGCTACCCTGGAGGAAAAGGTGGCGAACGCGAAAGCGCAGGGCTTCGCCTGTGCCCATGTGGCGCTGGGCAAGGTGATCTCGCAGTACAGCGTGGCGGATGCTGCCCTGACGCCGGGACTTGCCATGTATGTGAAAAAGGTATTCGCGAAGTATGATGTAGACATCGCGGTGCTGGGCAACTATCTGAATCTGGCGAATCCCGATCCCGATCAGCTGAAGGCGATCCAGAAGCGCTATATGACCCATATCCGTTTCGCGTCCCTCATGGGCTGCGGCGTGGTGGGGACCGAGACGGGCGCGCCCAACGTGGATTACGCCTACGAACCGGCCTGCCACAGTGAGGAGGCGCTGGATACGTTCATCACCAACTTAAAGCCGGTGGTGAAGTATGCGGAGGACATGGGCGTCATCATCGCCATCGAGCCGGTGATCCGCCATATCGTCTATGACCCGAAGCGGGCCAGGACCGTCCTGGATGCCATCGGCTCCCCGAACCTGCAGATCATCCTGGATCCGGTGAACCTGCTGGACGAGACGAACTATACGCGGTATCAGGAGATCATTCAGGAGGCCATCGACCTGCTGGGCGAGGAGATCGCGGTGATCCATCTGAAGGATTTCCGGATGGAGAATGGCAGGCTGCTTTCCATGGGCGCCGGTCTGGGCACGATGGATTATACCGGGCTGATGCAGTTCGTGAAAAAAGAGAAGCCTTATATTCACGCGACGCTGGAGGATACCAGGCCGGACAACGCGGTGGCGGCGCTGCTCTCCATGAAACAGTGGCTGGAAAGGGCATAAGGCGCAGGCGCGTCCCTTGACGGATGCGGCTGACGGATGTACGAACGGGCCATGCTTTCCGGCATGGCCCGTCGGCGTGAGGAAAAGACTGTCTGCATGGAACAGCTCGTGTGCGTGGAACATGCCTGACAGTGTGAAGCAGTGATCGGCTGTAGGAAGCGGTCGGCTGCAGGAGACAGGGAGCTGTCTGTGTGAAGAGAAGCCCGTTCGCGGGCGAAGGGAGAATGGTATGGCGGAGAAAAGGATCGGTGAGTTCGACCGGAATCTGGCGGCAGAGACGGCAGAGATTTCCGGCGGGATTCGGTTTTACGATGTGGAAGAGCCGCCGTTTCGGCTCTATGGGCTGAGGGCGGAAAAGGCGGACGGCAGATTCTGCCGGATGCCGAAGGAGCGGGCGGAGGCGGTCAGCGAGGGCGTGGCGTCCCTGGCCTTCCATACCTCCGGCGGCAGGGTGCGGTTCGCGACGGACGCGGCGCGCATCGCGATCCGCGTGAAGCTGAGGGACAGCTGCGTGTTTTCGCACATGCCGCTGACCGGCACCTGCGGTTTTTCCCTGTACCGGCAGACGGGAGCGGGGCAGCGTTTCGTTCACACCTTTGTGCCTCCCGCGGACATAAAGGACGGCTATGAAGCGGAAACGCAGCTTGCGGGAAGCGGGATGCGGGACTATACCCTGTATTTTCCGCTCTACAGCGGTGTGGAAAGGCTGCAGATCGGCGTGGAAGAGGGGGCCGCGGTCGGGCCGGGACCTTCCTATGCCCATGAGAAGCCCGCGGTCTTTTACGGTTCCTCCATCACCCAGGGCGGATGCGCCTCCGTCCCGGGCAATTCCTATCCGGCGTTCCTTTCCAGACGGTATGACCTCGACTTTCTCAATCTGGGCTTTTCGGGAAATGCCAAAGGCGAGCTGGCGATGGCGGAATATATCGCGGGGCTGGATATGTCCGTTTTCGTGTGCGACTACGATCACAACGCGCCCACGGCGGAGCATCTGGAGCGGACGCTGCGGCCCTTCCTCTCTGCGGTGCGGAAGGCCCAGCCGGATCTGCCCATCATCCTCGTGAGCCGTCCCGTCTTCGATCCCGCCTCCCCGGAGTGCGTTCGGCGCAGGAACGCGGTGTTCGATGCCTGCCGGCAGGCCGTGGAGGCTGGGGACGAAAGGATCCGTTTCGTGGACGGGGCCGGGCTCTTCGCCGCGCAGGACGGCGATGCCTGTACGGTGGACGGCACGCATCCCAACGACCTGGGCATGTACAGGATGGCAAACGGCATCGGAGCAGCCATCGAGGAATTTCTGTGCTGACGGTCAGTATGCCGCCGCCCAGCCGTCCCCCGGGCCACGCTCCGTCAGAGGGCGCCGCCGGGTGCATTCCTTTTCCGGACACGCTCGCGCTCGAGAAAAACGCAGCGGTGCTAAACTCGGCTTCGCCCAGAGGGCTCGCCT
>CANRMT010000100.1 GCA_947631815.1 uncultured Eisenbergiella sp.
GCCAGCGCCTCCAGCTTCTCATAGAGCTCCGCCCTGCGGACCTCCCGCAGGCTGTCGTCGTAGGCCACGAAATTGCCGCGTCCCTTCACCGTATAGATGAAGCCCGTCCGCTCCAGCTCGCTGTAGGCCCGCTGGATCGTGTTGGGATTGATGGAAAGCTCCACGGCCAGACTCCTGACCGAGGGCATCCGGCTGTTGGGCTCCAGCACGCCCCGGATGATCAGATTCTGAAATTTATCCACGATCTGCTCATACAGCGGTCTGGTGTCCCGGTAATCCAGTATGATCATAACGCCCCTCATTCTGCCGCCGCGGCGGCCCTGCTCCACAGTCGGAGCCGTCCGCATATTCCTTCGGCTCACTCTGTGTATTGAGAATATTATGTGTACTAATTGTCTTGGTACACCTATTGTATGGGATACCTTTTGTTTTGTCAAGGGGTCATCAATTTTTACCGTCTCCGTAAATCCGGCGGGATCCGGCAGTCCGGGGCGGCCTTTCGGCATCTTTGTTCTGCGGAACGCGGGATACGCCGCCTTTCAAAATATGAAAAACGCCGTCCTCAGCAGGCGGACGCCCATGACGGAAAAAGCAAAATGGCGCAGGGGCCTACGCTCCTGCGCCGTCATTCTCCGCTATGCGATTTTGAAAAGCTGCACCGCCGCGCTCTGCCAGATCATCCGCAGTTTCCGGACATCCCCGGCCCACGCCCGGCAAAGCCGTCCGCTCAGTGCACCAGCAGCGACCTTCCGGTCATCTCCGCAGGCTGCTCTTTGCCCATGATCTCGATCAGGGTGGGCACGATGTCCGCCAGGCAGCCGCCCTCCCGGAGCTTCACGTCCTTCCCGTAGTTGACGAGGATGAAGGGCACCGGATTGGTGGTGTGCGCCGTGAAGGGCGCGCCGGTCTCATAGTCCACCAGCTGCTCCGCATTGCCGTGGTCCGCGCAGATGAACATCACGCCGTCCGCCTCCTTAATGGCCGCCACCGCTCTGCCCACGCAGGCGTCCACCGCTTCCACGGCCTTGATGGCCGCCGCCTCGACGCCGGTATGGCCCACCATGTCGGGATTGGCGAAATTGATGATGATCACGTCATAGACGCCGGACTTGATGGACTCCACCAGCCTGTCGCAGACCTCATAGGCGCTCATCTGCGGCTTGAGATCATAGGTGGGCACATCCTTGGGGGAATTCACCAGGATGCGGTCCTCGCCCTCGTTGGGCTTCTCCACGCCGCCGTTGAAGAAAAAGGTCACATGCGCGTACTTCTCGGTCTCGGCGATGCGGGCCTGCTTCATGCCGTTCGCCGCCAGCCATTCGCCGAAGGTATTGGTGACGGAGATCTTGTGGAACGCCACCTCCTTGTTCGGGATGGTGGGATCGTAATCGGAAAAACACACATACGTCACATCCGGACGCTTCGGCCGCTCAAAGCGGGTAAATTCATCGTCGCAGAACACATGAGTGATCTCCCTGGCGCGGTCGGGACGGAAGTTGAAAAAGATGATGGAATCACCGTCCTGGATCGTGGCGACGGGCCTGCCGTCCTCCACCACCACGGTGGGCTTCACGAACTCGTCCGTCTCCTGTCTGTCATAGGAGGCCTGAATGCCGTCCGGGCCGCTGGAAGCGGTCAGCCCCTCGCCCCTGGTCAGCGCCCTGTAGGCGAGCTCTACCCTGTCGTAATTGTTGTCCCGGTCCATGGCATAGTAGCGCCCCATCACGGAGGCCACCTTACCCACGCCGATCTCCTGCATCTTCGCTTCCAGCTCCTCCACATAGCCCTTGCCGCTGGTGGGAGGGGTGTCGCGGCCGTCCAGGAAGCAGTGCACGTATACCTTGGAAAGACCGTTTCTCTTCGCCAGCTCCAGCAGTCCGTAAATATGGGTGTTGTGGCTGTGCACGCCGCCGTCGGACACCAGGCCGTACAGATGCAGGGAGGAATCCTTCTGCTTGCAGTTGTTCACCGCGTCCAGAAGCGCGGGATTCTCAAAAAAGGTGCCGTCCTGGATCTCCTTGGTGATCCGGGTCAGCTCCTGATAGACGATGCGGCCCGCGCCCATATTCAGATGTCCCACCTCGGAATTGCCCATCTGGCCCTCCGGCAGGCCCACCGCCATGCCGCTGGCATTGCCCTTCACAAAGGGACAGGTGCGCATCAGCTCGTCCATCACCGGGGTGGACGCCTCCGCCACCGCGTTGTGGTCTTTTCTCTCGTTCAGGCCGTAGCCGTCGAGGATCATCAATACTACAGGTTTTTTGCTCATGATCGGTCTCCTTTATTTTTATGACAAGATATGGCGAAGGATCCCCTCCGGAAAGGACATCCTCAAAGCACGCGCTTTCGCCGTCAGGCAGTCCGCTGTGTGACGATAACAGCGTTTCATCTGCGGCCATTGTCAATTATACACATTTTCCCGGCCCTATGCAAGAGGGGAGACTTCGGTTTTCGCCGCAAACGGGGCTCCGGTTTTCAACACAGGCAGGAGAATCCGGTTTTCGCCGCAAACGGGGCTTCGGTTTTCAACACAGGCAGGAGAATCCGGTCTTCACCGCAAACGGACTCCAGCCTTCAACACAGGCAGAAGCCCCTGACCTTCCCCGCCCGCGGTCGGCTCCGGCTGACAGCGCCGCGCCCCGGGGTCATCCGACGGAAACCGGAGAGCTGTCCTCCCGCAGCACCTGAAAGGCGAGAAACGGGAGCAGCGCCATGAAAGGATAAACATATCTGACCAGCACGCAGGGGCCCGCTGCCGCCGTCAGGAAATAGGCCGCCGCTGCCGCCCACGGGAGCAGCTGCCCGCAGCGCCTCTGCCTTATGAATGCGATCCCCGCGAACAGCGTCAGAAAACAGTACAGCGCCGGAGCGAACAAAAGCTTTGCGGGCAGAAACCGCTGATATACGCAGTCCGTGACGATAGCCTCATAGACATTTCTGACCGCGGGCAGCAGATTTTCTTTTTTGACGAATCTTTCCGCAAAGACCGGCGTCGCGTCCGTGATCAGATAGCCCGTCCTGTCGCGCCACCAATTCTTATATACCGCAGTGTGCGAGGTGTCCGTCAAAAACCAGTCCCCCATCGTCAGATATGCCGGAGCGATCAGATAAGAACCGGGATATTTTCGGAACAGGCGCAGATAAATGCGCCAGAAACCGGCAGGATCTTCCTCATACAAAGCGTTATTAAAATACATTTTGACGCCGTCCGTGATATAGGGACGGTAGTTCGCCAGACCCTCCGGGGGAAGATACGCATAAAGCAGTTCCAGGTCCTCCCCGCTCATCGTTTCTCCGCCGCTCTTGTACGCCCTGGCGAGCTGCTGCAGCGGAATGTTCAGCGCCTCCGCCGCCTCGCCCGGCCCGGCGTCTGTCGCGCGCAGCAGTACGGCTTCCGTTCCGAAGAACAGACAGATGCCAAAAAGCGTGACGGCCGCCAGCTTCAGCCATAATTTCATCCGGTTTTTCCCCGCAGGCGCATCGGCCCTGCGGCGCAGCCTCATATAGGACGGCAGACAGCACAGCAGGGCCGCCGCCTCGATCAGAAGCAGGATCGCCTGAATGTACACCCCGTTCCTGCGGAACAGCATCATGCCGAGATTCACGATACACAGCCCCGTCAGATCCGCCCATCCGGCCCCCTCTCCTTTTTCCATGATCCGGACCAGGGCGAAAAACTCCATCAAGAAAAAGGCCGCAAAAAACGTGTCCTTTGTGGTGCTCACCGCCATGATGGGATGCACGGGAAACAGGATGCACCAGAGAAGCGCCGCGATGAGCACCCGTCCCGGCGCGCCGCGGCGGATCAGAAACGCGAAGCCGCATGCAAAGGCCCCCGCCAGCAGCAGCATCTGCAGAAAAGCATAGATCGCCATGCCGTCCAGCGGGCAATTCATCCGCTGCAGGAATCTTCCCAGATCATAACAGCCCCCGAGGATCAGCGTGTGGGCGATGGGATGATGGTTATTGAACGCATGCTCGGTATACTGGATCAGCTGCGGCTCACCGTCATAAGAATAGATGGCCGGAAAATACGCCAGCCAGCAGGGCAGCCAGCCGATCAGCAGGGCGGCAAAATAAAAAACGGGCCTGGAAAACAGCCGGGAGCGCTCCGGGCCGCCCGAAACGAAACGCCTTCCGCCGTGCAGCATGCCATACAGGACCGCCGCCGCGGATACGAACGTGACCGCGCCCGCAAAAACGAGCAGGAGAACATTTTTCGGCTGAAATACATAGGCCTTCCCCCCGTCCGCGATCCCGCACAGCAATATGCCCAAAACCTCCAAAAAAGCCACGAACAGACCGCACAGCAAAAACAGACTGTTCTTTTTCATCCATTCCTTTGCCCGCCTGTACATGATCTTCCTCCCTGGGGTCCGCCGTTCTGCGGCAGTCTTTTTTCCGCCGTTCAACAGCTTAAAGTATATATGAAAAGAGTTGATAAGTCCATAGCGGATTGGCGGGGACCTGCGGTTTCGGGGCGGCATCGCAAAAATCCCTTTCTATTTTCCCCGAAAGGTGTTACAATCAACAAAACCATTATTTCCGCGGAGGAACTGTATCATGATCTCTCTGCTTTCCCGTATTTTCATAAAGAACCGGCAGGATGTGGAAGATCCGTCTGTCCGCCAGGCTTACGGCGTGCTCTGCGGCGCGGTGGGGATCGGCCTGAACCTGCTTCTGTTCGGGTTCAAAGCCTTTGTCGGCATCCTGAGCGCCTCCATCGCCATTACGGCGGACGCCTTCAACAACCTGTCCGATGCGGCTTCTTCCCTGGTGACCCTCATCGGGTTCCGGATGAGCGGTCAGGAGCCTGACCACGATCACCCCTTCGGCCACGGGCGCATCGAATATCTGGCCGGATTCGTGGTCTCCTGCCTGATCCTGCTGATGGCGCTGGAGCTTTTGAAAACCTCCGTAGAAAAGATCATCCGTCCGGACGAGCTGCTTTTTCATCCGCTGATCCCCGTTCTGCTGACCGTCTCCATTCTGGTGAAGCTGTATATGTACGGCTATAACCGCTCCGTTGCAGGCAGGATCGGCAGCGCGGCCATGAAAGCCGCCGCCGCCGACTCCATAAGCGACGTCTTCGCGACAGCAGTGGTGCTGGCCGCGGCGCTCATCGAGCATTTCACCGGCGCGCACATCGACGGCTGGTGCGGCATCCTGGTCGGGCTCTTCATCGGCTATTCCGGCATCTGCGCCGCCAGAGACACCATCAACCCGCTGCTGGGCCAGCCCCCGGAGCAGGCGTTTGTGGACCGCATCCGAAAGATCGCCCTTTCAGACCCCGATATCCTGGACATCCACGATCTCATCGTCCACAATTACGGGCCGGGGCGCACCATGATCTCCCTGCATGCGGAGGTGAACGCGGCGGGCGATTTTTTGAGCCTGCACGACTCCGTGGACGCGGTGGAGCGGGCCCTGCAGAAACAGCTTCACTGCAATGCCGTGATCCACATGGACCCCGTTGTGACCAACGACGAGAAGACGCTGGCGATGCGCGAAAAAATGTCCGCTCTGCTGCAGGAGATCGACCCCGTCCTTCGTCTGCACGATTTCCGGCTGGTTCCGGGCTCCAGGCGCACCAAGATCCTTTTTGACGTGCTGACCCCCTATCATTTCAAAATGAGCGACGACGCATTGCGCGCGCTGATCGAGGAAAAGGCAAAAAAAATCGACCCCGACTGTCAGACCGTGGTCAATGTGGATAAAGACATGAATTCCTAAGATTCCGTTGGCCTCTTCCCGTTTCCCGGCGTCACCTCCGGCCGCTCCGTGCGGCCGTTTTCTTTTGCGGCAGGGGAAGCGTCAGCGGATCAGGCGCTTTTGGCTCCATTTCCCGGACAGATACCGCGCAAAGGAAACCAGATAGTTGGCACACCATCCCATGGGGACCGCGTACCAGACAGCGGCAACGCCCCAGAGGGGCGCACAGAGATTGGCCACCGCCACCCGGATCGTCAGGTTCAGCAGATTGGCGGCGGTGAAGACAGCCACATCGCCGCTGCCCCGCAGGACCCCGTCGGTAACGGCCTTCAGGCCGATGAACACGAAGAAAAACGCGAGAAAGGAAACATAGGCTACGCCGGTGGAATAGGCCAGCGCCGCCGTTTCCCCATCGAGGAAGGCGCCGATGATCTGCCGCCGGAACAAAAGCAGGCACACGCAGATCAGGACCGCAAAGCCGGATACAATCCAATAGGAGACCCGATAGCCGAGGCGCACCCGTTCCGGCCTCCCGGCCCCCATATTCTGGGCAGTGAAGGTGGAAACCGCGTTGCCCGAGGCGATCATGGGCACGATACAGATGGATTCGATACGCTGTCCCGCCGTATAGCCCGCCAGCACCGAGGAGCCGAAGCCGTTCACCACCGACTGCACCAGCAGCATGCCGACGGACACGATGGACTGCTGCAGCATGGTGGGGATCGCCACCCGGATCATTTTCCTCAGCATCCGCGCATCAAACAAACGTCTTGCGCTTTCCCGCACTGCGGTTCCCCTGTCTTGGAACTGTACCGTCAGTCCGGCATTCCCTGCCGTCCCGTCCGTCGCTGCCGTTCTAGCGTTTCCTGCCGTTTCCTCATATATCGTTCCAAACGCCGCATCCTCTTTTTCGTCCTCATATTCTCTCAGCCGAAACAGCAGAATGCAAAAAGAGATCACGGCGGAAATTCCCTGGGCCAGCACCGTGGCGGCGGCCACTCCGGCCACACCCCAGCCGAACCGCGTCACAAAGACAATATCCAGACAGATATTCAGCAGGGAAGAAAAGATCAGCAGATACAGCGGCGTCCGGGAGTCCCCCATGGCGTTGAACATGGACGCCTGCACATTGTACATGAACAAAAAGGGCAGTCCCGTGAAATAGATCCGCAGATAGAGCTCCGCCTGCTCCCGGATGTTTTCGGGGGTATGCAGCGCCCGCAGGATGCCGCCCGCGCACAGCAGTCCGAAAGCGGCCAGCGCCAGACTCACCAGAAGGAACGAGAGCAGTGCCGTGGAAACGGAAGTCTTCATCCGCCGGTATCTTTCCGCTCCCAGATATTGGGACGTGATGACCGCAGAACCGTTGCCGCCGCCGATGGCCAGCATGACAAAAACGGTGGTCAGCGCATAGGAAGCGCCCACCGCCGCCAGCGCGTCTTCCCCCACGAACCGCCCCACGATGACGGAATCCGCCATATTGTAAAACTGCTGGAATAAATTGCCCAAAATCATGGGAAGCGCGAAGAGGAACAGTTTCTTCCCCGGCGCGCCTTCCGTCATGTTGATATTATTCTTTTTTCCGCTTTTCATTCGGGCCGCCCCAATCATAGATCATATTCGATTCCGTCCGGTCCGCCAGGAATATTTTTTCCGCGAAACGGTAATTCATCCTGGAAACCACCGTGCTGTGGACCGTAGCGTCCCCGGTCACCATCGTATTCCAATATATGATCTCATATTCCGTATGCGGATAATAAAATGCCGGATCATAGGCGGGTACATACTCGATACCGGTCCGCTGGACCCCCATATCCTTCATGGTCTGCCCCAGCACCCGGATCGTCCCGGTCGGCTTTACCAGAGCGCTGTCCTCCACATAGGAGAACATCCGTCCGTTCTCCGTCTGCAGAAAAACGATGGCCTCCTTCGTCACGGGGACATAGGAGTATCCGTACCAGCGGTCCATGACGCCTTCGATGAAGCTGTCCCGGATCACCTTGTATTCCTCGCTCACGATAAAGGATTTGGCCGCCTCGAAATTCCCGATCTCAAAATTTTCAAACATGGGAGCGAAATAGTCGCTGATCCCGCTCTGTTTATCCAGACACGCCAGCAGCTCCTCCGCCTCCGACGCGCCCAGGGCCTCAGCCTGCTCCAGGATCCTCCGGAAATCCGCCGCATGGGAGAGGCTCATGTACACCTCCTGCACCGGAAATGTGCAGTACGCCTCAACGGCCGGAAGATAGAGCGCCGGATCCTTCTGCGCCGCCGCCAAAAGCCGATTGACAAAGTCCTGATATTCGGGGAAGCCGCTGCTGCCGTCCAGGCCGTCCAGCAGGACGAAGCTCTGATCATCCGTCTGCAGGAGCCGTTCCGCACAGGCTGTCAGAAGATCCACCGCCTGTGTCTCGGCGGGCACCTGTTCCAGCACGTCCAGACAGCGCTGCGCGGTGGCATAGCTGATATTCCCGTCGTTGATCTGCTGCACCACGTCGTTCAGGACGGTGACCGCATAGTTCTGCAAAAGGACGCCGTCGCCCGTGGCCTCATAGCCCTCCAGCAGAACGCTTTCCGCTTCCTGCTCCATTCCTCTGGCGATATAGTCATCGGCCAGACCCCGATATGCCTGTACGCTGGTCCCGTCGATGGAGATTGCCTCCTCATAGGCCTCCTGCGCATTCACATAATCCATCTCTGTCATATATGCTCCGGCCGCCTCCAGCGCCCGGCCGAGCTTCGTCTGCGGAAGATTCCAGTAGATCAGCGTGCTTCCCACAGCAATGAGCACCACCGCCGCGGCCGCACCGATGATCAGCCTTCTTCTTCTCGCCTTCCGTCTCCGCATTTCCAACATCTCCCGAACCTAAAACTGCGCACTTCTCTTACTCATTCGCCGCCCTTCTGGCACGGCTCCCCTCCGCCAAAGCCGCACACCTGCCCAGGCCGCAGCCACCGCGGAGATCAAATCTTAAGACAAAAAGGAAAGAGGTTTCCGTCTCTGAAGTGAAAATGAGGAAACCTCCCTCTGTCCTCTTTCCGAACGAATGGACCCAAAAACGAGGTACGCGAACACCCGGTGTTCGTATACCTCTTGATCAGTGGATCAGACGGGAGTCGAACCCGTGTCCAAAAGCCTATTCCCTGTCCTTCTACTATCGTAGTCTGTTCTTTCTGCCGGTCTTTCTCCGGCCGTTCCCTCCTGCGTCCGGAAAGCAGACATCCTGACGCGCTCGGTAGCTTCATGATACGCCTGCGGGGGCAAAGCTTGACCCGCATCGTTTCTCACATCGTCGATGCCCGAGTCTTAAGGTGTGAGTGCCTTAAGCCGGACAGCCGCCATTAGGCGGCGTATGCTAAATTATCTTCAGCGTTTATATTTAGGTTTGTAGTTTGACGCACCACCTGCGGATAGCTTCTCCAGCTGCAAGACCCCTGTCGAAACCTTGACTGACCCATCTCCGGCCGAACACCGCACCCCGGCACGGCATCCTCACAGAAAGGGAAACGCGCGGCCAAATGGCCTCCCCGTCTTCCCGTTTTTCATTATATATTCGGCCTACTGCCTTTGTCAACCCGTAAAATCCGCCATCGATGCCGTATTTTTACAGATTTCTGCACGCAATTGCCGCAAAAATTTCGGAATTTCAGGGAGCCTTCGGCCCGCCCGCCGCCTGCGGAAAGGTACCGCCGCGCCCTGGCGCAGTTCACCTCTTCCTTTCGTATTTCAAAAAATGATAGGTCAGGTCAAAATAATACTGCTCGTCGCTGTCCGCCGTGATCTCCCAGCCCGGGTCGGCATCCAGATCCGGGAAATACGCATCCGCCTCAAAGGCATAGTCGATCTTCGTCACATGGGCCGTATCGCACAGGGGCAG
>CANRMT010000101.1 GCA_947631815.1 uncultured Eisenbergiella sp.
GCATTTCCCTGGAAGAATCCTTTCAGCTTTATCAGAAGGGCATGCAGCTTCTGAAATACTGTAACGACGGCATCGATGCGGTGGAGAAAAAAGTGCTGGTGATCAACGGGGAGGGAAAGCTGGATGAATTTTGAGGAAACTCTGGCGAAGCGGAGCGCGGAGGCGGAGCGCATCCTGTCGGCCTATCTGCCCAAGGAGGCGGGCTATGCCGCGACCGTCCTGGAGGCCATGCGCTACAGCGCCATGTCGGGCGGCAAGCGGCTGCGCCCGGTGCTGATGTATGAGAGCTTTCTGCTCTTCGGCGGGAAGGGCGCCCTTGTGGAGCCCTTTATGGCGGCGCTGGAGATGATACACAATTATTCGCTGGTGCATGACGATCTCCCGGCGATGGACAACGATGAATACAGGAGAGGCCGGAAGACTACCTGGCGCGTGTACGGAGACGGTATGGCGGTGCTGGCCGGAGACGGCCTGCTCAACTGCGCGTTTGAGACGGCGGCCGCGGCCTTCGATATGGTCATGACCGGAGAGGATGGGGAGACGCTTTCCGCTGAGGAAAGTGCCGGGCGCTTCCGGGCGGCTGCGAGGGCGATGCAGGTGCTGGCGAAGAAGGCGGGCATATTCGGCATGATCGGCGGTCAGTGCGCGGACGTGGAGGCGGAGACGCTTCCGCCTGAGTCGGTGACGGAGGAACGGCTTCTCTATATCCATGAGAACAAGACGGCGGCGCTGATCGAGGCAGCCATGATGATCGGCGCGATCCTGGCGGGCGCGGACGAGGAGGCCGTGGCGCGCATGGAGCGGGCCGCGCGCAATGTGGGCGTCGCGTTCCAGATCCAGGACGACATCCTGGACGTGGTCAGCACCACGGAGGCGCTGGGGAAGCCCGTGGGCAGCGACGAGAAGAACAACAAGGTCACCTATGTGCGCCTGAACGGGCTGGAGAAGTCCAGGGCGGACGTGGACAGGCTGTCCAGAGAGGCGCTGGATATCCTGCGTTCCTTTGAGGTCCGCAGCCCCTTCCTGGAACAGCTGGTGGAGAGCCTGATCACCCGTGAAAAGTAAAAGGAGGCAGCCATGCTGCTGGATCAGATACAACAGACGAACGATATCAAGAAAATAGCGCCGAAGGACTATCCGCAGCTGGCCGGAGAAATCCGACAGTTCCTGATCGAGAAGATCAGCCGCACCGGAGGACACCTGGGCTCCAATCTGGGTGCCGTGGAGCTGACGATGGCCCTGCACCTGGCCCTGAACCTTCCCGAGGACAAGATCGTGTGGGACGTGGGACATCAGTCCTATACCCACAAGCTCCTGACTGGCCGGAGGGAGGGGTTTGAGAACCTCCGCAAATACGGCGGCATGAGCGGTTTCCCCAAGCGCAAGGAGAGCGACTGCGACTGCTTTGACACGGGTCACAGCTCCACGTCCCTTTCCGCCGGGCTGGGGCTGGTTCGGGCGCGGGATATCATGAAGGGGACGAATACCATCGTCTCCGTCATCGGAGACGGGGCGCTCACCGGCGGCATGGCCTATGAGGCGCTGAACAACGCAGCCCGGATGGAGACGAATTTCATCATCATCCTCAACGACAACAACATGTCCATTTCCGAGAACGTGGGCGGCGTGTCCAAGTATCTGAACAATATCCGTACCTCCAACGCGTACCTGGACGTGAAGGACAGCATTTACAACGCCATCCGGAAGACAAAATACGGCGACGGCGTGGTCACGGGCGTCCGCCGCGCCAAGAACAGCCTGAAGCAGCTGGTGATCCCCGGCATGTGGTTTGAGGACATCGGGATCACCTATCTGGGTCCCGTGGACGGGCACGACGTGAAGGGGCTGGTGCGCGTCATCAATGAGGCGAAACGCCGCAAGAACTGCGTGCTGATCCATGTGCTGACCCAGAAGGGCAAGGGATACGGACCGGCGGAAAAGCACCCCGCCCGCTTTCACGGCGCGGAGCCCTTCGATGTGGCGACGGGCGTGCCCCTGAAGAAAAAGACCAAAGCGAATTATACGGATGTGTTTTCCACCGTCATGGTGAAGCTGGGGGCCAGACACGAGGACGTGGCGGCGATCACGGCGGCCATGGCGGACGGGACCGGGCTGAAGCGGTTCCGCAGCGTATACCCCGACCGCTTTTTCGACGTGGGGATCGCGGAGGAGCATGCCGTGACCTTCGCGGCGGGGCTGGCCGTGGGCGGTCTGCATCCCGTGGTGGCGGTCTATTCGTCCTTCCTGCAGAGGGCCTATGATCAGATCCTGCACGATGTCTGCCTGCAGAACCTGCCCGTGATCTTCGCCATTGACAGGGCCGGTCTGGTGGGGAGCGACGGGGAGACCCATCAGGGTATTTTCGATCTGTCCTACCTTTCCTCCATCCCCAACATGCATATCATGGCTCCCAAGAACAAATGGGAGCTTTCCGATATGATGAAGTTCGCGTATGAGTTCAAGGGCCCCGTCGCGATCCGCTATCCCCGCGGAGAGGCGTTCGACGGGCTGGCACAGATGCGCGCGCCCATCGAGATGGGGAAGAGTGAAATGCTCTATGAGGAGAGCGGCATCGCCATTTTCGCGCTGGGCAGCATGGTGGAGACCGCGCTGGGCGTGCGGGAAGCTCTGAAGGCGCAGGGACGCGCCTGCACGCTGGTGAACGCCCGGTTCGCGAAGCCCTTTGACGCGGAGATGATCCGACGCCTGTCCGAAACCCATGAGCTGATCGTGACCATGGAGGAAAATGTGGCCAGCGGCGGCCTCGGGGAAAAGGTGCGGGCGCTGGCGGACGAGGAGCGTCTGCCGGTCCGGATCCTGTCCATCCATATCCCGGACGAGTATGTGGAGCACGGCAATGTGGAGATCCTGAAGAAGGAGATCGGCATAGACGGGCAGTCCATTCTGGAAAAGATCAGCAGGGAGCTGTCATGAAGGAACGCCTGGATGTGCTGCTGGTAAAGCGCGGACTGGCCCCCTCCCGGGAAAAGGCGAAGGCGGCGGTCAGGGCGGGAGCGGTTTTCGCGGACGGGAAAAAGGCGGACAGACCCGGCGCGCTGTATGAGGACGATGCGGTGCGCATCGAGGTGAAGAGCGCCCCTCTGCCCTATGTGAGCCGGGGCGGGCTGAAGCTGGAAAAGGCGCTGGAAACCTTTTCGCTCGGCCTGCAGGGAAGCGTATGTATGGATATCGGGGCCTCTGCCGGAGGCTTCACGGACTGTATGCTGCAGCACGGCGCGGCGCGGGTATACGCGGTGGACGTAGGGCACGGACAGCTGGCACAGCAGCTTCGGAACGATCCCCGGGTCGTCTGTATGGAGGGCGTCAATTTCCGGTACATGACCGGAGAGGAGATCCCGGAGGAGACCGGTTTTATCTCCGCGGACGTTTCCTTTATCTCCTTATCGAAGATCCTGGTCCCTGCCCGGAGGTTCCTGAAAGCGGGCGGACGGATGGTCTGCCTGGTCAAGCCTCAGTTTGAGGCGGGCCGGGAAAACGTGGGGAAAAAGGGCGTGGTGAAGGAGCCCTCCGTTCACAGAAGGGTTCTGGAAAAGATCGTCTGCCTGGCGGAGCTGACGGGATTTTCCGTGATCGGGCTGACCTTTTCGCCCATCCGGGGGCCGGAGGGAAACATAGAGTATCTGCTCTGTCTGGGAAAGGCGGAACCGGCGGAAAAGCCTCTGCCGACCTCGGCGCAGGAGGCCGAAGAGCGGCTGGCGGCCGCGGCGAAAGACGGCTTGTCCTGCCGGATGGACATGAAGGCGCTGATCGGGCGGACCGTGGAAACGGCGCACGGGACGCTGCGGCAGATGGGCGCGGGAGAACCGATATGAAGCATTTCCTGATCGTTACCAACCAATTAAAGGACCCCCGTTCCGTCTGGACGGAGAAGATCCGCGCGCATCTGGAGCGTTCCGGCTGCACCTGCAGCGTATATGCGGGCGAGATCTCCGGAGAGCGCTGGAAGACCATCCTTTCGGAGGAGCGGGAAAAGGCCGACGCCATTCTGGTGCTGGGCGGCGACGGAACGATGATCAATACCGCCCGGGACTCGGCGGACGGGCAGATCCCCGTGCTGGGCATACGGCTGGGGACGCTGGGCTATCTGACGGAGGTGGAGTGCGGCAGTCTGGAGCCCGCGCTGGACCGGCTCCTGGAGGGAGCGTACGCCGTGGAGGAGCGGATGATGCTGTCGGGACAGGTGCTTCGGAACGGCGTCCTGCTGGCGGATGTCCGCGCACTCAACGATATCGCCATCACCCGCAACGGACGTCTGCAGATGCTCTATTTCATGATCTATGTCAACGGCATCCTCCTGCGCGAATATTACGCGGACGGGATCATCCTGGCGACGCCCACCGGGTCCACGGGGTACAACATGTCGGCGGGAGGGCCCATCGTGGAGCCCGGCGCGAGGCTGATCCTGCTGACGCCGATCTGCGCCCATACCCTGCAGACGAGAAGCGTGATCCTGCGGCCGGAGGACGAGATCGTGATCCGGATCCGGGAGCGGGAGGGCCGGGAAAATCAGCCCGTGGAGGTCTGCTTCGACGGCGGGCGGAATCTGCCGCTCCTGCCGGGAGACGAGGTCAGGATCACGAAGAGCGAAAAGAGCGCGTCCCTGATCCGGCTGAGCGAGGCCAGCTTCCTGGACGTGCTGCATCAGAAGCTCAGCGACTGAACGGCTGTCTGGCGCAGGGCGGCGAAGGGCGCGCCGTGCAATGCCGTCAGGAGAGATGGCCGTCCCACCGGACGGCGGAAGGGTGTGATCGAGGGATGAAACAGAGCAGACATCAGAAAATCGCGGAGCTGGTATCCGGCATGGAGATCGAGACGCAGGAGGAGCTGGCGTCCCTTTTGAAGGATGCCGGGTTTTCTGTCACCCAGGCCACGGTATCCAGGGATATCAGGCAGATGCATCTTTCCAAGGTGCCCGCGGCGGGCGGCAGACAGAAATATGCGCTCTTAAAGCAGGAGGAGGCCCCCTCCGACAAATATATACGGGTCCTGAAGGAGGGCTTCGTCTCCATGGACAAGGCGCAGAACATCCTGGTGCTGCGGACGGTGTCCGGCATGGCGATGGCCGTCGCGACGGCCATAGACGCGCTGAAGCTGCAGGAGGTGGTCGGCTGTATCGCCGGAGACGATACGATCATGATCGCCGCGCGCTCCGCCGAGGAGACAGACCGTCTGATGGAAAAGTTCGAAGCGCTGCTGGGGGAATGAGGGGCCGGACCCTGCAGGGCGGAGGGAAGGCCGCTTCCCTTTGAACAGGCGTCCCGCGGGGCGGATCCTTCTGCAAGGGTCAATTCCTGTGCACCGGCGGGGCGAAGAGGAGAAATCAGTGTTAGAGAGCTTACATGTAAAAAACCTGGCGCTGATCCGGGAAACGGAGGTCTTTTTCGGACCGGGGCTCAATGTCCTGACGGGAGAGACCGGCGCGGGGAAATCCGTGGTCTTAGGCTCGGTGGCCCTGGCGCTGGGGGCGAGGGCAGACCGGGATATGATCCGGACCGGCGCGGACCATGCGCTGGTCGAGCTGACCTTTTTGGTCACGGAGGAAGAGCGGGCGGCCGTCGAAGCGCTGGAGATCCCCATGGAGGATGATACGGTCGTGCTGCAGCGGCGGATCATGCCGACGCGAAGCCAGTCCCGGGTCAACGGAGAGACGGTGAGCGCCCGGGTGCTCCGGGAACTGGCGGGGCTGCTGATCGATATCCACGGACAGCACGACAGCCAGGTCCTCCTGCAGACCAGACGCCATCTGGAGATCCTGGACGACTATGGCGGCGCACAGCTGGCGGAGGCGAAGGAGAAGGTCAGGAAGGCCCATCGGGCCTACAGCGCGCTGGTCCGTGAGATCGAGGAGAACGCGCTGGATGAGGCGGCGCGCCGCAGGGAGCTTTCCCTCGCCCGGTTCGAGGCCGAGGAGATCGCCGCTGCGGGGCTTTCGGAGAACGAAGACGAAAAGCTGGAAAAGGATTACCGCAGGATGGTGAACAGCAGGCGGATCGCGGAGAGCATGAACGCGGTCCATGCCCTGACCGGCTATGACAGCGGGACCGGCGCGGGAGAGGCCACCGGAAGAGCGCTGCGGGAGCTGTCCGGGATCCTTTCTTTTGACGAAGCGCTGGAAGATCTTTACAGCCAGCTGAGCGACGCGGACGCGCTGCTCAACGATTTCAACCGGAGCGTTTCCGAATATCTGTCGGAAATGGAATTTGATGCCGCCGCGTTTGAAACGACGGAGGAACGGTTAAACTGTATCAATCGGCTGAAGGACAAATACGGGAAAACGATCCCGGAGATCCTTTCTTACGGAAAAAAGAAAGAGGAGGAGGCCGAACGGCTGGAAAATCAGGACGCATGGCTGGCGGAAAAGCGGGCCGAGCAGGACAGGGCGGAGACCGAGATGCGCCGCTGTGCCGAGGAGCTGAGCCGTCTTCGCGCGCAGGCCGCGAAGCGTCTGTCAAAGGAGCTGCGGGCCGCGCTTTCCGATCTGAATTTTCTGCATGTGGAATTCGAGGTGTCCCTGACGCCGAAGGAAGCCTGCACGGCGGACGGCATGGACGACGCCGTGTTCATGATCTCCGCCAATCCCGGAGAGCCCTTAAAGCCGCTTTCCTCCGTGGCCAGCGGCGGAGAGCTTTCCCGCATCATGCTGGCGCTGAAAACGGTCACGGCGAAGCAGGAGAGCGGGAAAACGTTCATCTTCGACGAAATCGACGCCGGGATCAGCGGGAAGACCGCCTGGAAGGTTTCGGAAAAGCTGGGACTTCTGGCCGGGAGCCATCAGATCATCTGCATCACCCATCTGCCGCAGATCGCCGCCGCGGCGGACACGCATTTTTATATCGAAAAAAATGCGGTGGACGAACGAACTGCGACCTCCATCACCGAGCTGTCCGGCGAGGAGAGCTTACAGGAACTGGCAAGACTGTCCGGAGCCGCGCAGATAACGGAAAGCGTGCTGCAGAATGCCAGAGAGATGAAGGAATTGGCAGAGAAAAATAAATAGAAGGGAACATACTAAAGAGGACACTGCCGGGCGCAGATGTCCTCTTTTTGCATGGCAGGAAATCCGCACTGCTTTTTGCATGGTAAGAAATCCGCATTGCTTTTTTGCGCGGCAGGAAATCCGCACTGCGGCCATGGGACGGGACACATGCGCAGCAAAAGGGAAAGGAGAGGGAAAATGGGCAAGAGAACGGTTTTGATCAGAAAAACGCTGTTTTATATCTGGATGCTCCTTCTGTTCACGGTGCTGCCTTCGTGCTGGCTGGTCCGCACCTGGAAAAGACTCCCATCCTCCATCCGGATCATGGCGGGCGTGGAGCAGGAGCTTTCTCTGAATGTGCCGGTGCGCGGGGACGTCCGGCCGGGGCCGGAGGATATACAGGAAGCGGTCCCGGCCATCGGGATGGATCCGGGCGGCAGGGAGACCGGGTCCCTTTCCATCGATCTGGGCCGCCCCGTGACCGTTCTGGCGAATCAGATCCGTTCCTATACGATGGACACCAGGCTGTTCGGCGTCCTGCCCTTTAAGACGGTGGAGGTGCAGGTCATACCGGACGAACGGCTGATCCCCGCCGGGATCCCTGTGGGGATCTATGTGAAGACGGACGGGCTCCTGGTCATAGCCCAGGGGGATTTTGAAGGGGAGGACCATGCCAGAAAGGAACCGGTCAGGCATCTGCTGGAGCCGGGCGATTACATTTTGAAGGCGGACGGCGAGGAGGTCGGAACGAAGGCGCAGTTCATGGAACGGGTAGCGAATACTTATGGAAACGAAATGGTGCTCACGATCCGCAGGGGGGAGGAGGTTTTCGATGTCCGCGTAAAGCCGGAGGCGAACGCGGAGGGGGAATATAAGCTGGGAATCTGGATCAGGGACAACGCCCAGGGGGTCGGCACCCTGACATACCTGGAAGAAAACAATACCTTCGGGGCGCTGGGGCACGGCATTAACGATACGGACACCACGATGCTGATGAACGTGAAAAGCGGAAGCCTGTACCGGACGGAGATCGTCGCGGTGAAAAAAGGGGCGGACGGCAGTCCCGGGGAGCTGACGGGGATCATCGACTACAACCCGGAAAACCGGATCGGGACGATCGAGATGAATTCCGTCAGCGGCATTTTCGGCGTGCTGAACGACGATTCGATCCGGCGCGCGTCCGGTCAGGCGCTGCCCATCGGGCTGAAGCAGGACGTGCGGACAGGCCCGGCGCAGATCCTCTGCTGCGTCGGTCAGGACACGGAGCCGCAGCGCTACGACGTGGAGATCCGGGCGGTGCATCTGGATCATGACAACGTGAACCGGGGGCTGGAGCTGGTGGTGACGGATCCCAGCCTGCTGGAGAAGACGGGCGGGATCGTGCAGGGGATGAGCGGGTCTCCTATCCTGCAGGACGGGAAGATTATCGGTGCCGTGACCCATGTGCTGGTCAACGATCCCGCCAGAGGCTACGGGATCTTCATAGAAAACATGCTCGCGCAGTGAGATCGGCGCGCTGAAAAGGACTTTTTGACCGCCGGAAAGGCGGAGGATACCGTAAATTGTCAGAAAAGTCATGGATTATTTTTGAGAAAAATGATAATTTAAACAATAGGTTATGCCCCTGTTATGAGCAAAAAGTAACAAAATTGATCTTTGCGGAAAAGTTTCATTAGAAAAATCCCCGTTTTTGGGTTATAATAAAAATGCAGCGGGCAGTCATCGTATATGACTGCCATGTTTTTCCCAAGAAAGACGAGGTATTTATGTTTCAGAAAGGAGACCTGGTAACTTACGGCTGTAAGGGCGTCTGTGTGATCAAGGACGTGACGACATTGAAAATGGCCGGAATCCCGAAGGACAGATTGTATTATGAAATGCAGCTTTTGCACGACATCGGCAGCAAGATCTTCACGCCGGTGGATCATGAGGCCAGCAGGAGCGTGATGCGGCCCGTTCTCTCCGCCGACGAGGCGGAAGCGCTTCTGGAACGTCTGGATTCTCTGAAGGAGGAATGGATCCCCGACGACCGCGCGAGGGAGGCGCATTATCGGGAGGCGATCAACCGCAGCGACGCGGAGAGCATGCTGGCCATCATCCGTTCCCTGCATCTGCGCAGGAGAGAGCGGATGGCACAGGGGCGCAAGCTGACCGCGATGGATTCCAAGTATCTGCGGATGGCCGAGGACAACCTTTACACGGAGATATCGCTGGCCCTGCAGATGCCGCTGGATGAGGCCGCTCAGCTGATCGGAGAGCGGATCGCGCGGCTGGACGAGACGATCAAAGCGGTTTAAAATGTCCGATCGGATGGGAACGGTCCGGGAAAAGGAAGCCCCGCAGATGCGATCCGGAAATGAAGTCCGGCCATACGCGGGAGAGGGAAACAGCAGATCCTGTATAACAAGGGGCTGTCGGATAATACCGTTTTTTAGCCCCTGAGAATGAAAACAGGATGATCCCGTGATGAGTTCAGGCTTTG
>CANRMT010000102.1 GCA_947631815.1 uncultured Eisenbergiella sp.
TCCTTTCCTGCAACACTAACGGCAACTTTTCTGCCGGAGCTTTTAGAAGTGGAAGTTAACTTTTCACTTCACTCTTTTTTCGCCATCCGGAAAACGTCTGTTCCCCCAAGGGCGGCACACGGTCATTTGGAAAACGACAGCGGCGCGAACAGCGTTTTGCGCCCGATGAACCCCACGATGCGCGTGAAATAGATACCGGCCAGCGAACCGCAGGAATCGATCGCCGCATCCCTCAGAGAAGCGGCGCGGCCTGGGACGAAGCTCTGATGATACTCGTCCAGGAGCGCGAAGCCGACGCAGATGGAGGCGGAGAGCAGTACCAGCCAGAGGCCGCGTATCCGATAGACGTAAAAAGGAAGGGATACGGAGACGGCCAGCAGAAAATACTCCATTGCATGAGCCAGCTTGCGGATGTAATATTCCATGAACAGAGTATAAGAAGTCAGCTGTGCCGCGTTCCAGCCCAGATGCAGCTTCCGGTTGAGGAGGGAGAGCAGCCACGTGTTGACCTCACTGCTCAGCACCTGGGACTGATCGGCGGGCTGGGCGGAAAGCGTATAGATCAGGTACATCATGCAGAGAGCCGGAAGGAACGAGAGCGGTTTCAGCAGATACCGGAACATTTTTTTGAGGGTAAGGAAGACATATTTCATCATATCGGATCTCCATATCGGAATATCGGCGGACCGCGGGCGCATGACGGGCGGAAAGCGCGCTGCGCCCGGCGGATGGTGCGCATGACAGGGCCGGGCAACGCGTCCGGCATGCGGCGGACCGTTATCCCCTATACCATATCGCATTTTGGCGGACCGTGCAAGCGTTCCGGAGAAAAATCCGGAAGCCGCACTTTTCTCTCCGAAAAACGAAAGTTCTGGTATGCCTGCAAAAGGATTTGTGTTATAATCCTGATAAACAGTTGTTTCTTCCGCCGGAGGGCAAAGCGATGGGTGAAAAATCAGAGCAGAAAAAGCAGTTGATCCTGGAAACGGCAAGGCGCATTTTTATGGAGAAGGGTTATAAGGACGTGACCATGAAGGATATCGTGGACGCCTGTCAGATCAGCCGGGGCGGCCTGTATCTGTACTTCTCCGGGACGCAGGAGCTGTTTCGGGCTGTGATGGATGCCGATGAGGCGGAGGCGGACGACGTGTTTTCCGGCGCGGTTCCGGAGGACGCCACGGCGGCGGATGTGCTCCTGCTTTTTTTGAAGGAGCAGAAAAAGGAGATCCTGCGCAGGAAGGACGACCTGTCGCTGGCGGCCTACGAGTATTATTTCGCGCACGGCGCCAGTCTGGAGGAGAATCCGCTGCGGGGCAAGTTTGAGGACGCGGTGAATGCGCTGTCCCAGCTCATAGAGAGCGGGATCCAAAACGGCGAGTTCTACGAGGTGGATGCGAAGGCGGCGGCCAGTAATATCATGTTCGCGCTGGAAGGGCTGCGCATCAGCGCGCGCACCATGGGCGTTACGGAGAAGATGGTGGATGATGAGCTCTATACGCTGATGAGCGGGCTCGTCGCCGACTGAAGAACAGAAAATGACAATACTGTCACATACGGCTGACAGAAGCGCTGTCCGGACCCGACATCCCGGATGCCGGACTGACGGGACAGCCTGAAAGGCCGCAAAAGCGGCAGAATGAGAGGAAAAATGGGAAACGTAAAACGGATCTACGTGGAAAAGAAGGCCGGTTTTGCCGTGAAGGCGGCGGAGCTGAAGGAAGATCTGAAAAGCTATCTGAATATGGAAGGGATCGAAGATGTCCGCATGTTCATCCGCTATGATGTGGAGAACCTGGAGGGGGACGTCTTTGAGAAGGCATGCCGCACGGTGTTTTCCGAGCCGCCGGTGGACATCCTGTATCGGGAGGAGGTCCCGATCCCCGCCAACGGACATGTTTTTTCCGTGGAATTCCTGCCGGGCCAGTTCGATCAGCGGGCGGACTCCGCAGTGCAGTGCGTGCAGTTCCTGCAGCCGGATGCCCAGCCCGTGATCCGCACCGCGGTGACGTATCTGATCACCGGGACGCTGACGGAGGCGGAATTTGACCGGATCAAGGCATACTGCATCAATCCGGTGGATTCCAGAGAGACGGATCTGACCAAGCCGGAAACGCTGATCACGCGGTTTGAAGAGCCGGAGGACGTGAAGGTGTTCGACGGCTTCACGTCGCTGCCCGAGGCGGAGCTGCAGGCGCTCTACGATTCCTTGGGACTGGCCATGACCTTCCGGGATTTTTTGCACATCCGGAACTATTTCGCGAAGGAGGAGCGGCGGGATCCCACGATGACCGAGATCCGGGTGCTGGACACGTACTGGTCGGATCACTGCCGCCATACCACGTTTTCCACGGAGCTGAAGCACGTGGAGTTCGGAGAGGGCTATTACCGCACGCCCATCGAGACCACCTATCAGAGCTATCTGGATACGCGGGCGGACATTTTTGCGGACCGGCCGGACAAGTTCGTCTGCCTGATGGATCTGGCGCTGATGGCGATGCGCAAGCTGAAGGCGGAGGGAAAGCTGGAGGATATGGAGCAGTCCGACGAGATCAACGCCTGCTCCGTGGTGGTACCGGTGGAAATGGACTACGGCGACGGTCCCGTGACCGAGGAATGGCTGGTATTTTTCAAAAATGAGACGCATAACCACCCTACGGAGATCGAGCCCTTCGGCGGCGCGGCCACCTGTCTGGGCGGCGCGATCCGGGATCCCCTTTCCGGGCGCGGGTATGTGTATCAGGCCATGCGCGTCACCGGCGCGGCGGATCCCACGGTTCCCGTGTCCGAAACGCTGAAGGGCAAGCTGTCCCAGAAAAAGCTGGTGCGGGGCGCGGCCGGAGGGTATTCGTCCTACGGCAATCAGATCGGTCTCGCCACCGGGTACGTGAAGGAGATCTATCATCCCGATTATGTCGCCAAGCGCATGGAGATCGGCGCCGTCATGGGCGCTGCGCCCCGGAAGAACGTGATCCGTGAGAACTCCGATCCCGGGGATATCATCATCCTGCTGGGCGGGCGCACGGGCCGGGACGGCTGCGGCGGCGCGACCGGCTCCTCCAAAGTGCACACGGAGAAGAGCATCGAAACCTGCGGCGCGGAGGTACAGAAGGGAAACGCGCCCACGGAGCGCAAGATCCAGCGGCTTTTCCGGCGAGGGGAGGTTTCCCGCCTGATCAAGAAATGCAATGATTTCGGCGCGGGCGGCGTGTCGGTGGCCATCGGCGAGCTGGCGGACGGCCTGACGGTGGATCTGGATAAAGTGCCCAAGAAATACGCCGGGCTGGACGGCACGGAGCTGGCGATCTCCGAGTCTCAGGAGCGCATGGCCGTGGTGGTGTCGCCGGAGGATGCGGATACATTTTTGAAATATGCGCAGGAAGAAAATCTGGAGGCCGTTCCCGTGGCCGTGGTGACGGAGGAGCCCCGACTGGTCCTCAAGTGGCGCGGCAAGAAGATCGTGGACATCTCCCGCGCGTTCCTGGATACCAACGGCGCGCACCAGGAGACGGACGTCTTCGTGGAGATCCCTTCCCGGGAGGAAAACTATTTTGACCGTTATGCGGTCCCCGCGGTGGGAGAAGCGCTGGCGGACAACGATGTGAAAAAAGCGTGGCTGACCACGCTTTCCGATCTGAACGTCTGCTCCCAGAAGGGCCTGGTGGAGATGTTTGATGCCTCCATCGGCGCGGGCAGCGTGATGATGCCTTACGGCGGCGAGTATCAGCTCACCGAGACCCAGGCGATGGCGGCCAGGCTGCCCGTGCTGGAGGGGAAGACGGATACCGTGACGATGATGGCCTACGGCTTCGATCCGTATCTGTCCAGCTGGAGCCCTTATCACGGCGCGATCTATGCGGTGGTGGAGTCCATGGCGCGGATCGTGGCGAACGGCGGCGATTTTAAGAAGATCCGCTTTACTTTCCAGGAATATTTCCGCCGCATGACCCAGGAGCCTTCCCGGTGGAGCCAGCCTTTTGCGGCTCTCCTGGGGGCCTACGACGCGCAGCTCGGCTTCGGCCTTCCTTCCATCGGCGGCAAGGATTCCATGTCCGGAACGTTCAACGATATCGACGTGCCGCCCACGCTGGTCTCCTTCGCGGTGGATGTGGCCGAGGGCAAGGATATCGTGACGCCCGAACTGAAGAAGCCCGGCAATGTGCTGGTGCGCTTCCGCATAGAGAAAGACGATTATGACGTGCCTGTGTATGAGCAGGTCATGGCGCTGTATGAGGCCGTCGGAAAGCTGATGCGGGAGAAGATCATCGTTTCCGCATATGCGCTGGACAGCTATGGCGCGGCGGCGGCCCTGTCCAAAATGGCCTTCGGCAGGGGCTTCGGCGTGGTCCTGGACGGGAGCGTGGATCAGAAGGACCTGTTTGCCAACGGGCTGGGCGATCTCATTGCCGAGGTGGAGACGGAGCAGATGGGCCGGATCGACGCGGAATTCGATGTGCTCGGCACGGTGTCGAAGGAGCCGTATTTTGTGATCGGAGCGGAGAGGATCCCCGTATCCGAGGCGCTGGCGGCCTGGAAAAAGCCGCTGGAGCGGGTGTTCCCCAGCAAGGTCCGGGGAGACGCCGCGCCCGTGAGATCGGAGGTTTATCACAGCGGCAGCGTTTATGTGTGCAGACACAAGGTGGCGAAGCCCACGGTGTTCATCCCGGTATTTCCCGGGACCAACTGCGAATACGACAGTGCGCGGGCCTTTGAACGGGCCGGTGCGGACGTGGTGACGAGGGTGTTCCGCAACCTGAGCGAGCAGGATATCCGTTCCTCCGTGGAGGAGTTTGAAAAAGCCATTGAACAGGCGCAGATCATCATGTTCCCCGGCGGTTTCTCCGCGGGCGACGAGCCGGACGGCTCCGCGAAGTTCTTCGCCACGGCCTTCCAGAACGAGAAGATCCGGGAGGCGGTGATGCGGCTGGTGAACGAGCGGGACGGCCTCTGCCTGGGCATCTGCAACGGCTTCCAGGCGCTCATCAAGCTGGGCCTGGTGCCTTACGGGCAGATCGTGGGGCAGAAGGAGGATTCTCCCACGCTGACCTTCAACACCATCAACCGCCATATCTCCAAAATGGTCTATATCAAAGTGGTGTCGGATAAATCTCCCTGGCTGGCGGGCGCGAAGCCCGGCGCGGTCTATACCAACCCGGCTTCCCACGGAGAGGGACGTTTTGTGGCGCCGAAGGAGTGGATCGACAGGCTGTTCGCCAACGGACAGGTGGCCACGCAGTACGCGGACTTCGCCGGGAACGTTTCCATGGACGAGGAATGGAACATCAACGGCTCCTATGCCGCCATCGAGGGGATCACGTCGCCGGACGGCAGGATCTTTGGCAAGATGGCCCATTCCGAACGCCGGGGAGACGGCGTAGCCATCAATATTTACGGCGAGCAGGATCTGAAGCTGTTTGAATCGGGCGTGGCATATTTCGGCTGACGCACGGTCGGCACAAAGCGGCCGTTCCCGGCTGGCACGCGGGCGGAGAACGGTTCTTTTGCCGACATGCCGGAGGCGGCCGGATCTGCGGATCGGCTGTGAAGGATTTATATGAACCGGATCAATTATCAGAAAGAACTGGAAAAGGTCCTGGCGGGCCTTCCGGACCGAAAGCGCAGGCTGTTTCTGCACAGTTGCTGCGCGCCCTGCAGCAGCTATTGTCTGGAATATCTCAGGCAGTATTTTGCGGTCACGGTCTTTTATTACAACCCTAACATTTCCATGCCGGAGGAATACCGGCACCGGGTGGAGGAACAGAAGCGCCTGATCGCGGCGCTGAACGCGCAGGCGCGGGAGGCCGGGGCGCGGGCGGAATCGGCGCCGGGGCGCGGCGGCGAGGCGCCGAATGCGCAGGCTGAGGTTTTTTCCCAGATCCGCTTTGTGGAAGGGCCTTATGAACCGGAGGTTTATTTCCGAAGGGTGAAGGGGCTGGAGGACTGCCCGGAGGGCGGCGAGCGCTGTTTTGCCTGCTATGAGCTGCGCCTGCGGGAGGCGGCGAAGCTGGCGAAAGAAGGAGATTACGATTTCTTTACGACCACGCTGACGATCAGCCCCTTAAAGAACGCGGATAAGCTGAACGAGATCGGACAGCGGGTCGGGGCCGAATACGGCGTGACATATCTGCCTTCGGATTTTAAAAAGAAGGGCGGCTATCAGCGCTCCATTGAGCTGAGCCGCGAATACGGATTATATCGGCAGGATTATTGCGGCTGTGTTTTTTCCAAAGCGCAGCGGAAGGGACAGGAGGAGTGAACGGATGAAGAAATTTCTGGACTGTATCTCGGAGGAGATGGGGCGCGGCTTTGAGGCGGCGGGATATGACCCGAAGCTGGGCCGGGTGACGCTCTCCAACCGTCCGGATCTGTGTGAATATCAGTGCAACGGGGCCATGGCGGGCGCGAAGCTGTATCATAAGGCACCGATCATGATCGCGGGAGATGTGGCGGCAAAGCTGGCGGAGAGCCCGGTGTTTTCCCAGGTACAGGCGGCGGCACCGGGGTTCCTGAACCTGAAGCTGAGAGAGAGCTTTATCAGGGAGTATGTGAACGCCATGGCCGCGGAGGAGAAGTTCGGCCTGAATATGCCGGAGACGCCGAAGACCATTGTAGTGGATTACGGCGGGGCCAATGTGGCCAAGCCGCTGCATGTGGGCCATCTGCGCCCGGCCATCATCGGCGAGAGCATCAAGCGGATCTGCCGTTACTGCGGGCATCATGTGATCGGGGACGTGCATCTGGGAGATTGGGGCACGCAGATGGGGCTGATCTGCACCGAGCTGAAGGAGCGGCACCCCGAACTGGTCTATTTCGACGAAGATTATACGGGCGAATACCCGAAGGAAGCTCCTTTTACGGTATCCGACCTGGGGGAGATCTATCCGACCGCCAGCGCGAGATCGAAGGCCGATCCCGCCTACCGGCAGGCGGCGCTGGAGGCCACGCTGAAGATACAGCGGGGAGAACGGGGCTATCACGCGCTCTGGAAGCACATCATGGACGTATCCCTGCCGGATCTGAAAAAGGTATACGGGAGCCTGGAGGTCTATTTCGATCTCTGGAAAGGCGAATCCGATGCCAAGCCCTTCATCCCGGAGATGGTGGAGGCCATGAAGGCGTCCGGACTGGCCTATGAGAGCGACGGCGCGCTGGTGGTGGACGTGAAGGAGGAGACGGATTCCAGAGAGATTCCGCCCTGCATCATCCTGAAGTCCGACGGGGCGGCCCTCTATGCTACCACGGATCTGGCGACGATCAAGGACCGGATGGAAAATCTGCACGCGGATTCCATCATCTATCTGGCGGATAAGCGGCAGGAAATGCATTTCCAGCAGGTGTTCCGGGTGGCCAGAAAGGCCGGTATCGTGAAGCCCGAAACACAGCTTCGGCACATTCCCTTCGGCACCATGAACGGCAAGGACGGCAAGCCCTTTAAGACCCGGGACGGCGGCGTGATGCGCTTAGAGGAGCTGATCGGGGACATCGACAGGGAAATGCTGCGCAAGATCCTGGAAAGCCGCCACGAGATCAGGGAGGAGGAGGCGAAGGAGACCGCCAGGGTCGTCGGCCTGTCCGCCCTGAAATACGGCGATCTCTCCAATCAGGCATCCAAGGATTATATCTTTGATGTGGACCGCTTCACCTCGTTCGAGGGGGACACCGGACCGTATATCCTGTATACCATCGTGCGGATCAAGTCGATCCTGAATAAATATGAAAAGAGCGGCGGCTCCCCGGAGGACTTTGCCGTTCTGGACGCCGTGAACGCTTCCGAAAAGGAGCTGATGATGCAGCTCTGCGGCTTCGGCGCCATGATGGAGGCCGCCTGCGAGGAGGCCGCGCCCCATAAGGTCTGCGCCTTCCTCTATGATCTCGCCAACGCCTTCAACAAGTTTTACCATGAAACGAAGATCCTCACCGAGGAGGACCGGGCGCAGCGGGAGAGCTGGCTCGGCCTGCTCTGCCTGACGCGCCGCGTGCTGGAGACCTGTATTGGCGTGCTCGGCTTTTCGGCGCCGGAGCGGATGTGAGAGGCGGTTGAGATACTTCAGGCGCGCTGGTCTGCGGCGATACATGATGTTCCACACGATGCACAGCGGGATTGCCGTCGGATATTCAGGCGCGGGTCTGCGGCGTCGTGTTCAACTGACGGAACGCTCGGGGGCTTTTCATCCGCGCCCGTTTGGCGTCTGCGCTTGCGCGGCGGAGGTATCCGCGGTATACTGTGGAGGGAGGGTATGAGAAAATGCGAAGATCTAGATTGAAAAATCGTTTTGGCTTTTTCATGGCCGTGATGATCGTCCTTCTGACGCCGCTGCAGGTCAGCGCGGCGCCGGAAGCTGTGCCGTTCTCTCTGAACCTGAGCTACGGAGAGGTGGCGGAGGAAACGCTGGTCCTGCAGGAGCAGGCGGCCGCGGATGCGGTCCGTACCTGGGGGCACAACGTGCGCGTGGACAACCGCAGCGATCCGGACGAGAAAGGGCTGGTCTATAAGAGTGAGGGCAGCGGCGTGATCATGAAGGTGGATGACAATCATGTCTATATCGCCACCGCGGCGCACTGCCTGAAGCATGCCAATACGTTTGTGGAATTCGCGGACGGCAGCATCCATCGCGCGTACATGGCATATCGGAACAGCGATAAGGACGTGGGCTTTCTGTTGGTGCCCTATGCGGAGCTGGCACAGGAGACGATCCTTTCCATTCTGCCCGCGGCGGGCGCGGATGTGGCCGCCATTGGCAAAAAAGAAGGAGATCCGATCTATGCGGTCAGCTCTTCCGCGGGACCCAATGCGCTCATCCTGCCGGGTCTTTTGGATGAGATCAGCGTGGTGTATCCCAACAATCCCGGTCAAAACGTGATCCAGTTCTATTCCCTGGCGTCCTTCGGCTCCAGCGGCGGCGGACTGTACACCCCCGAGGGGGTCTGGATCGGCAATGTGTCCGGCGGGGATACGTACGGGAAGTGCTGGGCCGTCCCCTACGGAGACATCATGGGGGAATACCAGGCGTGGATGAACATGCTCCTGCAGCAGCTCACCGCCCAGGCCGGATGACCGTCCCGCAAGTTCTCTGAGACGCCCCGGCAGAAAGCGCCGCCGCCCGCCTCCATGCGTATTCCATTTTCCCGGACCGTTAGAAAAACGCCGGCCCTTAGCGAAGCGAGCCCTTCGGGCGAAGCTGAGCTTAGTGCCGCTGCGTTTTTCTCGAGCGCGAGCGTGTCCGGAAAAGGAATACGCATGGAGGCGGGCGGCGGCGCTTTCTGCCGGGGCGTCTCCCGGGGCTTGCAGGGTGGCTGTCGGAGCGGGCGGGAGCGAGCAAAAAAATTTGTTTTTATGCTTGACATTTTCTGCTGATTTTTGTATACTACCTGTCTTTGGTATCAGACATTAAAAAATGGCGTTAACTCATTGAAAAATGAAAGCTGCTGCAGTAGATTTGCA
>CANRMT010000103.1 GCA_947631815.1 uncultured Eisenbergiella sp.
TATTTTTCGCGGCGGCAATTTTGCTGACCCTCTGTCATGTAACCTGTTGTTATATGGTGTCTCTGCTGACAAAAGACCTGATCGCGGCAATTTTGATCTGCCTGATCGCCACCATCGCCTTTGGGCTGTTCGGCGCTTCCGAGTCTGCCATTTCTATTTTGCTTCCGTCCGGCGCGCTGTTCAGACTGGCGGCGTTGGCGTCCGAAGATCGGTTCTTCAGCCCGGAGTTTTTACAGGCGTTACTGCCGGGTCTTGCGCTGACGGCGGTTCTGTTTGTGTGGGGATCGTTTGTATACAGAAAAAGACGGAAGCGCTTTTACTTGCCATAACCCATAAAAATGTGGTACACTGGGCGGGAACGATAACAAAGGAGGAATTTCCATATGGCAGAGGAAAAGATAAATTCCGGAAGTAAAAAGGCGGTCATTGCCCTTGTGTGTCTGGCAGCCGTGGCGGCGATCCTGTTCTTCGTCTGGCGCGCGGTGGCGCCCCGGGGCACGGAAGGCGCCAAACACATTGTGGTGGAGGTCATCCACGGCGACGGTTCCAGCAAAGAATTTTCGGTAGATACCGACGAAGAGTTTCTGGGAAAGGTTTTGGTGAACGAGCACATCGTGGAGGACAATCAGAGCGATTATGGGCTCTATATCCTCACTGCCGACGGCGAGACAGCCGATGACAGCAAACAGGAATGGTGGTGCATCACGCAGGACGGACAGTCTCTGGACACCGGCGCGGATTCCACTCCGGTCGTGGATGGCGCCCGCTATGAACTGACGCTGACGGTGGGATATGACTACTGAGGGCCGCGGTCTGGGAGTGCGTGACAGCGCGCTGCTGAGCATGCTGGGGGCGCTGATGTTTGTGCTGAAAATGGCGCTGGCATGGCTGCCCAATATCGAGCCAGTCTCCCTGCTGGTCATGGTATATATGGTGGTATTCGGCTGGAAGGGTCTCTGCTGCGTATTCGTATACATCGCGCTGGAATACATGGTGTGGGGATTCGGGCTGTGGTCCGCCTGCTATCTGTACGTGTGGCCTCTGCTGGCGGTGCTGTCCATGATGTTTCGGAAGATGGAGTCGCCCCTTGGCTGGGCGGTGCTCTCCGGCGCTTTCGGGCTCAGCTTCGGGGCGCTCTGCGCTTTGGTGTATCTGGCAGCCGGAGGCTGGGCGGCTGCCATAAGCTGGTGGACGACGGGGATCCCTTTCGATATTATGCACTGCGCGGGGAATTTTGTGGCCGCGGCGGTGTTGTTCCAGCCGTGTAAAAAAGCGCTGCTGAAACTGACAAAGTCCGCCAAATGACAGGGGGCGGACACAGGCAGGCGTCCGGCGGATATCCTGTGTGAATAATCGGGCGAAAACAGTTTTGAAAGGAAAAAATAATTCGCACTAATTCTGTTGAGAATAGGCTCCTTTGAGAAAAAATGGTAAAATAGAAGAAAAAAGTTTTTCGCAAAGGAGTCTGTATGGGCAGGAAACAAGAGAGGATTCGGAGAAAAATGGAGAACAATCCGGTTGTGGAGTGCAATAAGATCAGGAGCAGGTACTGTCCTGACCTGTTCCGTGATTTTGCAGGCACAAAAGATCCGCGGAACCAGAGTTATATAGAGTATTCCAACGATGAATTGCTGGGGACCATGTTCTATAAAGGGATTGCCGGGATAGAAAGCATGCAGTCGATGACATACGAGTTCAACCAGGAAAGAGTTGTGGAAAACCTATACCGGTTCATGGGGAGGAAAGGGAAGGAATATCTCCCGCATGCCGTCACGGTCAATGAGTATTTAGAGCGGTTGGAGCCGGAAGAACTGCAAAGGGTGCTGCAGAAGCAGGTCTATGGGCTGATCCGCAGCAAATCGTTTTATGACGCCAGGTTCCAGAAGAAATGGCTTGTGATCGTAGACGGGACACAAACTTATTCAGGGAGCCGGAAGCTCAATGAGGGATGCCTGGAACGGCATTACAACAAAGGGACAGAGGAAGAAAGTGTGAACTACCACTGCGATGTACTGGAAGCGAAGATCGTGTTAGGGGAGAGCCTGGTCGTAAGCATAGCCAGTGAATTCATAGAAAACAACGGGGAAGACGCGGAAAGGCAGAAAAACCTGGGCGAAGAGAAACGCAAGCAGGATTGTGAAACAAAAGCGTTTAAGAGGCTGGCGGGGAAAATAAAAAAGGCGTTTCCGAGACTGCCGGTCATACTGCTGGCGGACAGCCTGTACGCGTCGGAGCCAGTAATGGATATCTGCCGGGGAAACGGCTGGGAATACATCATCCGGTATAAGACGGGAAGCATCCCGAGCATCACGGAGGAGTATGAAAGGATCCCGGGAAAGGAAACGTCTGGGCATGCGGAATTCATAAACGGGATTGACTATAACGGGAAAGGGATGAACGTGCTGCGGTTCAGGGAAGAAAAGATTGTGGAGGGGGAAGCAGTGTGGACGGAATTCCAATGGCTGACAAGCATCCGGATCACAAAAAATAACGCAGAGAAGGTAGCTGAAACAGGAAGGAAACGATGGAAGATCGAGAATGAAGGTTTCAACCGTCAGAAGAACTGGCAGGGGGACATCACCCATGCCTGCAGCTGGGATGCCACGGCGATGAAGAACCATTACCTGATGACGCAGATATCAGATATGGTAAAGCAGCTGTATGAATGGTTCTTTCTGAAGGCAAGGGGGATAAAAAAGAAGCAAAAAAATATATCTTCCGAACTGTTAGCCAGCTTTGGACGGCAACTAACAGAACAGGAAGATATAAATTGGAAGGATACGCACAGCGCACCAGTCAACTGATATAAGTATAGCAAAGGAAGTGATGCCTGCCAAGAGGGAAATGAAAATTTTATCCACAAAAAAGGAAGAAAATGTAGAAACAGGGCCTAAGGATGTGGATAACTTCCCAATTTTTACGGAAAACTCAGAATCGGGAAATTTGAGGCATCCGGGCAGGCTATAACGAAATTTACCTTTCAAAACTGGAAAATGAGGAGGAATGTTGACGTAATCTGAAAAACTGGATAGAATAATCAATACATTGCAAACGAAAGCAAACGGAAGACAGCATTTTGTTTTGTCGTTCAACCGGGAAAGAGGTGGCTATCTATGAGAAAGGAATGGACAGGATTTACCGGCGGTAAATGGGAACGGGAAATTGACGTCAGAGAATTTATTCTGAAAAATTATGGGCCCTACGAGGGCGACGAATCTTTTCTGAAAGGTCCTACGCAGAACACAATGGATCTGTGGGATCAGGTGCTGGAGCTGGATAAAAAAGAAAAGGAAGCCGGAGGCGTGTTGGATATGGACACAAAGGTGATCTCCACCATTACCTCCCACGGCCCCGGGTATCTGAATAAGGAAAAGGAGACCATTGTAGGCTTTCAGACGGACAAGCCCTTCAAGCGCGCCCTGCAGCCTTACGGCGGCATCCGCATGGCAGTGAAGGCCTGCAAGGAGAACGGCTACGAGGTAGATCCGGAGATCGTGGAGTTTTTTACCACGCACAGAAAGACCCATAACGCCGGAGTGTTTGACGCTTACACACCGGAGATGCGGGCGGCAAGGAGCAGCCATATCATTACCGGTCTGCCGGACGCCTATGGCCGCGGGCGCATTATCGGCGACTACCGCCGGGTAGCGCTGTACGGCGTGGATTATCTGATCGAGGACAAGGAAGCCCAGAAGGCGGGCACCCGCACCATTATGTATTCCGACGTGATCAGAAACAGGGAGGAGCTTTCGGAGCAGATCCGGGCGCTCCACGAGCTGAAAAAACTGGGAGAGATCTACGGGCTGGATATCTCGAAGCCTGCCTCGAACGTGCAGGAAGCCATTCAGGCGGTGTATTTCGGCTATCTGGCGGCAGTAAAGGAACAGAACGGCGCGGCCATGTCCCTTGGACGCACCTCCACCTTCCTGGATATCTATGCCGCCCGGGATTTAAAGAACGGTACGTTTACGGAGGAGCAGATCCAGGAGTTTGTGGATCATTTTATCATGAAGCTGCGGCTGATCAAATTTGCCCGCACGCCGGAGTACAACAGCCTGTTTTCCGGCGACCCTACCTGGGTGACGGAGTCCATCGGCGGCGTCGGCATCGACGGGCGTCCCCTTGTGACAAAAATGTCCTTCCGCTATCTGCATACGCTGGACAATCTGGGCCCTGCGCCGGAGCCGAACATGACGGTGCTCTGGTCTGTGCGGCTGCCGGAAAACTTTAAGCGGTATTGCGCGAAGATGTCCATCAAGACCTCTTCTATCCAGTACGAAAACGACGATCTGATGCGGGTGACCCACGGGGACGATTACGCCATCGCCTGCTGTGTGTCCTCCATGCGGGTGGGCAAGGAGATGCAGTTCTTCGGAGCGAGAGCGAATCTTGCCAAGTGCCTGCTCTACGCCATCAACGGCGGCGTGGACGAGATCACGAAAAAGCAGGTGGGGCCGAAGTTCCGTCCGGTGACGACGGAGTATCTGGATTACGACGATGTGATGTCGAAGTATTACGATATGATGAAGTGGCTTGCCAGACTGTATGTAAATACTCTGAACGTGATCCACTATATGCACGACAAATATTGTTATGAGCGGCTGCAGATGGCCCTTCACGACAAGGAAGTGAAACGCTATTTTGCTACCGGCATCGCGGGGCTTTCGGTGGTGGCGGATTCTTTAAGCGCCATTAAGTACGCGAAGGTGAAAGCCATCCGCGACGAGGACGGCATTGTGGTGGATTATGAGGTGGAAGGCGCCTTCCCCAAATACGGCAACAACGACGACCGGGTGGACGAGATCGCGAGAAATCTGGTGCACGATTTCATGCAGATGATCCGGGGCAATCACACCTACAGAGGCGGGGTGCCCACCATGTCCATCCTCACCATCACTTCCAACGTGGTTTATGGAAAGCACACCGGCAACACGCCGGACGGACGCCGCCACGGACAGCCGCTGGCGCCGGGCGCCAATCCCATGCACGGCAGGGACAAAAACGGCGCGGTAGCCTCTCTGGCCTCGGTGGCAAAGCTGTCCTTTAAGGACGCTCAGGACGGTATCTCCAATACGTTTTCCATTATTCCCGGCGCTCTTGGAAAGGATGACCGGATCTTTGTGGGAGATCTGGACGTGGAGCTTGGCGAGGATCTGGAAGCGGTGATCACCGACGGGGCCGGATGTGAGACGGCTTCCTGCGGCATACCGAACCTGGAGGAAGGACTTGACAGAGAGTAGGACTTTTGAATCAGACAGGAGGAGAAAAGAGGATGAAAATCAATGATACGCAGATCGATAATCTTGTAAATATGCTGGACGGATATGTGGAACAGGGAGGTCATCACCTGAATGTAAACGTGTTTTCCAGAGAGACGCTGCTGGACGCGCAGAAGCATCCGGAAAAGTATCCCCAGTTGACGGTGCGCGTGTCCGGCTACGCGGTGAATTTTAACAAACTGACCAGGGAGCAGCAGGACGATGTCATTTCAAGAACATTCCACGAATCCATGTGAGGATCCCGGCGCGGTCACGGGCCGCATTCATTCCATAGAGACTTACGGTACGGTGGACGGCCCCGGCGTGCGCTTTGTGATCTTTACCCAGGGATGTCCCATGCGCTGTCTGTACTGCCACAATCCCGATACCTGGGATCCGAAGGGCGGCACAGTGATGACGGTGGAGGAGCTGCTGGCCCGGTATGAGAGCAATAAAAGCTATTACCGGAAGGGCGGCATTACCGTTACCGGCGGGGAGCCGATGCTGCAGATGGAATTTCTTACGGTTCTTCTGGAGGAGGCAAAGAAGCGGGGCATTCATACCTGCGTCGATACGGCGGGGATCTGCTTCCGGGAGGGAGACGTGAAGTTTATGTACTGGCTGAACCGTATGCTCCGGGCGACGGATCTGGTGATGCTGGATATCAAACATATGGAGGACGATATCCACAAAAGGCTCACCAGACATTCCAACGGGCCGGTTCTCGCGTTTGCCCGCTATCTGGATCAGAATGGCGTGGATATGTGGATCCGCCATGTGATCGTGGAGGGCTATACCACGGGAGCGGAGGAGCAGCAGGCCCTCGGGTATTTTATCGGCGGGCTGAAGCATGTGAAGGCGCTGGATGTGCTTCCCTATCATTCTATGGGCAAGGCAAAATATAAAGCCCTCGGTATGCCCTATCCGCTGGAGCATCTTTACGACCTGCCGGAAGAAAAGGCCGTGGCCGCGAAGCGGGAGATTTTAACAGGCATCCGAAAAAAGAGAGCAGAAATGGCGAAAAACTCTTGAATATTTTCCTTCTCCGTATTACAATAAATCTGAGCCTGTAACGGCTATTCATAGAATGGAGGAGGAAAGTATTATGGCACATGTAATCAGCGACGCTTGCGTTTCTTGTGGAACCTGTGAGGCAGAATGTCCTGTCGGCGCCATCAGCCAGGGCGATACACAGTATCAGATCAATCCCGATGAGTGCATCGACTGCGGCGCCTGCGCGGCAGCTTGTCCTACAGAGGCGATCAATCCCGCATAATCAAAGAGACGATACAAAGAAAAACGGAAGAATACTGGCCTGTCAAGGCCCGGAGATTCTTCCGTTTTTGTGATTATGTAGAGAATAGGGGCTGGATCAGCGCTTTTTAAAAAACCCGCGCTTTGCTTTTTTTCCCCGCAGGTTGTCCATCGTGGTGACGGCGGCTTCCCGGTAGCCCTTCTGCTTTTCGCGGATGGCGGTATCCAGTTTTCGGAAGCGTTCCTCATCCCGCTGTTCCCGCTGGCTTAAAAGTCCGTCCAGATCCTCGGAGATATCCTTGCTCACCTGGCGGCTCATCTCCCGTACAAGTCTGCGGTTGTTTTCTTCCATGATCTGCCGGACAGCCTGTCCGATGATCTCCTGAAACTGCAGCAGCTTCTGCTCCGCGGGGGACAGGTCGGACAGATTGGCGGGGACGCCTGTCGAGGCGCTCTGAGCGTCCAGCTCTTCCACCCTCGAATTCAGCTCTTCCTTCAGGAGCAGCAGGTTGGAAAGGGATTCGGGATCTTTTTTGGCAAGCTCCGGCAAAAGCAGCTTGATGGCTTTTAACTGAAAGCCCTGATCTTTCAGATTTTTGATATTCTGAAACAGATGAATATCTTCATCGGTGTAATAACGGTGGCCCATTTCATTTCGCTGGATGGGCAGCGCCAGTTCATCTTCCCAGTATCTCAGTACATGTGATTCAACATCTACTTTTTTCGCGGCGTCAGAGATCATGTAATGTATTTCTTTCATAGTCGGACCCTCCGCATGCAGATAGATTTTGAACGCATATGCTTGCTGCGCTCATATGCTGGGTTTATTATATAACAAATACTCTTAAGGTCACAAGAAAAGAATATCGCAATGCTCGACAGGATTCGCGGTAAAAGAAAAGGAAAAGGAGAAAGGTTATGAAAAAGCTGTGGAAAACATCGGTTTTGGCGGTATCCGCCGTACTGTGCGCGCTGGCCGCGCTGTGTGTACCGGGCGTTGCCGCCGGTGCGTCGGAGGGAACGGGGCTTGCCTATGAAAACAAAAAGGCGGCAGCACGGCGCTGATCGTGGTGCTTGTACTGATCGCGGCGGCAGGCGTTGCGGCAGGTGTGGTGACCGGACGCGGGAAAAAGACCAAAAAGAAGGAAAAGGACTGATCCCGGGCGGGGAAGAACCGGCCACAGCCTTGCAACTTTGCGGCGATTGTGTTAAACTACTTTCATTGACAGCAAAAAACGCCGCCGCGGAGCGGATCCTGCGCCTTTCGCGGCGTGCTTTTGAGAGTATCGAACAATACGAATTTTCAGCAGATTGGAGAACAATATGGAAAAGAAACCTTATTATCTGACAACAGCCATTGCCTATACATCGGGCAAGCCGCATATCGGAAATACCTATGAGATCGTTCTGGCGGACGCTATCGCCAGATTCAAGCGGGCGGAGGGCTACGACGTTTATTTTCAGACCGGAACCGACGAGCACGGCCAGAAGATTCAGGAGAAGGCCCAGCAGCAGGGCGTGACGCCGAAGGAATTTGTAGACGGCGTAGCGGGAGAGGTGAAGCGCATCTGGGATCTGATGAACACCTCCTACGACAATTTTGTGCGCACTACAGACGCGGATCATGAGGCCTGCGTGAAGAAGATCTTCAAGAAGCTTTACGATCAGGGAGATATTTACAAGGGCTCCTACGAGGGGCTTTACTGTACGCCCTGCGAATCCTTCTGGACGGAATCCCAGCTGGTGGACGGCAAATGTCCCGACTGCGGCCGGGAGGTAAAGCCCGCCAGGGAGGAAGCTTACTTTTTCAGGATGAGCAAATACGCCGACAGGCTTATCCAGCATATCAACACCCATCCCGGCTTCATCCAGCCGGTGTCCCGCAAAAACGAGATGATGAACAATTTCCTTTTGCCGGGCCTGCAGGATCTGTGCGTGTCCCGGACGTCCTTCAGCTGGGGCATACCGGTAGATTTTGATCCGAAGCATGTGGTCTATGTGTGGCTGGACGCTCTCACCAACTATATCACCAAGATCGGCTACGATCCCGACGGCTCCTCCGATCTGTTTGAGAAGTTCTGGCCCGCGGATCTGCATCTGATCGGCAAGGATATCGTGCGGTTCCATACCATTTACTGGCCCATCTTTCTGATGGCGCTGGATCTGCCTCTGCCGAAGCAGGTGTTCGGCCATCCCTGGCTGCTGCAGGGCGGCGACAAGATGAGCAAATCCAAAGGAAACGTGATCTATGCGGACGATATGGTGTCGCTGTTCGGCGTGGACGCCACCCGCTATTTCGTGCTCCACGAGATGCCCTTCGAGAATGACGGCATCATCACATGGGAGCTTGTGATCGAGCGGTTCAATTCTGATCTTGCCAACATTCTTGGCAATCTGGTGAACCGTACCGTTTCCATGAGCAATAAATATTTTGGCGGCGTTGTGACGAAGACCGGCGCGCAGGAAGCCGTGGACGAGGATCTGAAAGCGGTGGTCACCGGTACCCGCGGGAAGGTGGCGGAGAAGATGGCCGACCTGCGTGTGGCGGACGCCATCTCCGCAGTGTTCGACCTGTTTAGGCGCTGCAACAAATACATCGACGAGACGACGCCCTGGACCCTCGCCAAGGACGAGGCCGCGAAAGACAGGCTTTCGGAGGTGCTTTACAACCTGACGGAATCCATTGTCATCGGCGCCAGCCTTCTGGAAAGCTTTCTGCCGGAAACGGCGGAGAAGATCCTCGCGCAGCTGAATACGTCCATTCGTCCTTACGACAGTCTGGATCAGTTCGGCCTGTATGAGAGCGGAACAAAGGTGACCGACACGCCGCAGATCCTGTTTGCGCGTCTGGATCCGAAGGAAGTGATGCCGAAGGTGGAAGCGATCCGCGCGGCA
>CANRMT010000104.1 GCA_947631815.1 uncultured Eisenbergiella sp.
CCCGCATTTTTGCGGCGCAGATCCCATATTTTAACGCTTTACATACGACAAAAATTATTTTATAATGAAAATGTCCATTGGTCCTGGGAAGGGTGCGGGTCTCCCGCATTGCCGGTGTCTAAGCTCACCCATACGAATACCCTTAGAAACACGCGGCAGCCGATGGGCATTTTATTATGAAGAAAAGGAGCGTTTCTATGAGAGGGAAAAGGTTCAGAGGGATTTTTCTGTGTCTCCTCGCCGTCGTGCTGGTGATGACGTGCGGCATCCAGGCGGACGCGGCGAAATCCAAAAAGACAAAGACGAAGGCATTGAACGAGGCCTACGCTTCCGGCGCGCAGAGCGCGCTCCTGAACGCGGCCACGATCTCCTACACCGCGTCGCTCCCCGGCGTCCCGGCCAGCGATGACGGCATCCTGTATCTGTACGAGCTGCAGCCGTACGAATACGCGGTCTCTCCCGCGGCGGTCCCCGTTGCGGCGGTCCCCGCCACGGCGTCGCCCTCCTTCAGCGTCCCGTACAACGGAGCGCGGCTGTATACCAAGCTGGCCCTGGCGGTGAAGTCCGGCGGACAGCCCGTGATGATCGCCAGCCCTCAGTACATCTCCAATCCGGAGCTGCTGGCGACCCACACGAGGGCGAGACAGACCAGAACGCTTCAGTCCATACAGGGGGCACAGTTTGCCAACCTGCTGGTCTCCAACAACCTGAACGGCATCATCGCCGGGAAATACCCGACGGTCCAGATCATGAACCAGGGCACCAATCAGGGTATGACGAACCCCTGGTCCAGACCGGCCATGTTCGCAGCGGACACGCACCCCGTGGCGCCCCAGTATTATATGCTCAACGCCTCCGAGCCCGCCGGTATCACGGCACTGGCCGCAGAGCTTTCCAAGTGCGCAGCCAGCTCCTCCACGGAGAACTTCATTGTCGGGAACGAGGTCAACGTCCGCAAATGGAACTATATGGTCTGGACGGACTGGGACCATTACGTGCGCGAATACGCACAGGCCTTCCGCGTCGCCTACAACGCCATCAAGAGCCAGAACGCCAACGCCAGAGTGTACGTGTGCCTGGATCAGAACTGGGACCGGAACCGTCCGGCCAGCCACACGGAATATTATGAATACATCGACGGCAAGGATTTCCTGGAGAAATTCAATGCTCTCATTTCCAAAGAAGGCAATATCGACTGGTGCGTGGCGCAGCATCCCTACCCGGTCCCGCTGACCTGGGCGAAATTCTGGGATCTGACCGGCTGTCCGGACGGCGCCTACATGAAAGCGCAGGTGGCCTCCAACAAGATGCTAACCTTCCAGAACCTGTCCGCGCTCACCGATTTCCTGCAGACGAAAAAAATGCTGAGCCCCAGCGGCTCCGTCCGGCGCGTGATCTTAAGCGAGATCGGCATCACCAACGCCCAGGGCGTGGACGTACAGGCCGCCGCCCTCTATGCGTCCTATGTGGCCGCCAGGAACAATCCTTACGTGGACGAGATCATCTACACCCAGTCCTTCAGCGAAGCGATGCTGGACACCCGGTTCTCCGGCACCTCTCAGGCGGTCTTCGCCAGCCTGGGGACGCCCGCCGAGGCCAACTACGACGCCTGGGCGAAGGCGCTGATCGGCATCACCGACTGGGCCAAAGTGCTCCGGTAAAACAGACAGATCCGCCATTCCAAACAGCGCTTCTCCCGCAGGGGAGGGGCGCTGTTTTTCTGTCCCGCCGGCATAAATATTCCGTTATCGGGACCGCCCGGCCAATCGTTTTCTGAATATTCAGAATGTTCCTCTTGCATACCCCGGCGGGGCAATGCTATACTAACAGTATAATTGATATTTTGCTATCGCCGGAGGCCGAAAGACTCCGGCCGTCACGCGCTTCGACGCCTTTTCTGATATACAAAATGCCGCACCTGGGGAGGACACGGCACTTTGAGGACAAAGCGAACGGGCGCATCAGGGGGGAGCCTTATTTTGAGCCAAAAAACAACTGGAAAGGAACTCACATTATATCTTTTTCGTAAAAAACAGATCCGCATGATCATTCTGACGCTGATCCTCTTTTCCGTCCTGACCGGCGTTCTTTTTCATGTGCTGGAGAAAAAGGTCTGGCTGGACAACCTCACCGCCTCCAACGAGACCATCGCCGAACAGGTGGCATCCATTTATGAGCTGCATATAAAAAACGTGCAGGATCTCTGTCTGCATTCCGCAACGGCGGACACCGTTGCCCTGACCGATTCCTCTGACCGTCTCCGCAGCACGGCCGGAAGGAAGGATATCGTGCAGTATCTGACCAGCCTGAGCGTCGCCAACGAATATATCTACAGCAGTTATCTGTATTTTCCGTCGAACGGTCTGGTGTTCTCCAGCTATTCCCTGCCCTCCACCATGACGCCGCTGGATTCCTTCTATGACAAGTCTGTTTTTTCCTCCCTTCCGCAGTCCTCCTCGCCGCTTCTGCTGGACCCGAGGCCGCTGGATTTCCATATTTCCGGCGCGCAGGGCAGCACGCAGGTCATCACCATGCTTGTCCTCCTCCCGATGAACGGCGGGCAGGAATCGGCCTACCTGGCCGTCAACATCGACGCGCACCGGATCTATTCCCAGATCATCGAGGATCTGCATATCGAGACCCATCCGTCGTTTTATATCCTCGGCAGGGACGGTCAGATCATCTTCGACGGGGACGCGGCGGCAGTCCCGGGGGAATCCGCGCTGTCGGAGGAAAATCCGCAGATCCTTTCCTCCCGCGCATATTCCGACTGGCTGGGGTGGAGCTTCGTCCTGGAGGACGAGCTTCCTCCCGTCCGTTCCTCCCTGCTCACCTTCTGTCTCTCCGTCATCTGCATTCTCATCATCCTTCTGATCGCGGCGGTCGCTCTGACCTTCTCTCAGACCGCCCCGTTCCGGGATATCCTGCAGACCTCCCGGGATCTTCGCTGGCGCTATTTCCTGACCTCCGGAGAGACCGCCGGGGACGACCCCTTCTTCCAGTTCGATCCGGACAGGGATTTCCCGGGATGCCGGTCCTTCTGCGCCATGTCCTTCCGGCTGACGGGCGGCGCAAAAGAGGCCCCGGCCGGTGATGCCGCAGGGGAAGGATCTCATACCTCCCTCCCGGAGGACGGGACGGACTTTTCCGAGACGCTGAAACAGATCCTCGCCGCGCTCTCCCAGGAAAGGGGCTTTCACTGTCAGACCTTTTCCCTGGCGCCGGACTGCGCTGCCGCCGCCCTCGGCTTTCCGCCCGGCACGGATCCCGCCGGAGAGACCGCGGCCCCGGTTTCCATCGCGCAGCGGGTGCTGGAGCTTCTGGCGGAGGAAACGCCGTATCCCGCCGTCTGCTATATCAGTTCCGTCCGCGGACGGATCGAGCAGCTTCCCGCCGCGTGGCTGGAGGTCCGGGAAACGGAGAAATACTCCTGGTCCTTCCGTACGCCCCTGCGCCGCTGGACGGACATCGCGAACCGGATCGCTCCCTACGAATTCCCGATGCATACGGAAAAACAGCTGATCAACACGCTGCTGGCCGGCAGCGAAGAGGACTGCCTGCTTCACAGCCGGGCGATCTTCGCGTCCTTTTCGGCCGATCCCACCGTCGTGGAAAACGCGGAGATCCAGAAATACCTATACTTCATCCAGAACGACATCCTCTCCCGGCTCGCCTCCATGCCCATGCCGGTCCGGGTGGACAGCGTCTTTTCTCCGGAGGGCCATGACAGCCTTCAGGAGCTGGAGGAGGACTTTGAACAGTATCTGCTCTCCATCCTTTCCGCCGTCGATACCAGGGATTCGCAGAGCAGGGAAAACCTCTCCGCCTCGGTCATCGGCTATATCGATGCGCATTATCGGGAAAATGTGATCTGCCTGAACATGGTCTCCACGCATTTCGGCCTGACCAACGGACAGGTCAGCCGGATCGTACGGGAAATGACCGGAAAGAACTTTTCGGTCTATATCACCGAGAAGAGGATCGAAAAGAGCAAAGAGCTGCTTCTGGAGAATAAGATGACGGTCAACGAGATCTCGGATCATCTGGGGTTTTCCTACCCCTATTATTTCATACGCAAATTCCGGGAGCTGGAGGGCGTCACGCCGGGGCAGTATGCCGGACATGCGGCCGAGGGCCAGCCGCCGTCAGAGACAGACGGACCGCCGCGCTGAATCCGTGCCTGCCGCAGGCCGCGCCGCACAGAATACGCTTCAGTTCCCGGCACGCGGCATGGTACGCGCGGTCTGTCGATCTCATGCAAAGAGAGCGCTGCACAGATCCCGTTTCCCCCCAGAACCAGGATCCGTGCAGCGCTCTCTTCTTTTCCGGCGTTTCCCCCCGTTATCTTTCCCAGCCCACAGCGAGCTGTTCTTCCTCCATCATCCGCTCATAGGCCTGCTCGATCAGAAGATCGATGCCGGACCGGATCCCAGCGAACGTGCTCCGATACATCTTCCACAGGCAGCGGGGATTCGCTTTTTCTTCATCGACCCGCGCGTCCTTGCTGACGATGTTCACATAATGCCACACGCTGGAGCGGATCAGCGGACTCCCCTCCTGCGTCACGAAGACGGGCCCTTCCTTGATGCCCTCCCGCCTCGCGTAATCCAAAAGCTCTCTGCGCAGCGGCTCCGGAATGTGCATGACCCGGTCCGTGTTGTGGCACTTCAGCTGCGCGCGGCCCCTGACCAGCGATTCCACGGTCAGCTGCGGAAGCTCCTGGATCCGAACACCGGCGCCTCCCAGCGTCTTGATCAGCAGATAGGAACGCTCCCTGCCGGACGCCTTCGCCGCCTGCAGCAGCCGCACATACTCCGCCCTCGTGAGCTCCGGCTGCGTGTCCTCATTGCTGTAATGGAACTCATCCGACTGCCACTCGCGCCTGCCCAGATACTGCAGAAAGCTGTTCAGCGCGGAGATCCGGGAATTGATGGTGCGCGCGGAATATCCGCTCTCCTTCAGCCACCTGCGCCAGTTTCCTGTCGATTCGCTGTCCAGGCGCTTATCCTCCGGCAGGAACTCGTACAGCCCTATCAGGATGGCCCTGTAATTCTTCAGGGATTCCTGACTGCGCCCCTTCTCCGTCAGTTCCTCCACAAACCCGTCGATCAGTTCCTCCGTCATCGTAACACTTTCTGTCCGCCCACTGCTGTATGCACTCATCGCTACGATCTTGCTTCTCCTCTCCTTCATATGATCACTTCCCCTTTTTGAAACCCCGGTTGCGGCATCCTCCATCCGCTCAGATCTCGGATACCTGAAATTCCACATCTCCGTTTTGCCATCAGACAGGAAACCTTTATCTGTCTTTATTATAAGGTGACGCGCGTCGGATTAGATATAGTAGATTGCGAAAAACGTAATAAAAAAAGCGTCCGCACAAAAAGTATTATGCGAACGCAAAAATATTATTTTCTGAAATTTGACAGTTTTCACACAGTTTGTGACAGAGATTTCCCGTTTTCCCGACCGCTTCCCCGTATCCTTCGCTTTCCGCCGGACTAAGTGGAGAAAAACGCCTTCCCGCGGGCATTTCGGATCGGAGTGCAGATTCTGACATTTTTCTTCAATTGCATAACGGGTATTCCGAAAGCATTTTCGGAAACGGCGCCTCTTTTGGCGCGGCGTCCCGCAGCCGAAGGGCCTTGTCCGAAGGATCCGCGCGGCGCCTTTCCCGCGCTCAGAGCGCCCGGATCCGGCGCAGGGCTTCCCGCGTATTCTCGTGGGTGCCGAAGGCCGTCAGACGGAAATAGCCTTCCCCGCTGGCGCCGAAACCGGCCCCCGGCGTACCGACCACCTGGACCTGTGTCAGCAGCCGGTCGAAGAATTCCCAGCTGGTCAGCCCCTCCGGCGTCTTCATCCAGATATAGGGCGCGTTGACGCCGCCGTAGGCCGTGAAACCGGCCTCCTTCAGCCCCTCCCGGATCATCCGGGCGTTTTCCATGTAATAGGTCACCTGGGCCTTCAGCTGTGCCCTTCCCTCAGCGGAATAGACCGCCTCCCCGGCGCGCTGCACGATATAGGGCGCGCCGTTGTAGCGCGTGCCGTGCCGTCTGTCCCACAGGCTGTGCAGGGTAACGCCGCCGCTCTGCAGATCCTTCGGGATGACGGTATAGCCCAGCCGCAGGCCGGTGAATCCGGCGTTCTTGGAAAAGCTGTGCATCTCGATGGCGCAGGTCCTGGCCCCCTGGCACTCATAAATGCTGTGGGGCACTCCCTCCTCCGAAATATAGGCCTCATAGGCCGCATCATAGAGGATGACCGAGCCGTTCCGGTTCGCGTAGTCCACCCACGCCTGCAGCGCGTCCTTCCGGATCGCCGCGCCGGTGGGATTATTGGGGAAGCACAGGTAGATCAGATCCGGCACCTGAGCGGGCAGCTCCGGAGAAAACCCGTTCTCCGCCGTGCAGGGCATGTAGATCAGCCGGTCAAAGCCGCCCCTGACCGGGTCGAACTGTCCCGTGCGGCCCGCCATCACGTTGGTGTCCACATACACCGGATAGACCGGATCGCAGACCGCCACCGTATTGTCCGTGCCGAAGATCTCCTGGATATTGCCCACGTCGCATTTCGCGCCGTCGGAAATGAAGATCTCATCTGCGCCGATATCGCAGCCCCTGGCCCGGTAATCGTTCTCCGCGGCGGCCTGCCGCAGGAACTCATATCCCTGCTCCGGCCCATAGCCGTGAAAACCCTCGGGCGTCCCCATCTCGTCCACCGCCCTGTGCAGCGCCTCGATGACGGCGGGCGCGATGGGCTGCGTCACGTCCCCGATCCCCAGCCGGATCACGTCCTTTTCCGGATGCGCCTCCTTATAGGCCGCCACCCGCCTTCCGATCTCCGAAAAAAGATAGCTGCCCTGCAGCTTCAGATAGTTTTTATTGATCGTATACATCTTCTACTCCTTTTTTTCCGGGCCGTCCGTCCGCGGCTTCGGAACAGATATTCCGACCTTTTCAGGTTCAGCTGTCATAGATCAGAAGCAGGATCATCTGCGCCGTCTCCACCATGTTCGTGCCGGAATCCATGCTGCACTTCTGGATATAGCGGTACGCCTCCTGCTCCGTCATATGGTTCCGCTCCATCAGGACCATTTTCGCGTTGTTGATATAGTTCTGCTCCTTCCAGGTCCGTTTGGGCGGGGCCGCGCGCCTGCGTCCCAGACGGCGGTCCAGCTGGGCCAGCATCATCTGCACCGTACCGGCCAGATCCCCCGGCCTGACCGGGTACGTGAGGGACATCACGCCCTGCGGACAGTTCCCGGCCTCCGCCGCCGAGGTCAGAAGCAGCATTTCGAAATAATCGGGCAGATACCGGGCGAACTGGGTGTAGTGCATATCCCGGAGCCGGTAGCTGCAGATCACCACGCCGCACTCCAGCTGATGTACCTGTTCCAGAGCTCCGGCGCCCGTGGTGCACACCGCGGCCACCGCCAGCCCCCTGCGGCCCAGTATATCGCGGATCTGCTTGGCATCTTCTGTTTTTGGCAGAACAACGATTATACTGCTCATCTATTCCACCGCCTCAAGTCCGGAACAGATACTTTTCCACTTCCCATTCGGAAACCTGGGACATATACTCGTTCCACTCCGCCTTTTTGGCATCCACATAGAGCTGCACGAGCTCGCCGCCCAGCACCGTCTTCATGAAGGCGTCCTGCTCCAGCAACGCCACCGCCTCATGCAGCGTCTCCGGCAGATGCTCCACCCCGGCCGCCGCCTTTTCGGCCTCCGTGCGCTCCTCATAGCGCAGAGCCGCGGGCGCGCCCGGATCCAGATGCTTCTGTATGCCGTCCAGCCCTGCCGCAATGCAGACGTTCAGCGCCAGATAGGGATTGGCGGAGGGATCCGGGAAGCGCAGCTCGATCCTGGGATCCTCTCCGTTCCGGGAATGGACGCGGATCAGCGTATTCTGATTCCTCGTGGTCCAGATGATATCCCTGGGCGCCTCAAAGCCGGACATCAGCCGCTTATAGGAATTGACCAGCGGATTGGTGACGGCGCACATGGCCCTGGCATGGGCCATTACGCCGCCCATGAACCATCTGGCCTCGCTGCTCAGCCCGTCCTTGTCCTCCGGGTCATAAAAAATATTCTTTCCGTCCTGAAAGATGGAAAAACTGGTATGCATGCCGGAGCCCGCGGAACCGGCCGTGGGCTTGGGCATGAACGTGGCATGCAGGCCGAACCGCTTCGCCGTGGAACGCACCGCGTTCTTGAAGGTGACGATCTTGTCCGCGATCTCCATGGCCTGCGCGCCCTTGAAGTCGATCTCATGCTGCGCCGGGGCGCTCTCGTGGAAGGACGCCTCGATCTCAAACCCCATCTCCTCCAGCGCCAGCACCATCTCCCGGCGCGCGTTCTCCCCCAGATCCAGCGGGCTGACGTCCAGGAAGCCAGAACGCTCATGGCTCACCGTGGTGGGAACGCCGTTTTCATCCGTGTGGAACAGGAAAAATTCGCACTCCGGATGGGCGAACACCGTGTATCCCTGCTGCGCTGCCTGCTCCAGCGTCCGTCTGAGGAGCGCCCGGGTGCTCACCGTCAGGGGCGAACCGTCCGCCTTGCGGACATCGCACAAAAGCCGGGCTACCTTCCCCTGCTGGGGTCTCCAGGGCAGGATCACAAAGGTATCCAGGTCGGGATACAGATACAGGTCGCCATATCCTCTGGTATTGATCCCGGCCATGCCGTAGCCGTCAAACGCGCACTCGTTGTTCATGGCGCACTCCAGCTGACTGGCCGTCACCGCCACATTTTTCAGCGCGCCGAACATGTCCGTGAACTGAAGCCGGATGAACTCCACATCCTCTTCCTTCACCAGCCGCATAATTTCCGCCTTTGTCATAATCACGCTCTCCTTACAGGTTTGTATATCCCATCAGGGATTCGTCCACGGCCCTGGCCGCTTCCCTTCCCTCCGCGATGGCCCAGACCACCAGAGACTGTCCTCTGTGCATGTCTCCGGCGGTGAAAATGCGCTCCTCACTGGTCTGGTATCCGCCGGGTTCGGTGTCCACGTTGGTCCTCGCATTCCATTTTACACCAAAACTCTCGGAAACGTAAGTCTCACTTCCCAAAAATCCTGCCGCAATGAGCACGAGATCTACGGGGAGCTCCCGCTGCGTGCCCTCTACCGGCACCATGGCGGTGCGCTTCGTCTTTTCATCGAACTGCGGCTTTAAGTTCACGATGACGGCGGCGCATACGTTCCCCGCCTCGTCCTTCTTAAATTCCGTCACCGTGGTCTGATAGATCCGGGGATCCTCTCCGAACCGGTCGATGGCCTCCTCCTGACCGTA
>CANRMT010000105.1 GCA_947631815.1 uncultured Eisenbergiella sp.
TTTTCAATGAACATCAGGATGTTTTTATAGTCCGGAGTGACCTTGATAGTTGCAAATATGCGGTCTTCTTCGCCGATCACCGGCTCCATTGCGCATAAAGTGTAATTTGTACTATGGACATCCATCCCGATTTTTAGTATTCTATACATAGTGGCCTCCTTTGCATGCGGTAATCCCCGCTCGTGTTGTTTGCTTCAACATGAATTATACGGGTAAATCCACGTTGCTGCAAATGTGAGGTCACTTCATATTATCTAAAAACGTATTTGTACAGCAACGACATCCTCGGTCTTTTTTGCTTCCGAACTGCCGCTTTTATCTCCCTTCCACCGCTTTCCGCGCTTCCTCCAGGCTCATGCCCCGTTCCCGCGCGATCCGGGCCAGGTCCTCATACTCCAGCTTGGAGCGCACGACGCCGTAGCCGGAAGAATCCTTGCGCCGCACCGGCCCGTACGGGGTCTCCAGCTCCACCGTTTTCCGGTCCAGCACATACCGGTGTGTTTTTGTCTCCCGGATGCCGATGGTGGTCGTATGCCGGTAAATGAGTTCCACCATCTTCTCCCGGTCAGCCTCCGGACACATCACGCGGATCAGGGTGCCCGGCCTGGATTTCTTCATGCCGATGGGTACGGTATAAACCTCCAGCGCTCCGCCCTCCAGCAGCCGCTCCATCGCGAATCCGACGGCCTCCGCCGTCATGTCGTCCACGTTGCAGGAAAGCTCCAGCACCTCATCGGTATGCTCCTGCGACGTTCCGAGCATGGCGCGGACACAGTTGGCCGCTTCAAAATCCTTTTTCCCCATCCCGTATCCGATGCTCTGCACCCGCATGACGGGCATATCGCCGAACCGCGCCGCGAAATGCTTCAGAAGCGCCGCACCGGTGGGCGTACAGAGCTCGCCCCGGATGCTTCCTCCGTAGATCGGCACATCCCGCAAAAGATATGCCGCAGCGGGCGCCGGTACCGGCAGGATCCCGTGGGCACAGCGCACGCTCCCGCATCCCACATGGACCGGTGAGACCACCACCTCATCCGGCGCGATCCGGTCCATCAGAAGGCAGAACGCCGCCACATCCATCACAGCATCCAGCGTTCCCACTTCATGAAAATGAATCTCTGTCACCGGCACACCGTGCGCGTGGCTTTCCGCCTCAGCGATCAGGCCGTACAGCGCCAGGATATCGTCCCGCACCTTCTCCGCATCCTTCACCTCGGCCGGAAGGGTCAGATGATCCCGCACGATATGCTCTACATCGTGGAGGCTGGTATGGTGATGCGCATGGCCACTGTGGCCGTGCGCATGGTCGTGATCTTCATGCCCGCGGCCGTCCCAGTCCCGGCTCTCCTCCTCTTCTCCATCCACCGTCACGCGAAAATGCGTGCCCCGGATCCCGCATTTCACGGAAGGCTCCGCCGTCACGCGGACGCCGGGCAGTCCCAGCGTGTTCAGCTGCGCCAGAAACACATCGGGATCCGGCAGCAGCTCCAGCAGTGCGCCCGCGAGCATGTCTCCGGCCGCTCCCATCCCGCAGTCCAGATACAGTGTTTTCATCTCTTTCACCATCCTATCTGATATGATTGATCATGCTCGCGAGATATCCGGCCCCGAACCCGTTGTCGATGTTGACCACCGACACGCCGCTGGCACAGGAATTGAGCATGGACAAAAGCGCCGACAGTCCGCCGAAGGACGCCCCGTACCCCACGCTGGTGGGCACCGCGATCACCGGACAGTCCGCCAGACCGCCGATGACGCTGGCCAGCGCGCCTTCCATCCCCGCGATGGCGATGATCACGCTGGCGGACATGATATCGTCCAGATGGGCCAGCGTCCGGTGCAGCCCCGCCACGCCCACGTCATAGAGCCGCGTCACCTCATTGCCCAGGATCCTGGCGGTCAGCGCGGCCTCCTCGGCCACCGGGATATCGCTGGTCCCGCCGGTGGCTACCACGATGGTCCCCAGCCCGTCCGGCTTCGGCAGACCGCCGATGATGCCCACTCTCGCCTCCCGGTGATATTCCATCGGATGGACCTCCGACACGGCCACAGCGGCCTGCTCCGACAGCCTGGTGATCAGGATATTCTCCTGCCCGTGTTTTTTCATCGTGTCCGCGATGCCGATGATCTGCTCCGGCGTCTTTCCCGCGCCGTAGATCACCTCGGCCGCCCCCTGCCGCACCTTTCTGTGCAGATCCACCTTGGCATAGCCGATATCCTCAAAGGGCTGACTCTTGATCCGCAAAAGCGCCTCGTCTACGGAGGTCTCTCCGGACCTCACCGCCTCCAAGAGCCTTCTGATTTCATTATTCATTTCGCACCTCCCTGTCCGCTGACCGCACCATGCGCTCCCATTCCCGCATTCTTTTTCCGTTTCCGCTATTTCCCCCGTACCTCCAGGTCCAGCAGGACCGCTCCGTACGTTTTCTTCAGTTCCCTCACGATCTCCTCCCGGACCGCCAGCAGCCGTTCCGCCTGCCCCTCCGGGACCTGGATCCTGGCACAGCCGTGGAAAAGCCGCACCCGGAAATCGGTAAAGCCCAGGGAAAACAGAAAATCCTCCGCCGCCTCCGTGCGCGCCAGCTTGTCCTCCGTGATCTCCTCTCCTGCCGGGATCCGCGTCGCCAGACAGGCGTAGGCCGGTTTGTCCCAGGTGAAAAGCCCGGCCTCCTTCGACAGCCTGTGCACCTCTGCCTTGGTCAGCCCGCACTCCCGCAGCGGGGAGCGCACGGACAGTTCCCGCAGGGCCCGCATCCCCGGCCGGTCGGAAACATCGTCAGAGGCATTGGTCCCGTCCATCAATACGGAAAAACCGTCTGCCTCCGCCGCTTCCAGGATGCTGCCGAAAATGGCCCGTTTGCAATGATAACAGCGGTCCGCGGGATTTTCCCGGATCCCCGGCGCGGCCAGCACATCCAGCGTCAGCACCCGCATATCCGCCCCCAGCATGCGCGCCATGCGCAGGGCGTCCTCATATTCGAACCGCGGCTGAAAGGCGGACTTCACATAGTACGCCCGCACCGCAGCCCCTTCCCGGAGCGCCGCATACAGCAGATACGTCGAGTCCGCGCCGCCGGAAAATGCCAGCGCGGCCTTCGGATTTTCCCGAAAAAAATCTTGCAGCGTCATGTCATCCGTCCCTTTCCGATCCTCTCCGCTTTGTATTTCCCGCTTGTTGCGAATGCCTTGGATCCTGTTTTCAGTCGTGTCTCTGGTCCTCCCTGTAAAAGCATTCGCAGAACCGGGCCGCAAAGGCCGGTTCTTCCCCTTTCACATACAGATGGGAAACATCCCCGAAGGAGCTCATCCGAAACAGTGCCCAGCCCTCCCGGCGCTCCTCCGTCACCAGCGTCGTCACCGCGCTGGGCGCGGCGCAGGCCGCATGCCAGAGCACCGGCACCGGCAGATTCAGAAGATGCCCCAGCAGCACGCATTCCACGCCGAAGTGGCAGAAAAATACGATGGTATCCTCATTGGGGGCTTCTGCCCGGTACAGCTTTCCCTCCCGCCGGTATCCGTGGGAGGCCAGCACGGCGTCAAAATTCGTGACGACCCACTCATTTTCCTCCCGCACTCCGGCCTGCACATATGCGGACGGCTCCGTCCAGTGGTCATAGGTCAGAAACCGTTCCTCCGCCAGCCAGTCCTGCGGCAGCCAGTCCCAGGCGACGCCCGGCCTGTCCGGAGAATCCGGCCGCCTCACCGCCGGGGAGAATTCCCGCAGCCACTCGCATTCCACCGCCTGTCTGCCCACCTTTTTCAGCGTGCAGGAGGCGGTATCCTTCGCCCGCCCCAGCGGGGAAACATAATATGCCTTTGTCTCTATGCGCGCGAGGCGTTCCGAAAGATATTCCGCCTCTCTCCATCCTTTTTCCGTCAGGGAATCCTTACTGTAATCCGGGTCCCCGTGACGCGCGATCAGTATTTTCATGTCCGTTCCTCATCCCCGGCTTTGCCGGGCCTGTCCTTTGCCCGCATGCCGAAACGGGCCGTCCCCTTTCGACACAAGCAGTATACCGTATCTAAGGGGCCCTCCGCAATCCCTTTTTCACAAAACAGCACAAATACCGCCCAAAGCCCCGTCAGGGGTTCGGACGGTATTCACAGCGTTTCCGGCCGCCTCGTGGTCGGCTTCTGCTGTTCAGAAGCCCTTCACCACCAGCAGCTTATCGCCGGGCTTCACTTCATCGCCCGTCAGATCGTTCATCTCCTTCATGCGCGCCACCGGCACATAATATTTCTTCCCGATGTCCCACAGGCTGTCGCCCTCCTTGACGATATAGGCCACGATGCCGGGAAGCGACGCCAGCTTTTCCGGCTCCAGCGGGGATATCTTCACGTCCGTCACCACCGGCTCCTCGTGCGTCCGGCACACCAGACAGCGGAAGGACAAAACGGCTCTGACATCTGCCTCCTCCCCGTCCAGCACGGTGACGCCGAGCTGCTCCAGCGCGGGTTCGACCTCGCAGATACACGTTCCGTCCGCCCCGGGCGCTTCCAGCAGATAGGAAAACGGGATCTGCCCCGTTATGCAGTAAAACGGCACTTCCGGATCGGCGGAGGCGTAAAGGGCCCGCACGGAGGCCGTTCCGGTGATCCTGACGCCTTCCGGCCCGGGCTCCGCGCCGCTTAAGGAAACGTCCCCGAAGCTGCCGCAGATCTGCTGGATGCCGGGGAATCCGGCCGCCGTCTTAAAGCGGCCCGACACCTTCAGCATTCCCGTGTTCTTAGTGAGGAGCTGCTTGCACCGCCCGGTTTCCCGCACCACCTCCACCTGCTGCGCGACGCCGTACAGATCGGCCAGGACCTCCGTCCGGACATCCTCGTAGAGCTTCATATCCAGATCCAGCACCAGCTCCAGCGCGATCTTCCGTTCTTCGCCGTCCGCGTCCGCTTTCACCTCGATCTCCTGATGCCCGATACGGCAGCGGATGTTTTCCAGCATGGATTCCCGCATCCCCTGGCACTCCACCGTCCCGCTGACGGGGATCGCCGCCTCGTGCCACAGGACGGGCCGGTCCTCCCCTTCTCCCTCATAGAGGATGAAAAGCGAGATCTCGCCCTGCAGGGACATTTTTTCATCCATGAGATGCCAGGAAAGCCCCTTCAGCTGACAGGACTGCCACAGCAGGGTGAAAATATTGGGCAGGCCGCCCGGGAGCTCGATCTCCTCCCGCACCCGGAAAATATCCTTTTTGGAAATGACCAGATCCAGCGCCTGCACGGTCTTTTCGCTAACCTCCACGTTGTCCTCTCCCTCCAGGCGCACCGCGGCGGCCATATCCTGTATCGCCTCCACGGACAGGGAAAGCTCCAGCAGCGCCTGCACGGACAGCTTCCGCGAATTGATCATGCCCACGCTCAGATCCTCCAGCGCTGACCTCACCGTCACCGCATCGCTTGCGCTCACGCCGTCCAGATACACCGTTTCCGAAAAATGCAGCGTTCCTTCCATGCAGGCCGGTCTGCGGACCTCCTCATCCGAAAGATAAAGCACCTGAAACCTCAGGCTTCCCTTCACATGCGCATGGTCCTCCACCGCGCGCACCTCGTCGATGCTCACGCTGCCCTGTTCCGTCACCAGCTGGTAAACGTCCGGTTTGGAATCGGTGATATTGATGTCGTCCTCAACCGTGACCTGCGTCACGGCGCTGCACTTGAGCTGATCCATATGAATCGTTTTCTGTATGAGCTCCATAAAAATACCTCCCTGGCGGATACGGTTCTTTTTTGTCTCTAAACCATATGCGCCGAAGAGGCATTTTATGCGCGGGCCGCGCGAAGCCGCCGCGCGGCAAAACCGATATGTGCCAAGCCGCACTGCCCGCCGCGCGGCAAAACCGGCATATGCCGGGCCGTCTTACCCGCCGCGCGAAGCCGCGGCATGTGCCGGGCTGCACTGTCACGCCGCGCGGCAAAACCGGCATATGCCGGGCCGCTCACTTCACACAGCCAATGATCTCCCGGATATCCGCGATGCCGTGCCGCCGCAGATAATCCTCGATCCCGTCTATCACTTCCGCCGTGGCATAGGGATTCACGAAATTCATGGCACCCACCGCCACCGCTGTGGCGCCCGCCATGAGGAACTCGACGGCGTCCTCCGCCGTGGCGATGCCGCCCATGCCGATGATGGGGATCTTCACCGCATTGGCGCACTGCCAGACCATACGCACCGCGATGGGCTTGATGGCCGGGCCGGACATGCCGCCGGTCTTGTTGGCCAGCACGAATTTCCGCCGTTCGATATCGATCTTCACGCCGGTCAGCGTATTGATCAGGGAAAGCGCGTCGGCTCCCGCCGCCTCCGCGGCCCGTGCCATCTCCGTGATATCCGTCACGTTGGGGCTCAGCTTCATGATAACGGGCTGCTTCGCCTTCTTTTTGATCCGGGAGGTGATGTCGAAGAGAGCGTCCGCCCGCTGTCCGAAGGCGATGGCGCCTTCCTTCACGTTGGGGCAGGAAACGTTGATCTCCAGCATGTCCGCATCCGTATCGGCCAGGCGCCCCACCACCTCCAGGTAATCCTCCACCGTCTTCCCGCAGACGTTGACGATCACTCTGGTCTGAAACTGCCGCAGAAACGCCAGGTCCCTCTCGATAAAGACATCGATGCCCGGATTCTGCAGGCCGATGGCGTTGAGCATCCCGCCGTACACCTCCGCCACCCGCGGTGTGGCGTTGCCGGGCCAGGGGACATTGGCCACGCCCTTCGTCACCACGGCTCCCAATCGGTTCAGATCCACAAATTCTCCGTACTCCATGCCGGAGCCGAAGGTCCCCGACGCGGTCATCACCGGATTTTTGAATTCTATGCCCGCGATCTTCACCGCCGTTTTGACCGCGCTGTTCACCGCCGTACTCATCAGATGTCCACCTCCCCGGCCTCAAAAACAGGGCCGTCCGTACAGATCCGCGCGTTGTGCACATGGGAGTGAGCGTCCACCCCTGTAGTCCTGCACACACAGCCCAGACACGCGCCCACGCCGCAGGCCATGCGCTCTTCCAGCGAAAGATAGGCGGGGACCCCCTTTTCCTGTGCGTACTGCTTGACCGCACGCAGCATCGGCATGGGGCCGCAGGCAAAAAGGATATCCGGCTCCAGCCCGTTCTCCCGGATGGCATCCATCACGTTCCCCTTCGTGCCCACGCTGCCGTCCTCGGTGGCGATATACACCTGACCCGCGGGAGCGGCCGAAGCGCCGTCCGCTCCCGCGCTGCCGCAGGACGTGCCGTCCGTCCCCGAACCACCGCAGGATACGCCGTCCATTCCTGCGCCGCCGCAGGATACGCCGTCCGCTCCCGCACCGCCGCCCAGCGCGCGCTCAAAATCTTCCTTCAGAAAACACCGGCTGTCCCGGTAACCCGCCACGATATCCCGCGCGCAGTTCAGTTCCTTCGCCAGCTCCAGGATGGGCGGGACGCCGATGCCGCCGCCCAAAAGCAGCGCCCGCATTCCGGGCAGGGACTTTTCCACGGGAAAGCCGTTGCCCAAAACGCCCAGGATATCCACGCTGTCCCCTGCCTGCAGGCCGGAGAACTCCGCCGTTCCTTTCCCCGCCACCCGGTACACCAGCCGCAGGATCCCGGCCTGCGGATCCGCCTCACAGACGCTGATGGGCCTGGGCAGGAGCGTGCTTTTATCCTTCGGGTAAACGGCCACGAACTGTCCGCAGCGCGCCGCACCCGCCAGCTCCGTTTTCAGCCGCAGATCATAAATGCCGGGGGCCAGACAGGTCTGGCTCACCACCCGCGCCATCACTTTTTTCTTCTGTGCCATATCGTATCCTGCCTTTTCCTCATAAAAATCCGTTCTGCATAAAAATCCATTCCGCCCGAACGCTGCTTCCCGCTCCCGAACGCCTTTTGCGGTTTCCGTGTTTTCCGCGGTCCCCCGTGCGCTGAGTGCCGCCGAAAACGCGGTTTCCGCGCTCACAGCGTCCGGAACGCTTCTTCCCCGTATATCACGCGCCCACCGCAGACTGCCGCCTTCACCCTTCCCGTCAGCTTCTGTCCCAAAAACGGCGAATTCTGCGACCGGGAAACGAACCGTTCCGGTGTCCATGCCTCGTTTTCATCGAACAGCACCAGATCCGCCGGGCCGCCCTCCGCCGCATATCCGGCGTCCAGACCGTACAGGGCGGCGGGATTCACGCTCATGAGCCGGATCAGCTCCGAAACCGTCAGATATCCCGGCTTCACCAGGTTCATCAGCCCGAGCGTCAGCGATGTCTCCAGCCCGATGATGCCGCTGGGCGCCTCCGTGAGGGGACGCGCCTTTTCCTCCGCCGCGTGGGGCGCGTGATCCGTGGCGATCAGATCCAGCGTGCCGTCCCGCAGCCCCTCGATGATCGCCAGCCGGTCCGCCTCCTCCCGCAGGGGCGGGTTCATCTTCGCCATCGTTCCGAACCGAATGGCCGCCTCCTCGTTCAGGGAAAAATGATGCGGGGTGGCCTCCGCATGGATGCGGGCGCTTTTTCGTCTCGCCTGCCGCACCAGCTCCACGGCCTCCTTCGTGCTGATATGCTGGATCACGATCTCCGCCCCCGTCTCCAGCGCGATGGAGAGATCCCGGCGCACCATTTCGATCTCGGCCAGCCGGTCAGAACCGCCGATCCCATACCAGGCCGAGGCCCGCCCGGCGTTGATCCCGTTGTTCCGGATATAGGCGGGGTCTTCCTCATGAAAGCTGATGGGCATATGCAGCCTGGCCGCCTCCTGCATGGCTCTGCGGGCAATGCCGCTGTCCAGGATCGGCTTCCCGTCGTCGGTGAAGCCCACCGCGCCGCCCCGTTTCAGGGCCGCCATATCCACCAGCTCGTCCCCCGCCATATCCACCGTCACGTTGGCGCAGGTATATACCCGGATCGCCGTCCGTTTTCCCTTTTCGATCACATAGGACAGCGTCTCGGGGTTGTCCGCATGCGGCGCGGTATTCGCCATCAGCACCACGCTGGTGACGCCGCCCGCGGCGGCCGCCGCCGCTCCGGTGAAAATATCTTCTTTATATAATGCGCCTGGATCCCGAAAATGCACATGGGTATCCACCAGCCCCGGCGCGGCGGTCAGACCGTCCGCCTCCAGGACGAGACAGCCTTCGCCCGGCGCAGCG
>CANRMT010000106.1 GCA_947631815.1 uncultured Eisenbergiella sp.
TCAGTTCTTAAAGCTGTGTATCGGCGCCGGGATCCGCCCGCCCCGGCTGATGAATGCCTCGCAGCCGAACGGATTTATCGGCATCACGGGCGCATAGCCCAGGAGGCCGCCGAACTCCACCGTATCGCCCACGCCTTTGCCGATGACCGGGATCAGGCGCACCGCCGTGGTCTTCTGGTTCACCATGCCGATGGCCATCTCATCCGCGATGATCCCGGAGATCGAGGAGGCCGGTGTATCGCCGGGGATGGCGATCATATCCAGGCCTACGGAACAGACGCAGGTCATGGCCTCCAGCTTTTCCAGCGTCAGTGCGCCCGCGTTCACCGCGTCTATCATGCCCTGGTCTTCGCTGACCGGGATGAACGCGCCGCTCAAGCCCCCCACATAGGAGGACGCCATGACGCCGCCCTTTTTCACCTGATCGTTCAAAAGCGCCAGCGCCGCCGTCGTGCCGGGCGCTCCCACCTGTTCCAGACCGATCTCGCACAGGATCTCCGCTACGGAATCGCCCACAGCGGGCGTGGGGGCCAGGGAAAGATCCACGATGCCGAAAGGCACGCCCAGCCGTCTGGAGGCCTCCTTCGCCACCAGCTGCCCCACTCTTGTTACTTTGAAAGCAGTCTTTTTGATGGTTTCGCAGAGGACCTCGAAGCTCTCGCCCCGCACCTTCTCGATGGCGGTCTTGACCACGCCCGGACCGCTGACGCCCACGTTGATCACCAGATCGCCCTCCGTCACGCCGTGAAACGCGCCCGCCATGAACGGGTTGTCATCCGGGGCGTTGCAGAATACCACCAGCTTGGCACAGCCGATGGAACCGGCGTCCTTTGTGGCCTCGGCCGTTTCCTTCACGATCTGCCCCATCAGCTTCACGGCGTCCATATCGATGCCGCAGCGCGTAGAGCCCACGTTGACGGAGCTGCAGACCCGCTCTGTCCTCGAAAGCGCCAGCGGGATCGAGCGGATCAGAAGCTCGTCCGCACGGGTCATGCCCTTGCTCACCGTGGCCGAATAACCGCCGATGAAATTCACGCCCACCGCATGGGCCGCCCGGTCCAGCGTTTCCGCGATCCGGGCGAAATCTGCCTCGCTCCTGCAGGCCGCGCCACCCACCAGCGCGATGGGCGTCACGGAAATCCTTTTATTGATGACCGGAATGCCGAATTCCCTGGCGATATCCTCGCCGGTCTTCACCAGATCTTTTGCGGCAGCGGTGATCTTCTCATAAATCTTCGCGCAGCAGCGCTCCAGATCCGCATCCGCACAGTCCAAAAGGCTGATCCCCAGCGTGATGGTTCGCACATCCAGATTCTCCTGCTCCACCATCTTGTTGGTTTCAGCCACTTCGTATAAATTGATCATATTTCTTTCCTTTCAGACAGTCCAAACAGAAAAGAGCGCACATGCCCTCTTCCAAATGAACGAAAAACGGCGGCAGCGCTCTCTGCGCCTGCCCTCCCCGCTGGCCGCCGCGTCAGATCCGGTGCATCTGCGCGAAGATCTCCTCCCGCTGGCACTTGATGACCACGCCGATCTCTTTTCCCAGCTCCTCCAGCTCCGCCGCCACATCCGCGAAATGCTTCGTCGAAGCGCTGCGGTCCACGATCATCATCATGTTGAAATATTCCTGCACAATGGTCTGGGAAATATCCAGGATGTTGATATTGTTCTCGGCCAGATACGTGCAGACCTTCGCAATGATGCCCACCGTATCGTGCCCCACCACCGTGATGATTGTCTTTTTCATATTCTTTCTCCTTTCGCCGCCGACGCCTGTCTCTTCCGGCCGGACCGTTTCAGAACATCACCGTCTCTCCCACTTCGCCCCGCGGCGCGACCCGGATCGGAAAATCCCCCGACCGGTACGGGTTGTCGGCCAGATCGATCTCCAGCCGCACCGCCTCATAGGCCAGCTCCGGAAGATTGTTCTCCTGGCTCAGGTGCCCCAGGACGATGCCTTTCATCCCGTCGTGCAGCACCGCCGCCAAAAGGCGTCCCGCGTTCTCATTGGAAAGATGTCCCCGGTTGCCGAGGATGCGCTGTTTCAGATAATAGGGATAGCTGCCCACCTGCAGCATGTTCACGTCATGATTGGCCTCCAGCAGGAGCACATCCATCCCCTTCAGGCATTCCACGGTATACTCGTTGTAATACCCCAGATCGGTGCACACCGCCGCCCTTTTCCTTCCGTAGGAAAAGCGGTAGGCCACCGGGCAGGCCGCGTCATGGGAGATCTTCATGGGGTTCACGGTCAGATCCTTGATCGTAAAGGTCTCGTCAGCCTTCACCTCACAGAAAAGCGCCTCCGGGATCTCTCCCAGCCCGCGGTTCTGCCGGATGGCGTCTATGGTGCCCGCAGTGGCATAGATGGGGATCCGGTTCTTTCGGCAGAATACGCCCAGCCCGTTAATGTGATCGCTGTGCTCGTGGGTCACCAGAATGCCGTCAATATCCCGCCCGGTCAGATCCAGACGGTTCAGCCCTTCCTCCGTCCGCTTTCCGCTGATGCCCACATCCACCAGCACATGCGTCGTATCCGTTCCCACATAAATACAGTTGCCGCTGCTTCCGCTGGCAATGCTGCATAATCTCATCTGTACAGTCCCGTTTCCTTTAAGATCTCATCTATCTGCCGGTAAGTATCCGACAGATCGCCGCTGTTGTCGATCACGGTTTTACATGCGGCAAAAAACTGTTCTTCAGACAACTGGCTGGCGAAGATCCCGTCGATCTTCTCCGCCGGATAGCCTCTTTCCTCCGACAGCCGCCGCCTGCGGACCTCCCGGTCCGCATAAATATACCAGAGCTCATCCAGAAGCTGTCCGTAGCCCTCCTCGATCAAAAGGGCCGCCTCCACGAAAAAGACATCCGCTCTGCCCTTTTTGCGCTCCGATTCGATCTCCGATAAAATATACTGTTTCACGGCCGGATGGACGATCGCATTCACCTGCTCCCGAAGCGTGCCGTCCGCAAAGATCCGCGCCGCCATCTTCTTTTTATCCAGGAATCCGTCCGCGCCCGTCGCATCCGGTCCCAGAAGGGCCGTCAGCTTCTCATAGCATGGCTGCCCCGGCGCCTCTGCCGCATGGGCCGCGCTGTCCGCCAGAAGGATCCGACAGCGGCATTTCTTCTCTATGTAAGACAGGACCTCCGTCTTCCCGGCCCCGGCCCCGCCTGTGATCCCGATGGTTTTCATTCCGGTTTTGTCCGCCCTTCCCGCTGCGCCGTCCGTTCTCTCCCGCGGCGCGTTTCTCATTTCGCGTCATACCAGTTCTTCCCGGTGTGCAGATCCACCTCCAGCGTCACCGCCAGGTCGGCCGCGTTCTTCATCTCATCGGCCAGAAGCTGTTTGACCTCCTCCACCTCGTCCTCGTAGGTCTCTATCAGCAGCTCATCGTGGATCTGCAGGATCAGCTTCGATCTCAGGCCCCTTTGCCGAAGGGCCTCCCAGACATGGATCATGGCGATCTTGATGATGTCTGCCGCCGTCCCCTGGATCGGGGAATTCATGGCGACGCGCTCTCCGAACGAACGCGTCATGAAATTGCCGGACTCCAGCTCCGGGATGGGCCGCCTGCGGCCGAACAGCGTGGTCACATAGCCCTTTTCCTTCGCCTCTTTGACCTGACGGTCCAGAAACGCCTTCACATCCGGATAGGTCTCAAAATACTGCTGAATATAGGCCTCGGACTCCTTTCGGGAAATATTCAGGTCCTGACTGAGCCCGAAGGAGCTGATGCCGTAGATGATGCCGAAGTTCACCGCCTTCGCCCGGCGGCGCTGCAGATCCGTCACCTCCTCCGGCGGCGTGTGGAACACCTTCGCCGCGGTGATCCGGTGAATGTCCGCATCGGTCCTGTAAGCCTCTATGAGCTGGGCGTCACCGGAAAGATGGGCCATCACCCGCAGTTCGATCTGAGAATAGTCCGCGTCCGTGAAAACACAGCCCTCCTTCGGCACGAAAACCCTGCGGATCATCCGTCCCAGCTCGGTGCGCATGGGAATATTCTGCAGATTGGGCTCCGTGGAGCTGATGCGCCCGGTGGCCGTGATGGTCTGGTTAAAGGACGTGTGGATCCGTCCGTCCTCGCCGATATAGTCCGCCAGCCCGTCCGCATAGGTGGATTTCAGCTTGGTCAGGCCCCTGTATTCCAGGATATCCGCCACAATGGGATAATCCGGCGCCAGCTTCTCCAGCACGTCCGCCGCCGTGGAATAACCGGTCTTGGTCTTCTTTCCGCCCTTCAGCCCCATCTTTTCGAACAGGATCTCGCCCAGCTGCTTCGGGGAATTGATGTTGAAGGCTTCGCCCGCCGCCTCGTGGATCGCGCGCTCCAGTCCGCTGATGCGGTCCACCAGCGCGTCGCCGTAGGCCTTCAGCTCCTCCCGGCGGACCGTCACGCCCTCCTTTTCCATCTCATAGAGCACGCGGGAAAGGGGCATCTCGATCTCGCAGAACAGCTTCCACATGCCCTGCTCCCGCAGCTTATTCTCCAATCCCTTCCGCGCATTGCCGCATACCCAGGCCGCATAGCCCGCATAGGAAACGACGGCGTCCGGCTTCTGCCGCAGGGCCTCCCGCCAGGACAGCTTTTCAAAAAGCTGCTTCCTGCCGGGGATCGTCAGACCCAGATATTCGGCCGCCACGTCCTCTATCGCATGATCGTTCTTCAGCGGATTGAGCAGATATGCGGCGATCAGCACGTCGAACAGCGCAGGGGACACACCCTCACCGCCCGTATGCTTCTCAACGGATGCATCCGCCCGCACATCCCGGCCGGTCCGGTCCTTCTCACAGGCTGCCTCCGTCTGCGGATCCTGCCCGGCAGGTTCTCCGCCCGCCAGCAGCATCCCGTAGGACTTCTTCACATGAAACGCGGAAAGGGAAACGCCCTTCCGGTACAGCTCCGCGAGCCGGTCCCGCAGATAGGCCCCCGTCAGAAAGCCCTCAGCCACGAGGATATATACACCGTCCCCGTCCGGGCACAGTGCCAGGGCCAGGGGTTCGTCCTTCCCCTCTTCCCCGATCGGGAAAAAGCTGCAGGCCCCGGACCGCAGCGCCCGTTCAAATACCTGCTCCGCCCGCACCAGATCCGTCACCTTCACAAAACCGGCGTCCAGCGCGTCCTTCTTTCCGACGCCCGCGCCGAACCTGGACAGCATGTTCTTAAACTCCAGCCTGCGGAAGATCTCATATGCCTCCTGCGTATAGAGATCCCCCAGCTTTGTCTGCTCCCACTCCACGCTGATGGGGCTGTCTGTATCGATGGCGGCCAGCTTCAGGCTGAGATAGGCCAGATCCCGGTTCTCCTGAAGCGATTCCCGGATAGACTTTTTCCCCACCTCATCCGTATGCGCAAAAATATTGTCCAGGCTCCCGAACTGCTGCAAAAGCTCCCGGGCCGTTTTCTCCCCGACCTTGGGCACGCCCGGGATATTGTCTGCCGTATCGCCCATCAGCGCCTTGAGCTCGATGAAGCCCGCGGGCGTCACGCCGTAGCGCGCCTGCACATCCGCCGCGTAATAGTCCTCCACCTCCGTGCGGACACCCTTCGTCTTCGGGATGCGGATCTTGATGCGGTCCGTGGCGATCTGCAGAAGATCCCGGTCGCCGGAGATCAGGGAAACATCCATCCCCGCCCGTTCGCCGCGTCTCGCCAGCGTGCCCAGGATATCGTCGGCCTCCAGCCCCGCCTGCTCCAGGATGCAGATGCCCATGGCCCGCAGGACCTCCTTCATCACGGGCACCTGCTCGTGAAGCTCCTCCGGCATGGGCTTTCTCGTGCCCTTGTATTCTTTGTAGATCGCATGACGAAAAGTGGGGGCTTTCACATCGAAGGCCACCACGATATAGTCCGGTTTTTCTTCCTCCAGGAAATGAAACATGATGTTCAGGAACCCGTAGACCGCATTGGTATGCAGTCCCTGGGCCGTGGACAGCTCCGGCACGCCGTAAAAGGCCCGGTTCAGGATACTGTGTCCGTCGAATAAGATCAGCTTTTTTTTCATAAACGGTCCCCCGTTTTCTTTTTCCGGAATACGCATCGGCAGAAAGGCCGAAGCCCTTCTGCCGATGTACATCACATCACCACCACGAGAAGCGTCAAAAAGCCCAGCAGCAGGGAAATGGCCTCCGCTGCGAACAGGCCGCTCTGCAGGGAATCCAGCACGCGCACATGCTTTTTCTCCGTATCCAGCCGGTGCTTCAGCTCTCGGTTCAGGTCAAAGGTATCCCCGTTCTCCAGGCGCTGCATGCCCACCGTCACAAGGAACTGGATGCTCAGCTCCTCCAGACAGGAAGCGCAGTGGTCCACATGGCCGAGGAACGCCCGGCGTTCCCTTCTGTCCATATCGTCCCGCAAAAAAGCCGGGATCATTTTTTCCGCCTGCTTGCACTGCAGTTCTTCCCTCACCGCCATCGCGATCTCTCCTTCAGAACAAAGACAGCGCGTCCTCGTCCGCCGTCACCACCACATTGGGATGGAACTGAAGCGCGGACGCCGGGACCTGGGGCGTAACAGGGCCGGTCAGCGCTTCCTTCAGGATCTTCGCCTTATCCTTCCCGCTCACCGCCAGCAGCACACAGCCCGCCCGCATGATGGCGGCGATGCCCATGGTATAAGCCTGCCTGGGCACCTCGTCCGCGGATGTGAAAAACCGCTTGTTGGCCTCGATGGTCATGGGCGCCAGATCCACGCAATGGGTTTCTTTGTCAAAAAAGTCGTTGGGCTCGTTGAAGCCGATGTGACCGTCGTGTCCGAGTCCCAGAAGCTGCAGGTCCACCCCTCCCATGGAAGCGATGACCGCGTCGTAATCCGCACAGGCCTTGCGGCTGTTGGGCTCCAGGCCGTCCGGCAGATGGGTGTTCTCCGGACGGATGTTGATGTGCCGGAAAAAGTTCTCCTTCATATAATAACGGTAGCTCTGAGGATCCTGCTCCCCCAGCCCCTTATACTCATCCAGATTGACGCTCTTCACGGCGGAAAAATCCAGATCGCCGCTCTCATACCCCCGGATCAGGTCCGCGTAGATCCCCAGCGGTGTGGAACCGGTCGCCAGCCCCAGCACGCAGTCCGGCTTGCTGACCACCAGCGCGCCGATAAGATTCGCCGCTTTCCTGCTCATGTCCTCGTAATCCCTGCATCTGATGATTCTCATATCGTACTCTCCCTCAGCCCTTTCTTCCCGCCGCATGCCGCCTCACGGTCCGCCGCAAGGACCGCGGGACCGGACGGCCGTGACGGAAAATATCGTCACATGCTTTCATTTTAATACATTTTCTTCCATCCGACAACGGAAAGTTTTTTGTTTCACCCGATATACCCTGCCGGTTTTCCCGATACGTCCGATCCCGCGATATCTTATCGGGGAAAAGCGCGGATCGCGCGGCGCAGCCCCAGGATCCGGGAAGGCGCCACGGAAAGCTCGTCCACGCCCAGATCCAGAAACAGCTCCGTTAAGGACGTGTCCCCGGCCAGTTCGCCGCAGATGCCCACCCAGGCCCCTGCCCGATGCCCGTTTTCCACCGTCATCCGGATCATGGAAAGCACCGCCGGATGATGCGGATCGTACAAGCGCTCCAGGCTGGGATTCTGTCTGTCCAGGGCCAGCGCGTACTGGGTCAGGTCGTTGGTCCCGATGCTCAGAAAATCCACTTCCTCCGCCAGCTCCCGGCTGATCATCACCGCCGCCGGAGTCTCTATCATGGCGCCGACCTCCACCGGTCCCGTCAGCTGTCCCTCACGCACAAGAGAAGCCCGCGCCTGCTCCAGCATCGCCCTGCACTGCCGGATCTCATCCACGGAAATGATCATGGGAAACAGCACGGCTGTCCTGCCCCATGCGGCCGCCCGGCAGATAGCCCTCAGCTGCGCCTGAAACAGCTCCGGTCTGCTCAGGCTGACGCGGACCGCCCGAAACCCCATGGCGGGATTTTCCTCCTCCGGCAGGCCCAGATAAGCGGCCCGTTTGTCCGCGCCCAGATCCAGCGTGCGGATGACGACGCGCTTTCCTTCCATTTTCCGGACTGCGTCCCGATAGATCCGAAACTGTTCCTCCTCCGTGGGACAGGCGTCCCGCCCCAGATAGAGAAATTCGCTCCGAAACAGGCCGATCCCGCCCGCGTCGCTGTGCAGCGCCATATCCACCTCGGCCAGGCTGCCCACGTTGGCATGCACGTTGATCCGTCTGCCGCCTGCCGTCACATTCTCCAGCCCGATCAGCGCCGATAGCTCTGCCCGCTCCTGTTCAAAGCGTCGCTTTTTCGCTTCCATCTCGGACAGCGAGGCCGCATCGGGATCCAGGATCAGCTTTCCCTCCGTCCCGTCCACAACGGCCCGTATGCCCTGATATTCCGGCAGGAAGTCCACATCCGTCTGTACCAGCGCCGGGATGTTCATGGCGCCGATCAGAATCGCCGTATGGGAATTGACGGAGCCCTGCCGCAGGACCAGCGCCAGCACCCGGTCCCGATCCAGCCGCATCACCTCGCTGGGGGACAGGTCCTCCGCCAGAAGGATCACGGGCTCCCGGCCCGGGGCGTCCTCTGCCGACGGCTTCTCCTGCACCGGTGCGGCGCTTTCCTCCTGCAGTCCTTCCGAGCCTGGCGCAGTGTCCTCCGCCGACGGCTTCTCCTGTGTCAGCGCTGCGCTCTCCTCCGGCAGTTCTTCCGGTTCCGGCGCAGCATTCTTTTCCGTCTCCGCCCCGGCGTCTTCGCCCAGCAGCCGGACCACGCGGTCGGTGATATCCTGCACGTCAGCGCTCCTGGCCCTCATGTACTCGTCCGCCATCGAAGTGAACCGGGCGGCAAAGATCTCGCCCACCGCGCTGACCGCGTACTGAGCGCATACCGCCTCCTGCCGGATATACCGTTCCACGCCCTCCAGATAGTCCTGATCCTCCAGCAGCAGCTTATGCATATCGAAGATCAGGGCCTTCTCTTTTCCGGCCTCCCGGAGCGCCTGCTGATAAAGCGCCTCCAGCTCCCCGACCGCCTGCCTGCGCGCACGGGAAAAACGGCGGATCTCCGCCTCTGCATCCGCCGCGGGTCTTCTTTCCGGGCGTCCCTTCTTCTGTCTTTGATAAAAGGCCAGCCTGCCGACCGC
>CANRMT010000107.1 GCA_947631815.1 uncultured Eisenbergiella sp.
CGGCGCATTGTCCACCGTAAACGATACCACTCCGGGACCGTGTATGGTCTCCCGCCCGATCCGCTCCGCGGCCCCCGGCGATTTGTCATACAGGCCAGGCAGGCGCTTGCGCAGACGGATCAGCCCCCTGTAATAGGAGATCAGATCGGCGAACTCCACCGTCTGCCTCCAGCGCAGCATATTGATCTCCGGCCTGGACCGGTAGCTGTTGCTGTCCCCCAGCTTGGTGCGGCCGAACTCTTCTCCGGCCAGCATGAAGAGATTCCCCTGACAGGTGAAATACACGAAGGCCGCCAGCCTGTTGGCGGACAGCACATCCTCATACTTCGTCAGAAACAGCTCCGAAAGCGCGCTGCCCGGCAGCCCGCCGTCCCCGAAAAGCCGCTGTCCGCGCATGGAGATCACCAGCTTATCCCACAGCGTGTAATTATCATGCGCGGAAACATAGTTGACGATCTGGGAACAGCTTTTGGGCCGGAATGCCTGCTGATCCTTCCGCCATCCGCTCACGGCCCGCAGCACGTTCTCCTCCAGCCCGGTGCCGCCGTTCACGAAGCCCGGCACCTCACCGTAAAACACGTGTCCCTTGATCACGTCCCGGGTATCGTCGCTGAACACGGATATCCCCTCGTCCAGATGCGCCACGTTGTCCTTTAAGGAAGCCATGGTCCCCGTCTCCATGGGGGATTCGTTGGCCCGCCAGGGCTCCCCGTAGACCAGCTTTTCTCCGGGCCCGTAGATCTCGTCCAGACTGCGGCGGATCCGGTTCATCAGCTCCACCGTCAAAAGCCCCATGAGATCGAACCGGAATCCGTCTATATGATATTCCCTCGCCCAGAACAGCACGGACTGGACGATATAATTGTCCACCATGGCCCGTCCCGCGGCGATATCGTTCCCGCAGGCGGAGCCGTCCGAAAGGCTCCCGTCCTTCCAGCAGCGGTAATAATAGCCGGGGACCATCCGTTCCAGCCAGGAATCCTGATGATAGGTGTGATTGTATACCACGTCCATGATCACGCGGATGCCGTTTTTGTGCAGCGACTGGATCATTTCCTTGCACTCCCGGATCCGCACCAGGCCGTCAAAGGGATCCGTGGAATAGGAGCCCTCCGGCACATTGTAGTTGACGGGATCATAGCCCCAGTTGTACTGGCGCAGCTCTCCCGCTTCATCCAGCGCGCCGTAATCGAAGATTGGCAGAAGATGCACGTGCGTGATGCCCAGGGATTTCAGATAGCCCACGCAGGTCGGATAGGGGGCGTCCGGCTCCTCCACCGTAAACGCCTTGAACTTGCCCCGATACTGTTCCGGGATCCCGCTGTCCGGATCGTAGGAAAAATCCTTCACATGGAGCTCATAGATGATCCGCTCCGTCTCCTGCGGCGGCGCGCAGTCCTCTCCGAAGCCCTCCGGGTCCGTCCGCGCCAGCTCCACGGCCATGCTGCGCCTCCCGTTGCAGCTGCAGCCCACCGCATAAGGATCCGCCGTGCGCCGCGCTTTTCCGTCGATCCAGACCAGATAATCGTAATACAAGCCGTGCAGATTTTCCGCCGTCTCGTATTTCCAGGTCCCCTGTCCGTCCGGACGCAGAGGCCTGGACGTGAATACCTCCGTCTCCCCGTCCGCGAAAAGACGCAGCTCCACCTTTTCCGCCGGAGGGCTCCACACCTTAAAAACGGAACCCGCCGGAGAACAGACAGCGCCCAGATCGCTCCCCTCATATCGGTACAGTTTATCCAGCTGTGTGATATCCCTGCAATTCGCCTCTGTCATGGATGGTTCTCCCGTAAAAAACAATATGGAATCAGAAGGCGGGGGCTTTTGGCCCTCGCCTCCCTGTTTTCACTGTCTGTTTCCGGGGCCCGGCAAAAACCGCATCCGCGGTCAGCCTTCCCCGACGCCTCCGCACCCGGCAATACGCCCGCCGGTCCCACGGTCAGCCCTTTACCGCACCTGTCACGCCTTCCACGTAGCACTTCTGGGTCAGCAGGAACAGGATGGAGATCGGAATGGAGATCACCACACAGCCCGCATAGAACTGCGTATAATAATACTCCACATATTCCTTTTCCAGCATCGTCCACAGCCCGATGGCGATGGTATAATACTGGGTATCGTTGCCCATGATGACCTTGGCGAAAATGTAATCCACCCAGGGCCCCATGAAGGAAGTCAGCAGCGTGTAGGTGATGATGGGCTTCGACATGGGAAGCGTCACATGGATGAAGGTATCCCACTTCGTCGCGCCGTCGATATAAGCGGCCTCGTCGATGCTCTTGGGGATCGTGTCAAAGAAGCCCTTCGCCATATAAAAGCCCAGCCCGGCGCCGCCGGAATAGACCAGCACCAGCGCCACCTGTTTTAAGACGCCCGTCTCCAAAAAGCCCAGGCCCTTTAAGATGTAGTAAACGGCGATCATGGACATGAAGCCGGGGAACATGCCCAGGATCAGGGCGATGTTCAGGAAGGTCTTGCGCATCTTGAAGCGCAGACGGCTCATGACGTAGGATACGCACAGCACGAAGAACGCGGAGATCAGCGTGGAAAAGATCGCGATGACCAGCGTGTTGGCGAACCACCTGGGGAAGTTCACATTGCTGTTTCCGGCAAACAGATTGACATAATTGTCCAGCGTATAGCCCCGCGGCCAGATATAGCTCTTGTAGGAACCGCCCTCTTTCCTAAAGGAGGTCAGCACCACGTAAAAGATCGGCAGGACCCAGATAAAGCTCAGGATCGCAAGCAGAATATGGCAGGCCGTATTGGTAATAAATCTCTTCGTCTTCATTATTGGAACGCCCCCTCATCTTTATACGAACCGGTATGCCGGTAAGTGAGCAGTGACACGGTGGCCAGTATGATGAACACCAGGATGCCGATGACGGCGCCCAGGTTGTAGTCCTTCTGGGTGATGGTCAGCCGGTACAGCCAGGTGACCAGCAGGTCCGTCTTTCCTGCGTAATAGTAATCCAGGGAATCCGGTCCGCCTCCCGACAGCAGGAAGATCACGTTGAAGTTGTTGATGTTGCCTGTGAAGGAGGTGATCAGGTTGGGCGTCATGATGAACACCATGTAGGGAAGGGTGATCTTCCGGAAAATGGTGGGCGCGCTGGCGCCGTCGATCTTGGCCGCCTCATACAGCTCCGCCGGGATGTTCTGCAGAATGCCCGTGGTGGAAAGCATGGTGAAGGGCACGCCGATCCAGATGTTGATGCAGATGATCGTGATCTTCGCGTACAGCGGATCGGTGAAAAACGGGATGGACGAGGTCGCGCCGATGATGCCGAGCTCGCGCAGCATCACGTTCACAGGGCCGTTGGCATTGAAGATCGTCCGCATGCTCAGCAGGGTGACGAACTGCGGCACCGCCACGGAAAGCACGAACATAAAGCGCCAGAAGCCCTTGCAGCGGGTGCCCTTGCGGTTGATCAGGAGGGCCAGCAGAAGTCCCAGGATGTAACAGGTGGAGGTCGCCAGCACGGCCCAGATCAGCGTCCAGGACAGGACGGGCCAGAAGGTGGCCGCCAGCTTGCTGCCCTGCGAGAACATGGATGAAAAGTTCTGCAGCCCCACCCAGTCAAACAGATTGCCGGGCGGCTGATGCTCGTGATCGTAGCTCGTGAAGGCGATCAGGATCATGAAAACCAGCGGCACGATGGTAAAAACCACAATGCCGACAATGGGCAGCGCCAGGAAGAAAGCGTGCAGGTTCTCTTCCTTTAAGGAACGCAGATCATCCCGGAATGTGGGGATGTGCTGTTTGTGCTCCTTGCGGAACTGCGTCGCGTAGGCGCTTTTTCCGGACATGCAGCCGATGAAGATGATGACCGCCGTCAGGAACAGCGTGATGACGCCGTACAGCAGACAGAGCATGGAATTGTCGCCGGTGGAATACTCGTAGATCCCCAGCGCTTCATTATATACCTGCCCCTGCTCCAGGGTGCCCAGCGTGATGAAATCGCCGATGGCACCGATGCCGAAGCCGAAAAGATAAGCCAGATAACCGATCTCCATTGCCAGGAAGATCAGGCCCCTGACGATCTGTTTATTCAGAATATTGCCCAGGCCAAAGATCACAAAGGAGAGCTTTGTGACCGCATCGCCGTTTTTGAAGGCCTGCCGCACCGAAGCGTCGCTGCCTTTGTAATAGACGGGCTCTTCTTTTTTCTTAAAGATTCCCATGGAAAACCTCCTGCCTGATCATGTTGCGGTGGGTCCTCCCAGCGGACCCTCTCATAAGACGCGGCCTCACGGTCTGATGTTATGTAAATGCGGCGGATGACTCGCCGTGGGAACTGCCCTCCGCACGCGGGGAAGTTCCGGCCGCCTTTGAAACAGGGATGCCGGATGAAGGGCATCCCTGTTCAATTTCTCCCTGTACGGGGAACGGCCCGTGCCGCTCCGCAGTTTCGGGAAACAGCGCAGATCGCTGTCCGATCTGCTTTACTCAGCAGTCATAGAGGATACGAACGCATCCAGCTTCTCCTGCACATTGTCCTTCGTGATCTCGCCGCTTCTGATCTCGGTCGGGATCGCGTTGGCATAGGTCCAGTATCTGGTGGAGAACGTCGTATTGGTGGGCTGTGCCACGCTGGCGGTATTCGCCTCGGCTACGATAACGGCCGCCAGAGGATCGCTGGTCACCTTCTCGTCCGCGCCCACCGTGAGGTTGGTCGGGATCTGGCCGGAGAGCTCATAACGCAGCATCTGGTTCTCCTCGTTGCCAAGGAACGCCGCGAAAGCGACCGCCGCCGCCATGTTCTTGGACTGCGCGTTGACGCCGATGCACTTGGAGCCGTAGAAGCCGAGCAGCTGGTAGTCGTTGCCGTCAGGATTGAAGGTCGGGATCACGCCCAGGCCGAGATCGTCGCCCAGGATGCCCTTGTACAGATCGTAGTTCCAGGAACCGTCGAACCAGACACCCAGTCTGTGATCCTCGATCAGCTCGGATACGGAGATCTCACCGTCGTAGGCGACCTTCGGGTTGTTGATCAGGTCGATCAGATAATTGGTGACCGCAACGCCCGTCTCATTGTTCCAGTCCACACCGGCGGAAAGATCGCTGCCGTCAGGTCCGAAGATGCTCAGGCCCGCGCCGTAGTAGTAAGCGCCCAGCTTCCAGCCGCCCGCGGATTCAAAGTAGAAGTTGTAAACGTTGTCCGCGGTGTCCTTGCTCACGATGCCCTCAAGGGTCTTGACATCGTTCTCGTCCATCAGGGTCTTGTCATAGAACATGAAGAACGTGTTGTGCGTGAAGGGGATGCCGTAAAGCGCATCGCCGACCTTGGCGGTGGCGACGACCGCTTCCGCGTTGGTCTCGTTCACCATGGTCTCGGTTTCGCCACCCAGACGGGCAATGGCACCGGCGTTCACCAGCTCTTCCAGCTGGTCATTGGCAAAGAAGAACACATCCGCCGCCGCGCCCACATCCTTCAGGATCTGCTCCTTCGCGGTATCCTCGCCGACGATCTCCGTCGTCCAGGTGATGTTGTACTCAGGATGCGCTTCCGCGAACGCCGCCTGCTGCTGCTCCATGGTCTTGGTATCGACCTGGTTCTGCGGACACCATACCTTCAGGGCCACATCCTGCACCTCCGCAGGCGCTTCCTGCGCGGGCGCGCTCTCAGAAGAAGAGCTTCCGGAAGAAGAACTGCCGGAGGATGCGCTGCCGGAAGAAGAATTCCCGGAGCCGCAGCCGACCAGCATCGCCGCCGTCATGGTGACGACCATCAGAGCGGCAAGTACTTTTTTCAGTTTCATTGTTTTTCCCTCCTTTTTGTTTATGAAACATTTGGTTTCGTAGAGTTTTGCTCTTTTTTCAGACTAGCACATGTTCAAAAAGTAGTCAAGGCAACGTTTTTGGTATTTTGTATACTCTTCGCTGTATTCCGCATAGTAATTGTGCATTTTCACCTCATTTTCGAATCTTTTTCGCTTTTTTGTTTCGAAACTTTTGGTTTCGTTTTTTCGCGTTCGAGCCCAGAACAATTCCGTTTTTCAGCGTTTCGATACAGGATTTCCGAAAAGACGCCCTCCAAAGTTTAGAGGGCTCCCTTGTTTTTTTCCAGCTCTCCTGCTATAATAAATTCGCCGAAAAAAATTTCATTCGTCATTTTTCACAAAATTTACAGGGAGGGACCCGCCATGCCCACCATCAGCGATATTGCCGCGAAACTGGGGATTTCCAAAAGCACCGTGTCCAAAGGCCTCAACGATGCCACCGACGTCAGCGACGAAATGAAGCGGCGGATCCTGGAGACCGCCGTGGAGCTGGGTTATGTAAATAAGCGTCTTCAGAAGCGGGAACGCAAGCTCTGCATCATCATCGAAAACATGGACTGCGATACGCCCAACCAGTTCGGCCACGATATCGTCCTGGGCTTCAAGCAGATGGCTGAGCCGGAGGGCTGGACCGTCGATATCATCCCCATGAGCATGGATTTCCAGCGCGAGACGCCCTACAGCGTGTTCATGATGCAGCAGGGCTACCGGGCCTCCTTCATCCTCGGGTTTTCGCTGCTGGATCCCTGGATGCAGGAATTCGGCACCGCCCGCATCCCCACCGTGCTCTACGACAACTACATCAAAAACAATCCCCACATCGCTTCCGTCGGCTGTGACAACCAGGAGGGCTTCGAGCTGGCCGTCCGGCACCTCATGAAGCTGGGACATAAAAAGATCGGCCTGATCTCGGGGCCGCCGGATTCCTACATCATAAAAGCGCGCTACAATGCCTATCTGAGCGCGCTGGAAAAGTACGGTCTGGAGATCAACGAGAACTATATCGGGCTGGGCTATTATGTAGCGGAATCCGCCCGCACCTACATCCCGAAGCTGACCGCCCAGGGCGTCACCGCCATCCTCTTTTCCCATGACGTGCGGGCCATCGCCGCCCTGACGGAATGCGACGACAGGGACATCCGGGTCCCGGAGGATTTAAGCATCATCGGCTTCGACGATCTGCCCATGACCGCCTACACGATCCCCCCGCTGACCACCCTGCGCCAGGACCGGCTGGCCCTGGGCAAGTGCGGCTACTACGCCATGTCCTGCCTGCTCAACAACGTGCCCATCGGTTCCATTCTGCTTAGGGCCACGCTGATCGTGCGCCAGTCCACCGGTCCCGCGCCGACGGGTGCAAAGTGAGGGGCCGATGCGCGCCGGGAGCCGCAATTCTAGTATTTGGTCCGTGTCGACAACCACGGGACCTTCTGTCTGTGTCGATCACCGCGAAGCGAACTTTCTTCCCCGGCTGCCGCGAGGTGAGCATTCTCCCGGCAGCCGGGGAAAACTGTCTGCAGTCCGAAGGCCGCATCCCCTACTGCTTCGCCTCCGGCAGTCTGGTCCGGAAGATCTGGTGGGCCAGCTGTTTCGCGTTGAAGGGGACCAGCGGATACAGATAGCTCTGGTCGCTGATCGTCCGGTTGGAGGCGATGGAAAAGATCAGGATGAGCACCGCCGCGATATACCCCCAGACACCGAAAATAGCTGTGAGGATCAGGTTCAGGATCCGCATGAATTTCAGCGCATAGCCCAGCTCGTAACTGTTCTGGGTATAATTCGCCACCGCCACAAACGCCATGTATAACATGACCTCCGCGTTAAACCAGCCGCTCTTCACCGAAAATTCCCCCAGCACCAGCGCCGCCATCACGGACAGCGGCGTGCTCAGCATATTGGGCGTATTCACGGCCGCCAGCTTCAGCCCGTCGATGGCCAGCTCCAGCAGCAGAAACTGCCAGATCAGCGCGATATGGATCTCGTCCTTCACCATGATGAACGCGAATTCCTCCGGCACCCACTGAGGATAGCGCATCAGCAGAAGAAAGGTGGGCGTCAGGAAATACGTCAGGACGGCGATCAGCATCCGGGACAGCCGCAGATACGTTCCGGTGATGGGCGGAAAATAATAGTCGTCCGCTTCCTCCGCCACATCGAAAAAAGAAGTGGGCGTGATCATGGCCGAAGGGGAATTGTCCACCAGCAGGATGACGTTTCCCTCCAGCACCTGTGCCGCGGCCGTGTCCGGCCGTTCCGTATATTTGAACTTCGGGAAGGGGTTGTACCAGCTGCGCTGATACAGGCATTCGGCCAGGCTTTCCTGATTCAGCGTCAGCGCATCCACCTTGACAGATTCGATCCGCGTTTTGATCCGGTTCAAAAAGGCCAGATCCACCCGGTCCTCCATATAGCAGAGCACGATATCCGTCTGGCTGCTGTTCCCGGCCTTGAGCAATTCCATGCGCAGCTGCGGGCTTCGGATCCGCCTGCGGATCAGCGCCGTGTTGAATACGACGGTCTCCACAAAGCCGTCCTTCGAGCCCCGCAGGACCTTGTCCTTCTCCGGCTCCGAGACGCTGCGGGCCGGATAGGTCCTGGCATCGATGAGAATGCATCTCTCATAGCCGTCGATGAACATGGCCACCACGCCCGACATCACGGCATACGTGATCTTCGCCCAGTCGTCCTCCAGATCCACCTCGCCGTAGGGCACGAGCTGTTTGCTCATCTCATGGGCGTCCTGGGGCATCTTATCCGCCGTGATCCCCATAAAATGCTGCAAAAGCTTTTGCATCACCTCGTCCTTGCAGAAGCCGTCGATCATGTACAGGCACGCCTGTCTTCCTCCGATCTCCACCACGCGGTAGAGCACATCGAAGTTCTTCCCCACGCCCAGATACTCATGCAGATACCGCATGCTCTCCAGAAGGCTGCCGCTCATCCTGCCCGCGCCGTTCGCCGCTTCCGCGCCTCCGGTCTTTTCCGTTCCGCTTTCCTTTCCTGTCCCGTCTCTCTTTTCTGTTTCGCCGCGCTTTTCCGTTCCGTTCTCCGCTCCCATAACGAGTCCTTTCCGCCGCCGCTTTCCTTTGGCCGCCGCTCTGGAGCTTATTCTGCCCGGAAGGACCCGATTTATGCGTCTGCCCGCGCTCCCGCGAT
>CANRMT010000108.1 GCA_947631815.1 uncultured Eisenbergiella sp.
AAATACTGTTCCAAAGAAAAGTTTTCGACAAATGCGTCATCGATCTCTGCGACGGCAAGCAGTGTCTGATTGGACGGTTCGCCGTAAAAACTGCTTCCGGCAAAACGAAACAGCGATACATCCTCGACATTCTTACCCTGCATGAGTTTTTCTGCCTGCTGCCGTGACGGGAGCTCAATACGGTACGCATGATCGCCGCCATATCTCTTTTCTTTCTCCTGCAGAAATCGGAGCATTGACCAGCCGCCGCACAGAACGGCGGTTCCGCCTGTATCGTATGTCCTGCAGACATTTTCAACTCTTAAGATTTCCATGACCGTTCCATTCTTCTGCGCAGTGATCGTTTTCGCCGACGATACATCTCATACCTTTCAGCGCGTCCCTGCCGGATTTTTTTGATCCGTATGCATCCCCGTACTGCCGATGACACCTCATAGTATCCCTGTTTCTGCCGCAATTTCAACCATTCCAGCATGAAACGACATTTTCTGCCCCCTTTTGGTCATTTCGCGGATATTTGTCCCGCTCCTTTTGCACATGCGGGTTTCTGTCCCAAAATCTGTGAAAAAATGTCTTTTCATGCATTTCTGTTTCTTTCCCCGCCCAAATGCTATATAATCGGAATGCCGCATATGGGAACGATCTTGACAGGAATGGGAAAGTGAAATGCGAATACTGATCTGCGATGACGATCCTTTGACGATCGAACAGCTGAAAGAATACTGCATAGAGTTTTTTGATAAGATCCATGTGAAATGTCCGGAGCTGGCCTGTTTTTCCGACGGGGAATCCTTATTGGCCGACAAAGGCGGGAAGGATATCCTTTTCCTGGATATCGAAATGCCCGGAATGAACGGTATTTACGTGGGAAATGAGCTGAAGCGGGCAAACAGCCGCATCATCATTTTTATCGTGACCTCTTATTCCGAATATCTGGATGAGGCCATGCGGTTTCAGGTATTCCGCTATCTGTCAAAGCCTGTGGATAAACAGCGGTTCTTCCGAAATATGAGAGACGCGGTGGAACGGTATCATACGATGACGGTCAAAATACCGGTGGAAACAAAACAGGGCGTACGCACCCTTTCCGCCTCCGCCGTCATCGCAGTAGAAGCACGGGCCAGAAGCGTGATCGTGCACACGACTCTGGGGGATCTCGCATCCGTCCATAACATGCAGTACTGGCTGGGGCTGCTCCCGAAAAACTGTTTTTTCCAGACGCACCGCAGCTTCATCGTCAATTTTGAGCATGTCACGGATTTTGACCGTACTCTCGTCAATCTGGCCGACGGTCAGCTCCGCGCTTATCTGACCAGGAGAAAATACAGCGCGTTCAAAGAAGCCTATCTTCTTTATCTGGAAAGCGCGAGGTGAACCCGATGAGCAGTTTGTTGTTTTTTACTTTTTTGACGGAGGCCGTGATCCTGTGGCAGTATGCCTCCAACCTCTTCCCTGCCAGACGCAGACCATGGATGCGGTGCGCAATGCTTTCCGTTTTTTATCTTGCGATGTTTGCAGCATCCCTGCTGGAGCATGCATGGCTGAATATGACCTTATATTTTGTCCTGAACTTCGTTTTCCTGCTTGTCATGTATGACCTCAAATGGTATGCCGCGCTGTTTCATTCCGCCGTCCTGGCCGGTGTGATGGGGATGTGCGAGCTGACCGTGTACAGCATGATCGAACGCTTTTCGCCCCATTTCCTTTCAGGCTCCGGACGGCTTCAGAATACGCTGCTCTTTGTCATTTTCAGCAAAATGCTGTTTTTCACCGTTGTCTATATCCTGATCCGTTTATGGAGAGGACAGCAGGAGTACGGCCGGCAGCATAACCGATCCGTCCTGCTTCTGATCTTCATTCCCGCGGCCTCCGTCTTTACCATGCTTACCCTGGTGAGCGTCAGCGATTCCTTCCTGCTCTCTCCCGCTTTGGAAGGAATGGTCACTCTGAGCGCCTTTTTCCTGCTGATAAGCAACCTGCTCGTATTTGGCATCGATCAGTACAACCTGAAGAAAAATGTGGAATTCACACAGATGCAGCTGCTGCTCCAGAAGGAGTCCAACGCCGCGGAATACTATGAAATGCTCCGTCTGCAGAACGAAAACCAGCGTATCCTGATCCACGATATCAAGAAGCATCTGCATTCCATCGATATGCTGAACCGGCAGAAGGAGCATGATAAAATAGAGGCGTATCTGCACCAGCTGATCCGTTCCTCCGACCTGCAGGAATCCGCCCGGCTGTGCGAGCATGACATGCTCAATTCCATTTTATGCCGCTATATGCAGCAGTGCGCCGCCGACCATATCGCTCTTCACGCGGATATCCGGTGCGGAACGACAGACTTTATCGCCGACAATGACCTCACCTCACTGTTCTGCAATCTGCTCGACAATGCCGTGAAGGCGGCACAGGGCATCCCGGGAGCGTTTATTGAGATCGGCACGGGCAAAAAAGAAAAAACGCCGTTTACGGTCCTGACAGTGATCAACTCCTGCCGGACGGATCCCTTCACAGAGGAAAACGGCGAGCCGACGATCCGGATACCTCAAAGCCATGATCACGGCTTCGGGCTGAAAAGCATCCGCAGGATCGTCTCCAAATACAGCGGGGATATGCAGATGTACTACGATCCCGACACGCTGACGTTCCATACGATCCTTACATTAAAACGGGGGACCGCCGCAAAACCGTGAGCGATCCCCCATGAAACAGCGGCCTTCCATTTCGTCCCTGGCCGCAGATCTGTTCTGTTTCCCGTCACTTTTCACCGCCAGCACCAGGCCACCCAGCGGCTCCAATGTCCCGTCACTTCTTCACTGCCAGCACCAGGCCGCCCAGCGGCTCCAGCGTCCCGTCCGCGCTGCCGTACAGCACCTCGCCTTCGGGAAGCGCGAGCGATACGGATCCCTCGGAAAAATTCTGGGCGAAGATAAACGTGTACTCCTCCGTCTCCCGGCTGGTCACTTCCACGCCGTCCGGGATCTCCCCCGGCAGGATCCCGGAAAGGCCCGCTTCTTTTGCCAGCTGACGGTAAAGATCGTCATAAAAATCCTGGCCCGCCCCGGCGCAGAGATACCAGGCGGTGCCTTTTCCGTATGCGTTCCGCAGCAGGGCGGGCTGTCCGGCATAGAAATCCTTTCCGTATACCATCAGCGTCTCCGCCGTCTTCGGCTTCACCAGATCGCAGAAATATTTCACCGGATAGCGCTCCCGCATCCCTACCAGCCCGTCTTTCGCCAGGCAGATCTCGTTTTCCTCCCAGTCATAAAGCGCGTCCAGCTCCTCGCTGCGCAGGCCGAACACATCCATCAGCCCGTGGGGCGTGCCGCCCAGGAAACAGCGGTCGTTCTCATCCACCACGCCGCTCCAGTAGGTCATCACGAAGGTGCCTCCCTTTTCCACAAAAGAACGCACCCTTTCGGCGAAGCCCTCATGAAACAGGTACTGCATCGGCGCAGTTACCAGCTTATAGCCGTCCAGCGCACAGCTCTGGTCCGCAAAATCCACGTTCATACCCAGTCTGCGCAGCGCCCGGTAGGCCCCGGACGCGCACTCCAGGCTCAGACGGCGCATGCCCTCATTGCGCGGCCCCCAGGAGCCCTCCATGGCCCAGAGATTCTCCCAGTCGTAGAGCACCGCGGCCTCCGCCTTCGTCCCGGCGCCGGACACCCGGCTCAGGCGTTCCAGCATCTCTCCGGTTTCGCACACCTCCCGGAAGATGCGGGTATCGTTTCCGTCATAATGATCCAGCACCGCGCCGTGGAACTTTTCTTCGCCGCCCCGGCTCTTGCGCATCTGAAAATACAGCGCGCCGTCCGCGCCGTGGGCGATGCTCTGCAGGGACGCGGCCCGCACCAGGCCGGGCCGTTTCAGCCGACTGACGCCCTGCCAGTTAGTGGCGCCCGGACAGGATTCCATCATCAGGAACGGCTTTTTCTTCAGGCTGCGGATCACATCGTGCCAGAACGCCGTGCGCTGCGCGGTCTCCTTCCGCTCACGTTTGTCCCAGGCGGGATAGTTGTCCCAGGACACCGCATCGACCTTTTTCGCCAACTTGAAATAGTCGATGCCGCCGAAATAATACATCATATTGACCACGGTCGGCTTGTCCGAACCGGCGGCACGGATCGCCGCGATCTCCTGTTCCATGAAATCGACGGTCTGATCCGAAACAAACCGTTTCCAGTCCAGACTCAGCCCCATGATCGAATACTCCCCGATGGAGGAGGGACTTTCCACCTGGGAAAAGCTGTCGTAGGTATGGCTCCAGAAAGCGGTGCACCAGGCATCGTTCAGCGCCTGAACGGTGCCGTATTTTTTCTCCAGCCAGCCCTGAAAGGCCTTCTGGCAGAGCGGGCAGTGGCATTCCCCGCCGTATTCGTTGGAAATATGCCACATCTTCACCGCCGGATGTGCGCCGAAGCGGGCCGCCAGGCGGGTATCGATCTGCCGCACCTTCTCCCGATAGGCCGGAGAGGTCATGCAGTGATTGTGCCGGGTACCGAACAGCATCCTCTGCCGCTTCTCGTTGACCCGCAGCACCTCGGGATACCGGTCCGCCAGCCAGTGGGGCCGGGCGCCGGAGGGCGTGGCCAAAATGACGCTGATCCCGTTGGCATACAGCCGGTCGATGATCGCCTCCAGCCACTCAAAATGATATTCCCCGTCCTTCGGCTCCAGCTTCGACCAGGAGAACACGCCCAGCGTCACGGTATTGATCTTCGCTTCCCGGAAGCGTTCGATATCCGTATCGAACACCTCCGGCATGTCCAGCCACTGTTCCGGATTGTAATCACCGCCGTGCATCAAATATCCGTCGCTCATTCCTCTTCCCTCTCAGACCAGCGACTTGTTCAGATACGCTTCCTGCTCCGGGGTCAGCACATCGATGTGCTTGCCCAGGAATGCCAGCTTCCTGGCCGCCACGTCCTCATCCACGACACGGGGCACGTCGATCAGCTTTTCCGTCAGTTCGCCGCCGTGCTCCACCAGATATTTGGCGGAAAGGGCCTGGATCGCGAAGCTCATGTCCATGATCTCCGCCGGATGACCGTCGCCGCAGGCCAGATTCACCAGACGGCCTTCGCCCAGCACGAAGATCCAGCGGCCGTTCGGCAGCCGGTAGCCCATGATATTATGGCGCATTTCTTTGGATTCCACCGCGATCTCCCGCAGTCTCGCCATGTCGATCTCGCAGTCGAAATGGCCCGCGTTGCTTAAGATCGCGCCGTCCTTCATCTCGGCGAAATCCTCCTCGTCGATCACCTTGTCGCAGCCGGTCACGGTCACGAAGAAGTCGCCCAGCTTCGCCGCTTCCTTCATGGGCATCACCTCAAAGCCGTCCATCACGGCCTCGATGGCCTTCACGGGATTGACCTCGGTGACGATGACCTTGGCGCCCAGCCCCTTGGCGCGCATGGCGACGCCCTTGCCGCACCAGCCGTATCCGGCCACTACCACGTTCTTGCCCGCCACGATCAGGTTGGTGGTGCGCATGATGCCGTCCCACACGGACTGGCCCGTGCCGTAACGGTTGTCAAAGAAATGCTTGCAGTCCGCGTTGTTCACCCGCACCATGGGGAAGCGCAGCTGCCCGGCCCGGTTCATGGCCTCCAGCCGGATGATGCCGGTGGTGGTCTCCTCGCAGCCGCCGATGATGGCCGGGATCAGGTGCGTCAGCTCCGTGTGCACCATATGTACCAGATCGCCGCCGTCGTCGATGATGATATTGGGGCCCGCCTCCAGCACCGCGCGGATATGGCGGTTGTACTCCTCCTCCGTGGCGCCGTACCAGGCGTGCACCTCCAGCCCCGCCTTCACCAGCGCCGCCGCCACATCGTCCTGCGTGGACAGGGGATTGGAACCGGTCACGTACATTTCCGCGCCGCCGGCCGCCAACACCTTGCACAGATAGGCGGTCTTTGCCTCCAGATGCACGGAAAGGGCGATCTTCTTCCCCGCGAAGGGCTTCGTCTGCGAAAACTCCGCTTCCAGCGTCCGGAGCAGATCACAGTTCCTCCTGACCCACTCGATCTTCTGTTCGCCGGATCCGGCCAGCTTGATGTCTCTGATCTCACTGCTCATACTTTTTCTCCATTCTGCCGCTCCTGCGGCTTTAAAGTGTGATGGCGGCGTATCTGCGCCGCCGTTTCGATCAGCCGAATTTTTATTAGAGTGTTGGTCGTCTGCCCTGTCAACACTGCTGCGCTCATTCCCGGGAAACGCCGGACGGCCGTCCGCGTTCCCCGGTTTATGTATTTTGAAACGGACCGCGTCATGCGATCACGTTGCGCTCCCTTCCTTCCAGAAATGCCTCGATGTTCAGGCAGGTCTCCGTCACGCAGCGGGTGCGCGCCTCCACGCTGGCCCAGGCCATGTGGGGCGTCAGCTGCAAAAGCCCCGCGTCCTTCAGCGTCGTCAGCTTTTCGTCCGCGTCCACCGGCTCTTTTTCGAACACATCGATACCGGCCCCGCGGATCTGCCCGCTCACCAGCGCCTGATACAGCGCGTCTCCGTCCACCACCGGCCCGCGGGCCACGTTGATCAGGATGGCGCTGCGCTTCATCTTCGCGAACGCCTCCGCGTTCATCAGATGGCGGGTGCGTTCGCTCAGAGGACAGTGCAGGGAAAGCACGTCCGAACGCGCCAGCAGCTCGTCGAATTCCACGCGCTCATAATCGGTGCAGGTGCTGTGCCCGGACGCCGAATAGAAAATGACGTGACAGCCCAGCGCCTCCGCCGCTCTGGCGACCTTCTGCCCGATGGTGCCCATGCCCACGATACCCCAGGTCTTGCCCTCCAGCTCGTAATAGGTCTTCTCAAAATGGGCGAACCGCTCCTGCGCCGCATACGCGCCGGACTTCACGTAATTGTCATAATAGGGCAGGTTCTCCAGCACGGAAAGCGCCAGCGCGACGGTATGCTGCGCCACCGCCGCCGTGGAATACCTGCGCACGTTCACCACCCGGATGCCCCTGCTTTTGCAGTACCCGATATCCACGTTGTCATAGCCGGTGGCGAACTCGCAGATCAGCTTCACATGGGAAGCGTCCTTCAGCGACGCCTCGTTGATGAGATTCTTGTTCACCACGATGATATCGGCGTCCGCCACGCGCTCCGCCACCAGCTCATTGGGCGTGCTGTTGTAAAAATCCACCTGGCCGTACCGCTTCATGCTCTCGACGGAAACGTCCTCGCCCACGCTGGTCCTGTCCAAAACCACGATCTTCATCATATACTCTCCGGTCTTTTTGCGCCTCGTCTGTCTCCGCGCTCTGCTGTCTGCTGTCGGCGCTTCTTCCGCGCCCCGTCCCTCTTACAGCCTGGCCAGTAGCGCTTCCCGCGCCTCCTCATAGCCGGGCTTGCCCAGCAGTGCGAACATGTTCTTCTTGTAGCTCTCCACGCCGGGCTGATTGAACGGGTTCACGCCCAGCAGATAGCCGCTGACGCCGCAGGCGAACTCAAAGAAGTAGAACAGCTGGCCCAGATAAAACTCGCTCACCTCCGGCACATGGATGACGAAGTTGGGCACCTGGCCGTCCGTGTGCGCCAGGATCGTGCCGTTCATGGCGCTCTTATTGACGAAATCCACACTCTTGCCCGCCAGATAGTTCAGGCCGTCCAGATCCACGGGCTCCTCCCCGATCAGGATCTCTTCCCTCGACTTTTCGATGTCGATGACCGTCTCGAACATGATCCGCGCGCCATCCTGGATGAACTGTCCCATGGAATGCAGATCCGTGGTCAGATCCACGCTGGCCGGGAAAATGCCGCGCTGGTCCTTGCCCTCGCTCTCGCCGAAGAGCTGCTTCCACCATTCGGAAACATAATGGACAGCGGGCTCATAGTTGGCCAGGATCTCCACGCTCTTGCCCTTCCGGAGCATGATGTTGCGCAGCGCCGCGTACAGCAGCGCGTCATTCTCTTCAAAAGGCGTCTCCAGCGCCAGCTTCCTGCCGCTGGCTGCGCCCTCCATCAGCGCCGTGATATCGGCGCCGCTGACCGCGATGGGAAGCAGGCCCACAGCCGTCAGGACGGAGAAACGCCCGCCCACATCGTCGGGCACCACGAAGGTCTGATAGCCCTCCTCGTCCGCCACCTTCTTCAGGGAGCCTCTCGCCCGGTCCGTGGTGGCATAGATGCGGCCCGCCGCTTCCTTCTTGCCGTATTTCTTCTCCAGCATCGCCTTGAACACGCGGAACGCGATGGCGGGCTCCGTGGTGGTGCCGGACTTGGAGATCATGTTGATGGAGAAATCCCGGTCTCCGATCACGTCCATCAGATGCTTCATATAGGTAGAGCTGATGGAGTTGCCCACGAAATAGATCTCGGGCGTCCCGCGGACAGACTTGTCCACCATATTGTAGAAGCTGTGCCGCAGAAATTCGACGGCCGCCCGGGCGCCCAGATAAGAACCGCCGATGCCGATCACCAGAAGCACCTCGGAATCGCTGCGGATCTTCTCCGCCGCCGCCAGGATGCGCGAAAACTCCTCCCTGTCGTAATTCACAGGCAGATCGACCCAGCCCAGGAAATCGCTGCCCGCGCCGGTCCCGGAGACCAGCAGCTCTTTCGCGCTCTCCACCTGTCCCTTCATGTTCTCCACTTCGTGCGCGCTGACGAAGGGAGCCGCTTTGCCGTAATCAAACGTAACCTTGCTCATCATAACCCTCTCATTTCCGCGCCGTCCCGCACCCGTTCCTGCCGAAATGCGCGGCGCTGCATCATTTTGTACCTGTTTGTACTGTTTATATACAATACCATATTGTAACGCTGTCTCCAGTGTAGCAAAGATATCCCGCAATTTCAAGCCGGAAATTCC
>CANRMT010000109.1 GCA_947631815.1 uncultured Eisenbergiella sp.
TACAAAAAAAGCAAGGAAAACCTTGCAAAATAAGGAAAAATTTTAATTGGGATCAACTGACAAGTGGCAAACTCGGGTGGAGTTTACCTCTGCACAACTGATATTTACTCTCTCATATTTCTATGGTATGCGTTACTTGATGACCGTTTTTGTCGACAGAAACCTCTTGAATCAATGAGCGGAACGTGATATATTATAGACAAAGAAGGGCACCTGCGGCAAACAGGCACCCTTCGGGAGCTACCGATAGACGGTTAGCCCGAAATGGTTTACAGCAGTAGCCGCTTACCTATGACGGGGTTTTGGGCGGCTATTTCTGTGTCTTGTTATTATCTTTGCCTATGCCATATCCTAAGGCAAAGCATGTCAAGCCGAAGCTCAGCACTGCTATAAGTCCTAAAATATCCATAAGCATCAGCCCTCCTTTCCCAGATTCCCTTTCGGTTCACTATGTAATCGGAGGGTCACATCCCTCCGAAGAGGGCCAACCGCCTACCATCTTGGTAGTCCCAGAAAATATTATCACATCTTGAGGGGAAATACAATCAAGGATATCTCATTCGTACTTACTCGATCCCGTCCCCGTTCAATCTCCGCTTTCCAGAATCTTATACATATAATAATGACTGTGACCCGCTGGCGCTCCCTTTAGTTCGCCGAACACCCAATAGCCGCATTTTTCATAAAAGCCCTTCGCCTGAAAATCGTAGGTGTCCAGCTGTGCGATGCCGCAGCCCTGCTGCTTCGCCTCCTTCTCCACCTCCCGCAGGAGCGCCGAGGCGATCCCCGTCCTCCTGCAGTCCTCCCGCACCCAGACTGTCTGGATATGCAGAACATTCCAGAGCACACTGCAGGCCAGCACACCGCCCAGCAACTCTCCGCGGGGACCCTTTGCACAGCGGCAGATCTTCACAAAGGGCTCCTCCTGTGTCGGCGGAACTTTTTGCAGATTGTAGGCCATTAATTCATCGTCGAGCCGCCGTTCTTCGCGTGTTGTGGGGATACGGATTTCGTAGTTCATTGTTTGTGCTCCTGCCGCTATAAAACACAGCCCTGTTGCTAACTGCCGCAATTCCGAAGGGCTTGTTACTCATCCTCTATACTCTCTCTGAGCTGTCTGTCGACATCCCTCCCGCCATACATAACCCGCAGAATAGTAACGATCCGCCTTTCACGGTCCGATATATAAAATATCAAAAAATTATCTACCGGCATAATATGCAGATTACGGCTGTACCAGGGATCCCTTTCATAAACACGAAACCTCTCCGGCATCTGATCCAACGAAGCGATTCCCTTCTCCAGGCGATCAAGCTGAGCCACCGCGTTTTGAACAGACTGCAGATCAAACGCGATATACTCAAAAATACCGCGCAGATCATTATCCGCAGTCCGGGTCATTCTTACTTCATAATTCATACACCGTATTCCTTACGAATCTCTGCAAAAACATCAGCCGCTGCAGCAGTCTGCCCAGCTCTCATCTCCGTATATCCTTTTCCTAACTCCGTATTGAACTGTTCTTCTGTCATTTGATTTACATCAAGCGGAGGATTTGGCAGTCTGACCGCAAAAGGTAATCCCTTGTGCAGGATGATCTGCTTATAGAACATGGTGATTGCATTAGAAGCCGGAATCCCTAATGCTGTCAGAATACTCTCTGCCTGCTCCTTTACATCCGGTTCGATCCGCGCGTAAAGATTTGCTGACTTTGCCATATCAAAAGCTCCTTTCAGGATAAGTATCCTCATCCACATTTTTATTATACGTGTTTGTGCGGACAAATGCAATACAATTTGAAATATGGCGCTTCATTTCTCGAATGATCAATGCGTCAACACCGATCAGAAGCCTTTTTGAAAAGCATACAAAACACAAATTAAACGTGAAATTTTTGGAGAAGAGCATCCTGCAGGACCTGTGAAAAATTCAGGTCCAAAGAAACTGCTTCTTCATTCATCCATTCGGGAATAGAAAGTGTTTTTTTTACAGCCCTGGTATTGAATTTTTTACGATAAGCCATCGTATCGCAGCGGATATAATTCACGAATGATCCAGCCGGAACCTCCAGTGCGCTTCTGTCAGATGGCGCTGGTATTTTACATTTTTCTGTCTCGTATCCGTACAGGACAAGGGCGAGTGCATCTACGCTCTTTTTTATTTGTTTACAAATGTGCGATTTCGGTGTCAAGCGATAAACATGACGTCGCCAAAGGAAAAAAATCTATACCTCTGCCGCACCGCCTCCGCGTAGGCGTTCAATACCCGCTCCCGCCCCGCAAACGCGGAGACCAGCATCACCAGCGTGGATTCCGGCAGATGGAAATTCGTGATCAGGCCGTCCATCACCCTGAAACGGTAGCCGGGGTAAATGAAGATATCCGTGCTGCCGCTGCAGGCGCTGATATGGCCCTCCGCGTCCGCCGCGCTCTCCACGGTCCGGCAGCTGGTGGTCCCCACGCAGATGACGCGGCGGCCCTCGGCCTTCGCGCGGCTGATCTGCGCCGCGGCCTTTTCATTCACCTGATAAGCCTCCGTGTGCATGTGATGCTCCGCCACGTTGTCCACCTTCACGGGCCGGAACGTGCCCAGACCCACGTGCAGCGTCACATAGACCAGCTCCACGCCCATGGATTCCAGCTTCTGCAGAAGCTCCTGCGTGAAATGCAGGCCCGCCGTAGGCGCGGCCGCCGAGCCCTCATAGCGGGCATAGACGGTCTGATACCGGTTCTTGTCCTCCAGCTTATGGGTGATATAGGGCGGCAGAGGCATTTCTCCAAGACCGTCCAGCACCTCTTCCCAGATGCCTTCCCAGAAAAAGCGCACCAGCCGGTTCCCATCCTCTTCCACATCCAGGATCTGTGCCTCCAGCCGTCCGTCCCCGAACACGACCCGCGCGCCGGGGCGCAGCTTTTTGCCTGGCCGCACCAGCGTCTCCCAGACGTCCGCCTCCCGGCGCTTTAAAAGAAGGATCTCCACCGCCGCGCCGGTATCCTTTTTGACGCCCAGAAGCCGGGCCGGAATGACCTTCGTGTCGTTCAGGACCAGGCAGTCGCCGGGCCGCAGACAAGACGTGATGTCTGTAAACGTGCGGTGCTCCAGCGCACCGGTATCCCGGTGCAGCACCAGCATGCGGGACGAGCTTCTGTCCGCCAGCGGATCCTGGGCGATCAGCTCCTTCGGCAGATCAAAGGCGTAATCGGATGTCTTAAGACCCAAAAGCGCCCCCGGTTCACCGCCGGGTGCGCTTTGCTTCACAGACATGCCTTCTCCAGAAACGCGACATAGCCGCATTTCGTTTCATAGATATCCGCCTTGCTGGTGGCCTCCCAGGGCGCGTGCATGGAGAGCACCGGCACGCCGCAGTCAATGACATTCATGCCGTACTGGGCCAGAATAAAAGCGATGGTGCCGCCGCCGCCCACATCGACCTTTCCCAGCTCCGCGGTCTGCCAGGTCACATCCGTGTCATCCAGCAGACTGCGGATATGCGCGATATACTCCGCGTTGGCATCGTTGGAACCGCTCTTTCCCCGGGACCCGGTGAACTTGTTGAACACCATGCCTTTGCCGAAAAAGGCCGCGTTTTTCTTTTCAAAGACCGAAGGATAGGACGGATCGAAGGCCGCGCTGACGTCGGAGGAAAGCATATCCGAAGCCGCCAGGCATCTGCGCATGTTCAGCCAGCCGCCCTCTCCCGCCAGCTCCATCACTTCCGCCACCGCATTTTCGAAAAACCGGGACTGCATGCCCGTGGCGCCCACGCTGCCGATCTCCTCCTTGTCCACCAGGACACAGCAGGAGGTGCGCTCGGTCTGACCGACCTCCAGAAGCGCCGCCAGCGAAGTGTAGGCGCACACGCGGTCGTCCTGTCCGTAGCCTAGGACCATGCTCCGGTCAAAGCCCGCTTCCCTCGCCCTTCCGGCGGGGACCACCTCCAGCTCCGCGCTGAGAAAATCCTCCTCTTCAATGCCGTAGGTATCGTTCAAAAGCTTCAGCACACCGGCCTTCACCGCTTCCTTTTCTTCCCCGTACAGCGGGATGCTTCCCACGATCAGATCCAGCGCCTCTCCCTCGATGACCTTGGAGGCTTTCTTCTCCATCTGCTCCGCGCTCAGATGGATCAGCAGATCGGAGATGAAAAAGACGGGATCGTCCTCATTTTCCCCGATATTGATCTCCACCGTGGTGCCGTCCTTTTTTACCACCACGCCGTGCAGCGCCAGCGGGATCGTCACCCACTGGTACTTTTTCACGCCGCCGTAATAGTGCGTATCCAGAAGCGCCAGCCCGCCGTCCTCGAATACCGGATTCTGCTTGATATCCATTCTGGGGGAATCGATGTGCGCCCCCAGAATGTTCATGCCCGCCGTCATCGGCTTCGTGCCCAGACGGAACAGAATAACGGACTTGTTCATCATGACCGAATATACCTTATCGCCCGCGGACAGCTTCGCGCCCTCTCGGATCAGGACAGAAAGCTCCCGATACCCGGCGGCCTCCGCCCGGTTCACGATCTCGTCCACACACTCCCGCTCCGTCTTCGCGGCGCTGATAAAATCGATATAGTCCTTTGCCAGAGCGTTCACCGCCTCCAGCTTCTTTTCATCATAGCTTTTCCAAGCAGTCTGTCTTTCCATAATCGTGCTCCACTCCTCCGATCACTGCCTCAACTCGATCCCCAGACCTTCCAGCCCGTTCAGGATCTTGCGCATGGCCGCCGCCACATCGCTCTCCTCCAGCGTCTTATCCTTCGCGCGGAACGTGAGCGTATATGCCATGGATTTATAGCCTTCCCTGATCTGCGCGCCCTCGTAGATATCGAACAGCGCATAGCTTTCCAGGATCTTTCCGCCTCTCTGTGAAAGGACCGCCTCGATCTGTCCCGCCAGCACCGCCTTCGGGACCACCATGCTGATGTCCCGCGTCACGGCCGGATATTTCGCGATCCCTTCATATTTCCGGTCAAAGGTGGCGAATTCCGCCACGGTCTGGATATCCAGCACGGCCACATAGACCCTGCTCCCGATCTCATAATTGTCCGCGACCTTCGGATGCAGCTCGCCCAGATACCCGATGGCCTTCTTCCCGTAATAGATGTCCGCCTGACGGCCCGGATGCAGATACGACCGACCCGCCTTCGGATCGTAAACCGGCTTCTGCGTCATGCCCACATGCTCCAGGAACTCCTCCGCCACGCCTTTCATCGTGAAAAAATCTCCCTCTCCGTAGAAGCCCAGCACGAACTGAGTGCGCTCCTCGGGAAGCTCGGTCAGCGGCAGGCTCTTGGGCAGATAGATATTGTTCAGCTCGTACAGCTTCACGTCCTTGTTGCGGCGGTTGTAGTTGGTGGCAAGGCTGGTGAGGATCCCGTTCAGCGGGATCGTCCGCATGATGGAATAATCCTCTCCCAGCGGATTGGTGATGGTCACCGTCTGTCTGGCCGGATCGTCCGCCGGAAGCAGGAGCTTGTCGAACACCTTCGGGCTCTCAAAGGAGAACGTCATGCTCTGGGAGAAACCGCAGTATTCCGCGATATCCCTGGCCTTGTCCTCGATCCTGGCCTTGAAGGAGAGCTTACCCGTGGTGGCCTCCCCGGAGGGCAGCGTCGTGGGGATCTTATCGTAGCCGTAGAAACGGGCCACCTCCTCCGCGATATCGGCAAAGCCTTCCAGATCCTGCCGGAAGCTGGGGATCTCGATCTCGTTGGTGCTGCTGTCATATTTGAGCTCCAGCCGCTCAAAGGTCGCCAGCATATCCGCTGCGGGGATCTCGGTGCCCAGGAAGCGGTTGATCCGCTCCGGTTCGAACACGATATGCCGCAGCGGCCGGATGGGCTCGCACACATCCACCATGCCGCCTACCACCTCGCCGCAGCCCAGCTCCTCAATGAGCTGACAGGCACGGTTGATGGCCGCCTCCGCATTCACCGGATCCAACCCTTTTTCGAAGAAGCTGGAGGCGTCGGTGCGCATACCGATACGCTTGGCGGATTTGCGGATATTGGGGCCGTTGAAGGTGGCCGCCTCGAACAGCACCGTGGTCACGTCGTCGGTGATCTTGCTGTTCTCGCCGCCCATGATGCCCGCGATGCCGATCTCCTTTTCGCCGTCACAGATCATCAGCACCTCGGAATCCAGCTTCCGGAGCTGTCCGTCCAGCGTCTGGAACACATCGCCGTCCTTGGCCCTGCGCACGATGATCTTATGCCCCGCCACCTTGTCCAGGTCAAAGGCATGCATGGGCTGTCCGTACTCGGCCATCACATAGTTGGTGATGTCCACCAGATTGTTGATGGGCCGGATGCCGGAGGCCGCCAGCCGTCTCTGCATCCATCTGGGGCTGGGCGCGATCTTAATGTTTTTGCAGACCCTCGCGCAGTACCGGGTGCACAGGTCCTTATCCTTCACCTCCACGCTGACATAGTCGTTCACGTCCTCGTCATTCTCATGGACGGTGACGACGGGCGGCACGAAGGGCCTGCGGAAGGTGGCCGCCGCCTCCCTGGCGACGCCCAGCAGACTGTAGCAGTCCACCCGGTTGTTGGTGATCTCATATTCGAACACCGTGTCGCGCAGACCCAGCGCCTCCACGGCGTCCGCACCCACCGCGGCGTCCTGCGGGAAAATATAAATGCCCATCTCCGGGGCCTCCGGATACATGTCCCGGCTGCTCCCCAGCTCTTCGATGGAGCACATCATGCCGTTGGAGGGCACGCCGCGCAGCTTGCCGGCCTTGATCGTAATGCCGTTCTCCGGCAGGGGACCGCCGTCGTGTCCGCCCGCCACCTTGCCGCCGTCCAGCACCACGGGCACCTTATCGCCCACCTGCACGTTGGGGGCCCCGGTGACGATCTGGAGCGTTTCGCTGCCGATGTTGACCTGGCAGACGATCAGCTTGTCCGCGTCAGGATGCTTTTCGATCGACTCAATCTGCCCGATGACGATCTTTTCCAGGTTTTTGTCCGTTCTCTCATATCCTTCTACCTTTGTGCCGCTTAAGGTCATGGCGTCACAATATTCCTGATCGGTGCAGGAGAGCTCCGGCACATATGCTTTGATCCAGGATAATGCTGTATTCATCGTATTCTTCCTTTCTGTCAGAACTGTTTTAAGAATCTCGCATCGTTTTCATAGAGCAGGCGCATATCGTCGATCTCATATTTCAGCAGCGTGATGCGCTCCAGCCCCACGCCGAAGGCGAACCCGGAATACTCGTTGGGATCGATGCCGCTCATGGTCAGCACCTTCGGATGCACCATGCCGCAGCCCAGGATCTCGATCCAGCCGGAGCCCTTGCAGAACCGGCAGCCCTTGCCGCCGCACTTGAAACAGCTCACGTCCACCTCCGCGCTGGGCTCCGTAAACGGGAAATGATGCGGCCGGAACTTCACCTTCGTGTCCGGACCGAACAGCTCCCTGGCGAACTCCGCCAGCGTGCCCTTCAGATCCGCAAATGTGATGTTCTTGTCGATGACCAGCCCTTCGATCTGATGGAAGACCGGGGAATGGGTGGCGTCCACCTCATCCGAACGGTACACGCGCCCGGGAGCGATCATGCGGATGGGCAGCTTTCCCTTCTCCATGGTGCGCACCTGCACGGGCGAGGTCTGCGTGCGCAGCACGATGTCCTCGCTGATATAAAACGTATCCTGCTCGTCCCTGGCTGGATGCCCCTTGGGCGTATTGAGCGCCTCGAAATTGTAATAGTCCAGCTCCACCTCGGGGCCTTCCACCACTTCATAGCCCATGCCCACGAAAATGCGCTCCACTTCCTGCTGGGCGATGGTGTTGGGATGCCGGTACCCCACCTGATTCTTCTTCGCGGGCAGCGTCACATCGATGACCTCGCTCTTTAAACGCATCTCCCGCAGGAACTCCTCCAGCTCGGCCTTTCTGGCCTCCAGGCGGCCCTCCAGCTCGGCGCGCACCTCGTTCACCATCTGACCGACCTTCGGCCGCTCCTCCGGCGCAACGTCCTTCATGCCCTTCAGCAGCCCGGTCAGCTCGCCCTTTTTCCCCAGCGCGAACACTCTGACCTCGTTGAGCTTTTCCAGATTCTCGGAGGCTTCGATCTGCCGGAGCACTTCTTCTTTGATCTTTTCCAGTCTTTCCCTCATCACAGACTCCTTTCCAGATATTCCGGGGTCCTTCCCATAAAAAATCCCCGGTTTCCTACAAAACCAGGGACGAAAAAAATTCCGCGGTACCACCCGGATTCCCGCCGACGAAAAACAGGCGGGCACTTCATTTGAGACATAACGCGTCCTCACGTTCCGGCCTACCAGCGGCTCACCCGCGTTCAGCCGGACAGCTCCGGTGGGAAATTCGCCTCCATGTCTTTATCCGGACGGGCTTCCAGCCGACGGCCCTTCCTCTCTGTGTGGAAAAACATGGCGCTACTGACACCTTCACAGCCTTTCACTATTGCCTATTTTATGAAACGCTCTGCAAAAAGTCAAGCATTATTCAGAATCTTTTCATCCGTTCAGAGTCTTTTCATCCGTTCCCGTGAACACATACGTTCCGCTGTCCTCCAGATAGACCCACTGATGCTCCGCCTGCTCCCACGCATCGCCTCTCCGGCGCTCTGTCAGCTCCGCCTCCAGCGCCTTCCGCATGGCAGGCGGAACGGACTCTGTCAGATCCCTTTCGGAAAAATCTGCAAAATCAAAATATATCATTTTTGCCGATCCGTCTTCCATGCCGGAGAGCACAGCGCTGTGCCCGCCCCATTCCAAGGAGGCCAGCTCCACCGGAAACTCCGTCCGGTCCGCCAGCGTCCAGTCGGCGTCCAGCAGAGAAACCTCCGTCCGGCAGGAGAC
>CANRMT010000110.1 GCA_947631815.1 uncultured Eisenbergiella sp.
CTTTCCCTGTTCGGCCTTTCCGGTTTTCGCTTTCTCTGTTTTTGCCCTTCTGATCTCCGCCTCTCCGGCCTCCGCCCACGCCCGCGGGATACAGTGAAGCCGGACCTGTGCATCGCGCCACAGGAACTGCACGGTTTCCGGCTGTCCGCGCAGAGCGGGAAAAAGTGCGGATCCCTGTTCCCTCCCGCTGTCCGTCATGAGATATTCTATCGTTTCCATGGTACATCTTATGCCAGAAGCAGCTCCCTCATACCCGCCTCGAGCTGTGCCATCGTCTCCATCTCATTGATCCTCCGGCGCATCCTTGAGGAATTGGGAAGACCGGCCGTATACCAGGCCATGTGCTTGCGCATTTCCCGCATCGCGGCCCGTTCCCCTTTGCAGGCAACCTCCAGAGAGGCATGGCGCAGGATCATGCGATACCGCTCTTCCGGCGTAGGCTGGAAGGGCCTTCTCCCTTCCGGCACACCATCTTCCGATGCAGACTGACCCTCAGACGCACCGCCTGCCGCCGTCAGATCGCCTGTAGAACCGCCGCCCGCCGTCAGACCGCCTATGAAACCCTCTTCCGCCGCCTGGCCGCCTTCGCGGCCGTCCTTTGCCAGCGCATCCAGGATCTGGCGGAAGATCCACGGGTTCCCCTGCGCCGCGCGGCCCACCAGGATGCCGTCGCAGCCGGTCTCGGAAAACATCCGCCGGGCCGTCTCTCCGTCCGTCACGTCGCCGTTCCCCAACACCGGGATCTTCACCGCCTCCTTCACCCGGGCGATGATCTCCCAATCGGCTTTCCCCGAATAATACTGCTCCCTGGTCCGCCCGTGGACGGCCACCGCCGCGGCGCCGGATTCCTGGGCGATGCGGGCGATCTCCACCGCATTGACATGCGCCTCGTCAAAGCCCTTGCGGATCTTCACGGTGACGGGCTTTTTGACCGCGCGCACCGTCCGCTCGATGATGGCCCCGGCCAGCACGGGATCTTTCATCAGCGCGCTGCCCTCGCCGTTGTTCACCACCTTGGGCACCGGGCAGCCCATGTTCAGATCCAGCACCGCGAAGGGCCGTTCCTCGATCCGCTTCGCCATTTCGCTGACGATCTCCGGATCGGAGCCGAAAAGCTGCAGCGACACCGGCCCCTCCTCCGGATGGATCGCCATCAGCGCTTCCGTATTTTTATTGTTGTACAGGATGGCCTTGGCGCTAATCATTTCCGTACAGACCATTCCGGCGCCCTGTTCATGACAGAGCAAACGAAATGGCAGGTCGCTTACGCCTGCCATGGGTGCCAGAATGACGCTGTTTGCCAGCTGTACATTTCCGATCTTCAGTCCTCTCATCTCGTACTCTTTCGATTCCTTTCGTACAGGATCCGCAGCCCCTCCAGGGTCAGAGAGCTGTCATAAATGTCGATGGCGTCCGTTTCGTCCGCGATGATCCGTCCCAGCCCCCCGGTCGCCACCACTTTCAGATCTGTCAGGCCGGTTTCCTTTTTCACCTGACGGATGATGTACTCCGTCTGCCCGATCTGCCCGTACACGAGACCGGCCTGCATGCTGCTGACGGTCTCTCTTGCCAGGATGCTGGCGGGCTTGCGGATCTCGATCTCCGGCAGTCTGGCCGCGCCGTTCCAGAGCGCCTCGGCGGAAATGCGGATGCCGGGCGCGGTGATCCCCACGCCGAACTTCCCGTCCGCGGTCACCAGATCGTAGGTCGTGGCCGTTCCGAAATCCAGCACCAGCACGGGACCGCCGTATTTCTCATAGGCCGCCACCACGTCCACGATGCGGTCCGGGCCGATCTCCTTGGGATTCTCCGCCGTGATCCGGATGCCCGTTTTGATCCCGTTGCCGACGATCAGCGGATCCAGCTCCAGATAACGCTTTATGGCCCCGGTCAGGGCATGCATGACGTTGGGGACCACGCTGGCTATGATGGCCCCGGTCAGCTTTTCCCGGTCGATCCGGTTGTGCCGGAGCAGCTCCCGCAGGAGGATGCCGTATTCATCCGACGTATGCGAAGCCCGGGACATCATGCGGAACGTGGTCGTCAGCTTTTTCCCTTCAAACACGCCGCAGGTGATATTCGTATTTCCCACATCGATCACCAGGATCATTTTTTCCCTCCATGCCGCAGGCATATGCGGACCAGTCAAAGCGGCTGCCTCCCGCCGAACAAGTTCTCCATTCTTTTTCCGAAAAGATCATTCCTCTTCCCAGACGTCCTCATGCAGGATGAACACCCGGTAATAAAGGCTCAGCGACTCCAGCATTTCCTGACGCGTGCGCCGGATCTCACCGATCAGCAGTCCGCTGGAGATCTCGTCATAAAGCACATCGTCCTCCGCCGCGTCCGTCTCGAAGGCGAGCGTCCCGTCCGGCTCAAAAACGATCGTGAAGATCCCACCCACTTCCTCCGTGAACAGCACACAGATGATATGGAGCTCATCCTGCACGGATTGCGGGATCCCCTTGAACGCTTCGTTAAAATAATATTTCTTCTCATAGGCGTTTGCCCCGCAGAGCACCACCTTTTCTCCCCGCCGGAACGTATCAGACATAACCGTAAATTCCTCTCACCGACACTTCTCCCGCATATACCGTTTCCACGCTTCCGTCCGGGCGGCGCACCAGAAGCTCTCCGCCGTCGTCGATCCCCAGCGCCGTGCCGGTCCAGGCTCCTTTGGGATCCTCCACCCGCACATGCGCGTTCCGGTTCACCAGATACGCCTCATAGTCCGCGCGCAGTCCGCCGAAACCGCCGTCCGCCAGAAAGCGCCCGTAATCCGCTTCAAACAGACAGAGCACCCGCGCCAGCAGCGCTTCCCGGTCAAATATCTGTCCCTTCGCTTCCCTGCGCAGGGACGTGGCCGCAGCGCCGATCTCCTCCGGGAACACCGTCTGATTGACGTTGATCCCCGTGCCGACGACCACATAATAGCGGCCGTCCGGCTCAAAAAACAGCTCCGTCAGGATCCCGCACACCTTCCTTGCGGACACCACCACATCATTGGGCCATTTGATCTGCGCGGGCAGTCCCAGCTCCCGGACCGCACGGGCCACGGCCAGCGCCGCCGCCAGCGTCAGCATGGGGGCCTTGTCCGCCGCCAGCTCCGGAAGCAGCAGCATGCTGAAATAGAGGTTCATGCCCGGTTCCGAGCTCCAGCTCCTGCCCCGGCGTCCCTTCCCTGCCGTCTGCTCCTCAGCCACCGCCACGGTCCCGTGCCCGGCGCCGACCTTTCTGGCGCGGCAGATCTCCGGATTGGTGGAGTCCGTCCGCTCCCGGCAGATCAGCGTGCCGCCGATGGTATGGCCCGTCAAAAGCGCCGTCAGCTTCTTCTCATCTATCATAAACGTTTCTTCCCGCCGGTCCGCACGTCAGTTTCGTAAAAAACTGACAGATCACAGCGCCTTTTCCTTCCAGCCCAGCGTGGCGGCCATCACCGCCTTGATGGTGTGCATGCGGTTCTCCGCCTCATCGAAGACCACGGAGGCCGGGGACTCGAACACCTCGTCCGTCACCTCCATCTCGTAGATGCCGAAGCGCTCCCCGATCTCCTTCCCGATCAGGGTGTTGCGGTCATGGAACGACGGCAGGCAGTGCATGAAGATCGCATTCCCCGCGTTCTGCATCACGGCCCGGTTCACCTGATAGGGCGTCAGATCCTCGATGCGTTCCCGCCATACCGCGTCCGGCTCTCCCATGGAGACCCACACATCCGTACAGATCACGTCGGCGCCCTTCGTGCCCTCCGTCACATCCTCCGTCAGTGTGATGCTGCCGCCGGTCTGCGCCGCGATCTGCCGGCACTGCTCCACCAGCGCCGGATTCGGGAAATAGCGCCCCGGCGCACAGGCCACAAAGTGCATGCCCATCTTCGCGCACACCACCATGTAGGAATTGCCCATATTGTAGCGGGCATCCCCCATATAAACCAGCCGCACGCCCCGGATCCTGCCCAAATGCTCCCGGATCGTCAGCAGGTCCGCCAGCATCTGGGTCGGATGGAACTCGTTGGTCAGGCCGTTCCACACCGGCACGCCCGCATAGGCGGCCAACTCCTCCACGATCTCCTGCCCGTATCCGCGGTACTCGATGCCCTCATACATCCGGCCCAGCACCCTGGCGGTATCCTTGATGCTCTCCTTTTTCCCGATCTGGGAGCTGGCAGGATCCAGATACGTGGTCCCCATGCCCAGATCGTTGGCCGCCACCTCAAAGGAGCTTCTGGTCCGCGTGCTGGTCTTTTCGAAGATCAGCGCCACGTTCCTGCCCCGCAGCGTATCCATCGGGATGCCGTCCTTTTTCATCTTTTTCAGCTTCGCCGCCAGATCCAGCAGATAGCCGATCTCCTCCGGCGAATAATCCAAGAGCTTTAAAAAATGCCGTCCTGTTAAGTCCATTTAGATCTCCATTCCGGAGCGTTTACGCGACGGGGGCGAGTAGAAATCGCGAATGCGATTTCTACTCTGCCATCAAGGCTATTTGTGACGCTCCGGCACAAATAGCCGTATGAGAAATGAGCTATCGAGCTCATTTCTCATACTATCCTCCGCTGCCCGTGAAAGACAACAACAGAAAGCACGCTCTGCGAACTTTCTGTCGTCGTGAACAATGGAAACTGCGCTCTCGCGCCTTCCGCTGCCATAGTTTCAAACGCGCCGTGCGCGCCTTCTCCGTTCAACCTGCCCTTTTCGCCCGGGCAGAAAGGGCGTTCCCAAGCCCGGCGCCGCATCCGGCCTTGTCAAACCTTCTCCCGATGCGCAGCGCTCACTTCTCCGCGATCAGCTCCTTCGCGCTGGCCAGCACGCCCGCCATGTTCTGGATCTCGGAGGGAATGATGATCTTGGTGGACTTGCCGTCCGCCACCTTCTCGAAGGTCTCCAGGCTCTTCAGCTTCAGGACGGAATCGTCCGCCCCCGCCTCGCGGATGAACCGAAGGCCGTCCGCCGTCGCCTTCTGTACCTTCAGGATCGCTTCCGCTTCACCTTCCGCCTCGCGGATCATCTTTTCCTTCTGGGCCTCTGCCCGCAGGATCGCGGACTGCTTCTCCGCCTCCGCCTCCAGGATCGCGGATTCCTTCTTGCCTTCCGCCACCAGGATCGTGGATTTCTTCTCGCCTTCCGCACGCAGGATCGCTTCACGCCGTTCACGCTCCGCCTTCATCTGCTTCTCCATGGCATCCTGAATGGCGGCGGGAGGAATGATGTTCTTCAGCTCCACGCGGTTCACCTTGATGCCCCAGGGATCCGTCGCCAGATCCAGGGAGGAACGCATCTTGGCGTTGATCGTCTCTCTGGAGGTCAGCGTCTGATCCAGCTCCAGGTCACCGATGATATTGCGCAGCGTGGTGGCCGTCAGATTTTCGATCGCCATGATCGGATTTTCCACACCGTATGTGAAGAGCTTGGGGTCCGTGATCTGGAAGAACACGACCGTATCGATCCGCATGGTCACGTTATCCTTCGTGATCACGGGCTGCGGCGGGAAATCCGCCACCTGCTCCTTCAGCAGGACGCGCTTCGCCACCTTATCGATGATCGGCATCTTGAAATGAAGTCCCACATCCCAGGTCTGCTGAAACGCGCCCAGGCGCTCCACCACGTAAGCCTGCGCCTGCGGCACGATCTTGATGCAGGAAGCGGCGATCAGGATCGCCACGATCAACATAACCAGAATTGCAATACCCAGTCCCATTTTGTCTCCTTTCGCCGCTCTGAACGGCCCTTCTCTCTCCCGTCTCAGCCCTGAGGCAGGCTTTCCGCGTCAACGATCAGCTTCACACCCTCAATGCTGCGGACCGTGACCACGCTTCCCTCCGGGATGACCAGATCCTTCTGCGCAGCTCTGGCTGTCCACTGCATTCCGTTCAGCGTGACCTGACCGATCCCCTTCAGGTTATCGATCTCCCCCGTCACGATCCCTTTCTGCCCCACCAGACTGCTGACGTTCGTTTTTGTGCGCTCTCCGTTAAAATACCGCACGGCAAGAGGTCTCGTAAAAACCAGCGCCGCCACCGAAACGATGAGAAACAGCGCGATCTGAATGAACAGCGGCGCTCTGCAGGCCGCGGCGATCGCAGCCGCCAGCGCACCTGCCGCAAACCAGATCGTAGTCAGCCCCATCGTCAGGACCTCCACCGCGATCAGCAGAATGACCAGCACGGTCCAAAAGACAACTTCGTACATCTCGATGACCGCCTCCTTCCCATGAAACCCTTCTCTCCGATCCTGTGCAGCATCCCCGCCTTATCATTTCCGATATGGCAGGCTTCCAGTCACATCATACTATATATGGCAAAAATATTCAATTATTTTCTTTTTATCTTCTTCGCCGGAGAGCGCTTTCCCCGCCGCAAAAAAATATTCCCTCTCACCTGCCGGAAAGGGAATATTTTCCTGATCTCATTCTGACGGCATCCCGCCGTATCTTATATCCGGATGACGCTTCATCCACAAGATCACCAGAACACGTGATGTCCGACGATGATTCCTTCCCGATTGCCCGCACGGCGGAACCGCGTCGCACTGCCCACGGGCGTCACGCCCGCCATGGCCTCCTGCGCCGCCTGGATACAGGATGCCTTGATATTCCCGGACTCCAGAACGCGGCCCAGCTTGCCGCTGCCCGCGGGGGTGAACTGACCCGAAGCGAAGATCACGTCCCGGATGGTATTGGGATAGGCGCCGCTCAGCACGCGGTTCATGACCACCGCACCCACGGCCACCTGACCCTCATAGACATCGGATCCCGCCTCGCACTGGATCAGCGCCGCCAAAAGCAGCACATCCGAAACGTCCATGGACTGCAGCTTTTCGATGGCCTGCTTCCGGCTGGCAGCCTTTTCTTCCCGTTCTCTGGCCTCCGCCTCCTTGCGCTGCCGGATCTGCTCCAGCGTCTCGCCGTAGTCCAGTTCAAAACTCACCTTCACATAGTCCGCCGACACAAAGCCGGTTTTCCCTTCATAGTCCAGCGCGACCCAATCATCGGAGATCTCCATGCCGTCGCTGAACGCGAGCTGCGCACTGTCCACCACTTCATACTCCGCGCCCTCTTCCAGAAGATCGTAAACGCCCGCATCCAGAGACGGCGCCTTTCTGATCCGCAGCGCGCCCGCGGTAGTCACGGCCACCGTGCGCCCCGCGTCCCTTGCCGCCTGCTGCGCTTCCTCGCCGAAAAACAGATACTCATCCTTGGCCCACCCGATCAGCTCGCCGGACTCCAGCTTCGTCCAGCCGTCCCGGCGCTCCAGGATCGTGCCGCCGCAGTCCGCATACAAATAGCCCACCAGCTCCGCATCCGTGCCGGGCTCTTTGCGCACGTTGAGCACGTTCTGCACATTCGCCATGACCAGATCGGACATCTGGTCCGAACCGGCGTCCTTTCCGGTTCCTTCCGTCCCGGCCTTTTCCGAACCGAAATCGCCGTTTTTCGCCGCATCCGTGCGGTCTGCGGGCCCTTCCGCTTCTTCTTCCAAACTCTGTTCCTGCGTCTGCGTTTCCTCTGTGCCCTGCTCCGTTTCGGTTTCGTCCCGATCGCCTTCAGCCTGACCTTCCGCGGCTGTCTCATCCGTTCCCGCGTCCGCCGTTTCGTCCGTCCCGGTCTCCTCCGGCTGATCGATCAGCGCAGCGACCCCCGCGCCGGACCTCCAGGCCGGGCCGTCCTGAGCCATGACGGTCACGGGCGTATTCCAGAAAAACAGAACGCAGAACAGCGCCGCGGCTCCTATTGCATATAAAGCCTTTTTCATCCCAAACATTTTCCGATACCCCAAACAGACTTTTCCCGATCCGGGAAATCAAGCTGTGCCGTAATTTCCATTTTATTTCTATTTTATAAAATATTTTACGAAATTATTACGGCTGGTTGCTATAGCATATCAAATCCGTAATATTTTGTCAAGCCTTTCCGGCCGGACTTTGTGGAATATATCAGAAAAATTCAGGGAAAAACGCCCTTCGGCCCGCATAAAACCGCCCATGGACACACGCATAGGCGGCCGGGCACAAAAAGGGAAGCTCCCCTCGGGCAGCTTCCAATATAAAACAGTATCAAAACAATACTGACATAGGGCGGCTGCCCAATCGGCATAGGTTGGATATTTTGGGTTATCAATGATTATGCACGAATGCATCCTCATTCGCATCTCTTACAATTACATCAATACGGCTGGTAATTGTGTGTGGACGACCAGCCATATATTCATGCTCAATTTCTATAGCAAACGTCAAATATATTTTCCGTTTGCTATAATCCCTCCGGGGGATGCGCACGAATTTGCATCGGAAACATGCTGCTTACGCAGCGCAAATTCGGCGCAGGAAACGGACAAAACGAAAATCGTTTTGTCGTTTCCTATATTTTGGCAGGATCGTAACCAAGCTCATTTACAAGCTTGGTCAACAGATATGCACGACAACGTTCTTCGGGTTTAGCATCTGACCTTTTCTGGCATTCAATAATCTTATCATAGGAAAGCTTGCCCGTTACAAAATCGAGCTTTGTTACGATCTTTGTAGGTTGATCATCAATATATCTTTTAAGAAGATCGTTATTCGTGCTGTTCTCCTCCGAATATTATCTAAATTAGGCGTTTGCGAAACGCCGCAAGCCGCATAAATACGGCATTTTTTGTTACTCAAAAACAAATAACTCCTCTCTGGA
>CANRMT010000111.1 GCA_947631815.1 uncultured Eisenbergiella sp.
TGCAAATCTACTGCAGCAGCTTTCATTTTTCAATGAGTTAACGCCATTTTTTAATGTCTGATACCAAAGACAGGTTTAATACTCAATATGAATATTGTCAACTCGTTTTGAGTATTGCGAGGGCATAGAAAACGGAGTATGGAGAGGAAGGACACTATGTAATATTTTTTGTAAAAATCGGTGATCTGCCGGCCTTTTGGAGGTTCAAAATTGGAGGGAACAAATAAAGGAAGCTGTCAACCAGACAACTTCCCTTTCCTTCAGCTCTTATCATATCCTTTTCCTGAAGTTAAATCCTCTATTTGTCATTCACGATTATTTCATGTTCCCCTCTCATACTCCTCCATAACTTCTACATACTCCTCCTCCGCTTCCGCGATGGCCGGATAGAACTCCCGCTCCATGAACTCCAGGAATTCCGTTTTTTCAATCTCCCCCATGACAAAGCGTTCCTCCATTTCCGCCTTTTTCTCGGTCAGCTCCGGATGCTCCGCCTCCCATGACGCGATCTTCGGAGCGCTCACTACCGGAACTTCCACCCGCTCGGAGGCCGCCAACGCCCCGGCACGGGAACTTGCCGCATATGCGGCCCGATCCAAAGAGAGCTGATCCCCCTCCACGATGAACGTGAGCTGCTCTCCCTCCCAAGCTGCCGCCGGCGACGCATAGGAGGTGCAGTAATTGTGCTCTGCCTGTTCCTGCGTACGGATGACAGTTTTCGTCTCCGGATCGTAGGAGATATAGTCTTCCCCTTCTCTCCCGGCATTCCATAAAAGCCACCCTTCCTCGCTGTTGGACCAGTCGAGAAAGGCCAGAATACGGTCCCTGGTCTTTTCATCCACGCCGGAAGAGATCACCCAGCCGCCCCAGTGGGAAGCGCCCTGCTGGTCCGCCGGCCGCTCTTGTCCCGGTCCCTTCCGATTCGGATAAAACTTTAAATAATTTTCGTATTCCGAAACGGGCATTCCCTCCTCCCCGAAACCGCTGATCAAAGAAAGCTCCAGTCCGGCATAGGCGGAGCACACCGCCGTCTCCTGCCGCATGAAATGCGTCCTGTCATCATAGGTGTTGTTGAGGTAAAAATCCGGATCGATGAGTCCCTCCTCATACAAACGGCGCAAAAATTCCAAATAAGGAAAATAACCGTCCATCTTTTCCCGGATCTTATACTGTCCGTCATAATCCGGCAGATATACCGCGCTGGAACCGGAATAGGGCATAAAGGCCTGTATGATCCAGCGGTCGGACCAGATCCCGACGGGAGAAAACAGAAAGGTATCGTCCGCTCCGTCGCCGTCCGGATCCTCCTTCGCCACCCGGCAGGCATACGCATACAGTTCTTCGGCCGTTTCCGGCATCCTGCCGCCTGCCAGCGCATCCAGCCATTGCTGGTTGGCAATCAGGCCGGACACCATTTCGCTGTTGGGGCGCGGCACCGCATAGATTTTTCCCGTTTCCGGCACTCGGGCAGACTCCCACTGATTATCCGGAATCGCCCGCAGATTGGGATAGCGATCGATGAGGTCGTCCAGCTCCCAGAACATGCCTTCGGCTGCCCCTTTCTGATACAGGCTGTTCCGAAACCCCCAGGTATAGCTGATGTCGCACAGCTTTCCGGAAGTCAGAAGGACCTGAAACCGCTCGTTGTAATTGGACATGGGAAGGACCTGAAGATCCAGCGTCACCCCTGTCCGTTCCGCAACAGCATCCAGAACGGGGTTCGCCTCGGTCCGATAAGATTCCGGTATACGATTCATCATCGTCAGCGTGACAGGCTCCGTCCACAGCACTTCCCGCGCCTCAGGAGCGGACAGTTCCGGCCCCCTCTGATTGAAAATCAAAAGATGCTGCAGCAGATAATAGCCTCCGCCGCCGCAGCCGGCCAGCGCAGCCAGGAACAGTCCCAGACAAAGCGTCACCGCAACGATCCTTTTTTTCATATGAAATACCCCCTTTTCCCCGCCGCGATTCCCTCCCCAGGCAGCCGCAGCGCGGACACTGCCGACATATTCTGACCGTAGGAAACGTTCAGCCCGCCGGCCCAAAACCGGACCGACAGAGAACCGTATCGGTCAGCCGTTTAGCCAAACAGCCATGACACCGTGTTGACAGCCAAACGGAAATATTGCCGCAGAGAGCGCCGCCCTCTGGCAGCTGTGTTTCCCTTTTCAGAAAACCTCTCTGATTTTCCCTCTTATGATCAGCATACAACAGGATTGTAAAATTGTCAATTTCCTTCCTTTATTTTACACATTCTTTGGTTGGCATTCAGATTTTCAAGCATATTTGCCCGTTCCCCCGGTTTCGTAAAATCGTTTTTCGCCGCGGCAGTCCTACGCACCGCACCGCGAAGATTCTCCGCATTTTCTTCTTTCCTAAAAAAAGGACGTCCGCCATACGGCGAACGCCCTCTTTTTTATCCGAAATATCAATTTTCTCCTGCTGCAGTAATGTCAGAAAATGACATTCTCGCCTCATCCTGCCGCACGTTTCGGCTTTCTGCCCGCCATGAGCCGTTCCGCCGGTCCCGGCCGGGACTATTCCACATCCTGCAGGGCCGCGAAGCCTTCCTCGCCGGTGCGGACCTTCACCACCTGGCTCACGTTGTAGACGAAGATCTTGCCGTCGCCGATATGGCCGGTGTAAAGCGTGCGCTTCGCGGTCTCGATGACGTCCGCCACAGGGATCTTGCATACCACGACCTCGATCTTGACCTTGGGAAGCAGCGTAGCGTCCACTTCCACGCCGCGGTACATGCTGCCCGCGCCCTTCTGGATGCCGCAGCCCATGACCTGGGTGACGGTCATGCCGGTGACGCCCAGCTCGTTCATGGCCTTCTTGATCTTCTCATAGCTGGACAGCTTGGTGATGATCACGACCTTATGGATGCCCGTATCCGGCTCCACGGGAGCGGTGACCTGAACGGCCGCGGCCTTCTGCACCTCGGAGGCCTTATCGTAATCCGACGTGCCCAGATCGGTATTCTCGTTCACATCCATGGTCATGGTGTTGGAAATATCCATGATGGAAAAGCCCGCATAGGCGCTGGTCAGACCGTGCTCGCAGGCATCCAGGCCCACGATCTCCTCGTCCTGGCTGACCCGCAGCCCCACCGTCGCGCCGATGATCTTAAAGGCGATGGTGATGGTGACCAGCGTCCAGGCCGCCACGCACACGAAGCCCAGAAGCTGGATCCCCAGCAGATGAAAACCGCCGCCGTAGAACAGACCCACATAAGTATCGTTGCCGGGAGCGGAAGCGGTGGCGAACAGGCCCACCGCCAGCGTGCCCCAGATGCCGTTCAGGCAGTGCACCGCCACGGCGCCCACGGGATCGTCCACCCGCAGCACATTGTCCAGGAACCAGACGCCGAATACCACCAGCACACCGGCCACCGCGCCGATGATGGCTGCGCCCAGAGCGTCCGTCACGTCACAGGGGGCGGTGATGGCCACCAGGCCCGCCAGGGAAGCGTTCAGACACATGGAAACATCCGGTTTCCCGTATTTGATCCAGGTAAAGATCATGCACACCACGGTCGCCACGGAAGGGGCTACGGTGGTGGTCAGGAAAATGGAACCCAGCTGCTCCACGCTGGTGGCCGCCGCGCCGTTGAAGCCGTACCAGCCCAGCCAGAGGATGAACACGCCCAGGCAGCCCAGCGGAAGACTGTGGCCGGGGAAGGCGTTCACCTTCACGATCTTTCCCGCCTTGTCCTTTTCAAACTTGCCGATCCTGGGCCCCAGCAGCTTCGCGCCCACCAGAGCGCTGATGCCGCCCACCATGTGGATCGCGCAGGAGCCCGCGAAATCGTGGAAGCCCAGCTGCGCCAGCCAGCCGCCGCCCCAGATCCAGTGCGCCTCGATGGGGTAGATCAGCGCGGAGATCACGCCGGAATAGATGCAGTAGGACAGAAACTTCGTCCGCTCCGCCATGGCTCCGGATACGATGGTGGCCGTCGTGGCGCAGAACACCAGGTTGAACACGAAGTTCGACCAGTCAAAATCGCCGTAGGACGTAAAAATGTCGAATCCGGGTTTTCCGATGAAGCCCGCCAGATCCTCGCCCAGGAACAGACTGAAGCCGATCAGGACGAAAACCACCGTGCCGATGCAAAAATCCATCAGGTTCTTCATCAGGATGTTTCCCGCGTTCTTGGCCCTGGTAAAGCCGGTCTCCACCATGGCGAACCCGGCCTGCATCCAGAACACCAGCGCGGCTCCGATCAGGAACCAGACGCTGAACACCTGGCCGTTCACAGCACTCAACAATTCCTCACTCATAATTTTTTCCTCCTCATTTTTCCGCACAAAAAAACGCGCCCCTACAGACGCGTCCTTGCGCTGCCGTTTTCGGCATGTTTTTTTATGATCCCGGACGGCCTTGCAGGGTGCCGTCCGGGCTAAAGAATGCTCCGACAGTCAAAGGGGAGAGTCAAACTGGGTACTGGCTGTCAAAACACGCTTTACAAAGTGGCAAATCCCCCGTCATCTGCTGCAGATCCTCGATCCGCATATAACCGAGGGAGTCCGCGCCGATCCGCGCGCGGATCTCTTCCGCCGTGTGGGAAGAGGCGATCAGCTGATCGTTGCTCGGGACGTCCGTCCCGTAATAACAGGGGTACAGGAACGGCGGCGAGCTGATGCGCACATGGACCTCCTTCGCCCCGGCTCCCTTTAACATGTTGATGAGGCCTGCCATGGTCGTGCCGCGGACGATGGAGTCGTCGATCAGGACCAGCCGTCTGCCTTTCACAACGCTTTCCAGCACGCTCAGCTTCAGGTGGACCGCCGATTCCCGTTCCTTCTGGGTAGGCTTGATGAAGGTCCTGCCCACATAGCTGTTTTTATGAAAAGCGAGCGCGAAGGGAAGTCCCGATTCCTGGGAAAAGCCCATCGCCGCCGCCAGTCCGGAATCCGGAACCCCGGTGACCAGGTCGGCGTCCGCCGGATAGGAACGCGCCAGCGCCTTTCCCGCGCGGATCCTCGCCTCATAAACATTGACGCCGTCCAGCGTGGAATCCAGCCGGGCGAAATAGATATATTCAAAAATACAGTGGGCATGCTTTTCCTGAACAAGCCGAAGATTCGAATGCACCTGCCCTTTAAAAACGGTGATGATCTCTCCGGGCAGAACGTCCCGGACGAACTGCGCCCCCACCGCGGTCAGCGCACAGCTTTCGGAGGCCAGGAACCAACTTTCGCCCCGCCTGCCCAGACACAGCGGCTTGATGCCGTAGGGATCCCGGACGCCGATGAGCTTCCGGGGGCTGGCGATGACGAGGGCATAACCGCCCCTGATCCGCCTCGCGGTCTTCAGGATCGCGTCCTCCACACAGGCCGCATGGGGCCGCTCCCTGGCGATGTGATAGGCGATGACCTCGGAATCCGTCGTGCTCTGAAAGATCGCCCCGTTCCAGGCCAGCTCCTCCCGCAGCTCCTGCGCGTTGGTCAGATTGCCGTTGTGAGCCAGCGCCAGCGTCCCCTTGATATAGTTCAGGACCAAAGGCTGCGCATTTACGGCGGTGCTGTCTCCGGTGGTGGAATAGCGGACATGACCGATGCCCAGATTGCCGGTCAGGCCCTCGAGCACCTGCGGGTGGAACACCTCGCTCACCAGCCCCATGTCCTTATGCTGGGTGATATTGCCCCGCGGCCCGAAGGTATCGCACACGGCCATTCCGGCCGCTTCCTGTCCCCGGTGCTGCAGCGCGCAGAGCCCATAGTAAAGATCGGGGGCCGCAGGGGCGCCGTCCGGATGCAGGACACCGAACACGCCGCACTCTTCTTTTACAGAACCCATACCCGTGCTGTTCCTTCCTGCCGGGCCGGACAGCCGCGGTTTTCATCCGGCTGCCCGATCCGAAAAAGCATCCTTGATACCGTCCGATCAGAGGGAGAACAGCAGTGCCTCGTAATTCGGATAAGGCAGGATATCGTCGGGAATGTACTCCTCCGCCGCGTCCGCCGTGCTGCGCAGGGCGGCCATATCGGCCAGGATGGTCTCATGGTAGTAGGTCGCCGCCTCCAGCATATCCGCAATGCCTTCCGCCGTCTTGGTATCGGCCTCCAGCTTTTCCTCCGCCTCATAGATCGCGTCGTAATACCCGCCCAGCTTGATCACGAGCTTCGTCTCCGCCTTGCAGGGCAGATCGGCCACCGCCTTTTTATCGCTGATGGAGCAGGCCACCTCGTCGGTGTATTCCATCAGAGCGGGCAGGAAATCGCGGCGGATCATATCCTGCATCGTCCTCGCCTCGATGTGCAGCGTCTTGCAGTAGTTCTCCAGAAGGATCTCGTACCGGGAATAGATCTCGCTCTCGGTGTAGATCTTATGCTCCGTGAACAGCTTGATGTTCTTGGGGGCGATGAAGCAGGGCAGCGCCTCCGGCGTGGATTTCAGGTTGTAAAGGCCGCGTCTTTCGGCCTCCGCGATCCACTCGTCGGTATAGCCGTTGCCGTTGAAAATGATCTTTTTATGCTTCAGGATCGCGCGCTTCACCAGCTCATGTACCGCCTCGCCCATCTTATCGGCGGGCGTATCCTTCAGCTCGTCATAGAACTGAGACAGCGCTTCGGCCACCGCGGTGTTGAGCACGATGTTGGGGCCTGCCACGGAAAGGGAGGAGCCCAGCATGCGGAACTCGAACTTGTTGCCGGTAAAAGCGAACGGCGACGTGCGGTTGCGGTCCGTATTGTCCTTGAAGAAGTGCGGCAGCACAGTTGCGCCGGTCTCCATCTGGATGCGCTGCTGCTTTCCGAAGAACGTGTCGTTCTCGATGGAATCCAGCACGGCGGTGAGCTCGTCGCCCAGGAAAATGGAAACCACGGCGGGCGGCGCTTCGTTGGCGCCCAGGCGGTGATCGTTGCCGGGGGTCGCCACGGACAGACGCATCAGATCCGCATACTCATCCACGGCCTTGATGACAGCCATCAGGAAGATCAGGAACTGTATGTTTTCCGCGGGAGTCCTGCCGGGATCCAGCAGGTTCACGCCGGTGTTGGTGATCATGGACCAGTTGTTGTGCTTGCCGGAGCCGTTGATGCCGTCGAAGGGCTTCTCGTGCAGCAGGCAGACCATGCCGTGCTTGTCGGCCACCTTTTTCATGATCTCCATGGTGAGCTGGTTGTGATCCACCGCGATATTGGCGGTATCGAAGATCGGGGCCAGCTCATGCTGCGCGGGAGCTACCTCATTGTGCTTGGTCTTGGCCGGGATCCCCAGCTTCCAGAGCTCCACGTCCAGATCGTGCATGTAAGCGGCCACGCGGGGCTTCAGCGCGCCGAAATAATGATCCTCCATCTCCTGTCCCTTGGGGGGCATGGCGCCCAGCAGCGTTCTGCCGGTGAAGATCAGATCCTTTCTCTGCTCATACAGCTCCTTGTCGATCAGGAAGTACTCCTGCTCGGGACCGATGGTGGTGGAAACGCCCGTCACATCCTTCTGCCCCAGCAGATGCAGGATCTTGGTGGCCTCGCGGCTCAGCGTCTCCATGGAGCGCAGCAGGGGCGTTTTCTTATCCAGCGCTTCTCCGCTGTAGGAGCAGAAAGCGGTGGGGATGTACAGGGTGCCGTCCTTGATGAACGCCGGAGAGGTGGGGTCCCAGGCGGTATAGCCTCTGGCCTCAAAGGTCGCTCTCAGGCCGCCGGAGGGGAAGCTGGACGCATCCGGCTCTCCCTTCACCAGCTCCTTGCCGGAGAAGTCCATGATGATCTGGCCGTCTCCCACGGGGGAAATGAAGCTGTCGTGCTTCTCCGCCGTGAAACCGGTCATGGGCTGGAACCAGTGCGTGAAATGGGTCGCGCCGTTCTCCACCGCCCATTCCTTCATCGCCACCGCCACGGAATTGGCCACATCCAGCTCCAGATGCGTGCCGTTCTCGATGGTCTTGCGCAGCGCCTTATAAATATCCTTCGGAAGCTTGTCGCGCATCACCTTATCGTTGAAAACAAGGCTGCCGTAAAGTTCGGGAATTCCTTTTGCCATAAACTTTTTCTCCTTTCATTCCTTCAGACGCCCCGCCCGCGCCGGGCCGACGTCCTGCCGCAGTCTGCCGCACGCTCTTTCCGCACGACAAAAGACGCTTCGGAGAGCTCCTCCAAAGCGCCTTTGCTTTACGATTGGGATTATACACCTGTGGGGGGAAATGTCAAGGGGTTTTTATAAAAATTTTTGGCAATTTTTGGCAACTATTTTGGATCCGCATATTGAAGTAAAATTTCAGCAAACGGAAAAGCAGCATAAGCCCGCAGGCAGCTTCTTCGCTTATCGGGACTGTTCCCGTCTTTGGTAGTTAACGCCATATTTTTTAGGAGCAGAACCTACACACATTTCTTTCAAATGCCCATATATTCGG
>CANRMT010000112.1 GCA_947631815.1 uncultured Eisenbergiella sp.
GCGATCCGGACGACCATTCAACCTATTATTGTGTGATCGACGCTGTGGACGGAAGCATTTTGAAGACATATGAATAATTACTGCAGAAGGGGCTGGCAGGAAAGAAGCAGCCCCTTCTGCCATTGAAAATTCAGATGACAAGGGAAAACCTACGCTTTCACAAAACGCTGATCGGGGCTTTTGGGTCTTTCCGGCATTGTCATTTTCAGTTTGCCGCTTTCCACAAGCGGATTGACCAGTTTCGATATCACATAATTTTTCGATTTGCCGACAAATGCCACGATCTCGGCCCTGGTTCTGGGCGTGCAACAAAATTCCACAAGGGAATCGGGAATGGGCAGTGTTTCCGGGAACAGGCCGTTTTTCATGACGACCTTAAATTCTCCGTGGGAGACGGAGAACAGCGGTGCAGGAAGTCCGGCCTTTGCAAATTCGCTGCGCATGGTGGGAATGCCTGAGTATCTGTTCTCGGTTACATTCAGAAGCTCGAGCATATTTGCGAGAGCGGCATTTCTCGTTTCGGGATGTACCTTGCCGAGCGCGTCAATAGAGATTTTCCCATACAGGCCGCCGCTGTTGATGACCTCCATCCGGTCGCGGTACATTTCTATACGGATCGGTATATTTTCTGTATGAACGCTGTAATCGCGGTGCACCAGAGCGTTCAGTATCGCTTCACGCACGGCCTTGATCGGGTATTCCGGTTTGTCTGCACGGCGCCCGTTGTCGTCTATAATGGTTTTCGTCCTGCTGTTTTTGCGGACAAATTCAACTGCTTCTTCAAGCATTTCCGGGATCGCTCCGGTAATGCGCCTGTTGTCCAGGAAGCGTTCGCCGTCGTCCCCTACGGTTCCCTGCTCTGTTCCGGGCAGGGATATGGCGGTTATGCAAAGCTGCGGAAAATATGCCTGCGGATATTTTGAAAAGGTCATCAGTCCCGCGAGGGTAGGGATGCCGTCACTGGTGATCCCCATAAGCTCCAGGATCTCTTCCTCGGAAACGTTATCGGCAAGATTCCTGCGCTCATTTCTGACCGCGGTCAGGTAATCGTCCATCCGTTTTTCGTTGATCATGTGGAATTTGCGGTTCCCTACCGTGCGGATGTCGTCACGGATCCGCTTGCGGAATGCTTCATAACTGTAAATCTCATATTCGCTCATCGGTTCGTCCGATTCGCCGACGCGCACATAGGAGCCTTTGATGCGTCCCACGCCTTTATAGAAAACAGGCCGTTCGGAAATATCGACGCCTGGTATCTCTGCAGACACGACCGTATGACCGTCAACGGCACAGACCGTAAACAGAGCACGGACAGCGGGCTCCATCTGCTTGCACTGTTCGGTCACCTTTTTTTGAAGGTCCTGGTCATCATATACGCCCTTGACTGCATAGTTGTCCGTTTCGTCGACACCGAAAATGATAATGCCGCCTTCGTCCTGATTGGAAAATGAGGAAAGCGTGTCAAATAATCTTGTCGGGCAGCCATGCGCCGCGGATTTCAATTCGATCGTCTGCGTTTCTGTTTTTAAGACCTTTACATCTAAAACAATTTTTTTGAGATCTTCCGTCTGCATGGATGTTTCCTCCTCAAAAATCTTAAAATCATCATATCAGATCACCACAGTGAAGTCAAGAATTAACGATAATGCTGTATAGATGAACTCAAATCGAACAGGAATTAACGATTTCGGAATGAGAATTAACGATAATAGGGCCGGAATTAACGATTTCAGATGAGAATTAACGGTAATTGAACAAAGATTAACGATAAAAGTGGAAGAATTAACGATGACTGTGAAAGGATCAACTGTGATCATTCCAGAGTGAACGGCTCGTCAGTTCTGGTCGCTTTTTCGCCGATCCGGAATTAACAAAACGCCGCGCATCATGTATAATAGGGTTGACACTGCCGGAAACAGATTTGTTTTCGCTGACCAACGCGTCGATGATCTCCTCGGGAATGGAGGTCAATATGTTCACCGAAGGGGCGGTGGACAGGGACGATTCCGTGTTGGATTACTGCAGGCTTTCGGACATCACCGTGCAGGCCTGGTCGCCGTTCCGTTACGGTTTCTTTGAGGGCGTATTTCTCGGGAGCGATAAGTTCCCGGAGCTGAACGCGGTCCTGCGGGAGCTGGCGGAGCGGTGTGCAGTTTTGCGGCGATGCCGATGCGCAATTTTGAATTGAAATAGGCAAAGTTATGAAGTATAATGTAAGAAAATGGGTATTTTTATTTTAAAGAGGGGGCCGTATCTATGGAGGGCTTGCACCATTTTGAGGTTGTTTGGGGGAACAATCAGATGCCTGTGCTGATCTTCGGGGGGAGCGGGGACAGCCTTCGGCAGGTTTACGCCAATGACAGAGCGAAGGCGCTGTCCGTCCGCAGGGGGGAGCTGCAGGCGGCGGAGCGTATGGATGCATCTGAGGCGGACATGCCGCAGGGGGAGCTCTCTGCGCTTAGCGCGCCGGACGGCGAGGTATCTGTGCCTGTCGGGGCGGACGGCGCGGCGTCGGTATCTGCCGCCGCGGACGGAGACATGCCCGGGCCGGACCTGTTCGGCATACTCAGTCCTAAAGAGGCGCTGGATCTGCGGAACGCCGTGCTCTCGGCGGACGGGCAGGGCGGGCCTCATTTCTGCCATGTGAAGGGAAAGGTTTATTCGGCGGTCCTGTTCGACTGGGAGGCGTACCGCGTGTGTCTCCTGCAGGATGTGAGCCGTTATTATCAGGATGTGAGACAGAAGCTGGACGACGCGATCTTAGCTAACCGGGCCAAGACCAATTTCCTATCCGAGATCTCCCACGACATCCGGACGCCGATGAACGCCATCATCGGCATGACGGACATCGCGCTGATGCAGAAGGAAATGCCCGCGCGGGTGGCGGAATGCCTGAGCAAGATCAAGATCGCCTCCGGGCATATGATGTCCCTGCTGAACGAGGTGCTGGATATGTCCCGCATCGAGAGCGGCAGGGTGATCCTGAATCCGGAGCGTCTGGATGTCGCGGACCTTCTGCATGAGGTCCTGATCGTGGCGCGGCCGCAGGCGGACGCGGCGAAGCTGCGCTTCGGCTTCCGCCTGGGGAGGATGGACCGGGAATGCGTGATGGCGGACGGCGTGCGCATCCGGCAGATCTGTCTGAACCTGCTGTCCAACGCGGTGAAGTTCACGCCCGCGGGCGGTCATGTGGAGCTGTTCCTGGAGGTGCGTGAGGCCGAGAAGCCGGGGAAGGTGTGGATGGAGATCCGCGTAAAGGACTCCGGCATCGGCATGAGCCGGGAGTTCATGAACCGGCTGTTCACGCCCTTTGAGCGGGAGCAGACCGTCACGGTCAGCAAGATCCAGGGCACCGGTCTGGGGATGGCCATCACCAAAAGCCTGGCGGAGCTGATGGACGGTACGGTAGAGGTGGAGAGCCGTCAGGGGGAAGGAACGCAGTTTCGAATCTGTCTTTTGCTGGATGCCGCGGAGGACAATGCCGCCCTTTACCGTCAGGCCCTGGAAGGAAAACGTGCGCTGTTTCTGTGCGCGGAGGAAGAGCAGTCCGCGCTCCTTGCGGGGATGCTGGACAGGCTCGGGATGGAGACCGTGTGCGTGAAAAATGAGGAGCAGGCGGTCTATGAGATCAACGACGCCTTTTTCTCAGATGCGCCCTTCTTCGCTTTTTTGACGGCGGAGCAGGTCGACGGTGTGGAAATGATGCAGTTTCTGCCGGAGATCCGCAGGCGGATGGGACGGGAGTTCCCGATGCTCATGCTCTCCGAGGGGGACTGGAGTCAGATCGAATATATGCTGACCCGTTCCGGCGTGGACGCCTTTATCCCGCTGCCGCTGTTCTTCGGCAGGCTCGCGGAGGGGCTGTATGCCTTCACGCCCGAGGGGCGCCTGGCGCAAAACGCGGAGAAACGGCAGGAAAAATGGGATTTCGCGGGGAGGCGGATCCTTCTGGTGGAGGACAACGAGATCAACCGGGAGATCGCTACGGAGCTTCTGTCGGTCTCCGGCGTGGAGATCGAAACCGCCGGGGACGGCGCGCAGGCGGTGGAGCGGTTCTCCTCGGTGAAGCCTTATTATTACGATTTGGTGCTGATGGACATTCAGATGCCCGTGATGGACGGGCTGGAGGCCACCCGCCGGATCCGGGGGCTGGACCGGCCGGACGCGAGGGTGACGCCCATCGTCGCCATGACGGCCAACGCCTTTGTGGAGGACGTGCAGCGCTCCAGGGATGCGGGCATGGACGAGCATCTCTCCAAGCCGCTGGATATGGATCAGGTCTTCGCCTGCCTGAACCGTTTCTTGGGGAGGGTGCGCGCATGAAGGCCTATCAGGAAGCGTATCTGAAAAATCTGCAGCAGGCCCTGGACCTGACGGATCTGTCGGCGGGCGTGCCGGAGGACATCCGGCTCTTCATCGAAGAACGCCGCAGCAGGACGGAGATGGTGCGCGCGCTGGTGGCGGAGAATACGGCCCTCCTGCGGGAAAATCTGTTCCCTGAGCTGGATGATATCGCCACGGCGGACGAGGCGGATGTGGCGATGCTGGCGGAGTTTGCGGCGCGGCTGCATCCGGGCGAGAAGCAGCTGGACGTGGTGCTGGCTTATATGATCCACAACGCGCTGCTGGCCTATGCCCGCCGGTGGAATAAGCGGGATATGCTGATCCGGGAGCTGTATCAGACGGGACTGTCCCTTTTTTATATGCAGAATCTGATCCAGCAGTCCCGCCGGAGGCTCTATTACTGGAAGATGAGCCTGCTGTTCGGGGAGGCGGCCTCCTATATCCGGCAGTACGACGAGATAGAGGATGTGCAGACCCGGGGCTATATCCATCGTTCCATGGCGAATCTGGCGCTGGCCTATGACTGGAGCTCCGATGAGGAGGCCGCGCGCAAGCTGAAGGCCATGCGCACCTCCATGCGGACACTGACGGATCCCGTTTATCGGGAAAAGACGCCGGATCTCCCCTGGGATACGTTCCTGTACAAAAGCCATCAGGAATTCACGACGGCGATCTCGTATCTGCACACCGGCAAGGGAGATGCCAGGCTGGTGCGGGAGGTCATGGAATCCGCCGCCTATGTGTGGGAGAGGCAGCTGGAGAACAGCCGCAAAAACGGGACAAAGCCGCACATCCGCTGGCAGATGGAATACGATATGGCCCAGTATTACTGCGGGATCCTGACGCTCACAGAGCTTTTGCGGCGGATGGAAGCGGCGTATATGGAACGGGATCCGGAAAGCTATTCGGAGCGGGGCCTTTTTCACAACGTGTTCCTGGTGGCGCTGTACGCAGGGTATGCCGCCCATGAAGAAGACATCCTGCAGAAGAAGGAACAGGTGCTCAGCTATATGTACCGGATGCTGGTGCGCTATGTGCGCAGCGCGCCGGTCACGCAGCTGGACAGCAGCCTGACGAGACATCTGATCACCGTGGTGATGAACTTCGTGGAATATCCGGACGGCATTTCCCTCAAGGATTTTCTGATGCGGCTGGTGACCTGCCGGGCGCCGGACAACTATGTTTTTTTCCGCATGACGGGAGATGTCGCGGCGCGCATCATGCGGTATGCGGTGCGGCATGTGCCGGAGGAGCTGGTGGGGATCTGCGGCTGTGCTTCGCCGGAGCAGGTGCGGGAGCGGGAGGAGGAGCTTGCGGCCTTCGCCTATGAAGACGGTCTGCTGCACGATGTGGGCAGCCTGATGTTCACGCAGATGACCGCGCACTATGCGCGCAGCTGGACGGAGGAGGAACACCGGATGTATGCCAGTCACGTGTACGTCGGACAGAGGATGCTGGCCCGCTGTGCCTCGACGGCCCCCCACGCGCAGACGGCGTTCGGGCATCACCGCAGCTACGACGGATCGGCGGGATATCCGGAGGAGTATTCGAGGCAGGCAAATGAAAATCAGGCCGTGACGGATATCGTGAGCGCGGCGGCCTATCTGAACCGGCTCATGGACGATGCCAGCCCGTTCCAGCGGACGCCGCTTTCGCTGGACGAGGCGATCGATAAAGCGTATCAGGAAGCAGGGAAAACCCTGTCCCCTGTGTTCGCCCGTCTGTTGCCCGGGATGCGCCGGGAGCTGGCGGAATATTTTGCGGACGGCCGGGAAAAGGCCTATGAGCAGGCGTTCGCGATGCTGAAAGGGGAATGAAGCCGGAAAGGAAGGCAGAAGAGTGCTGTATTTTAACTGCGATTATATGGAGGGCGCGCATCCGGAAATCCTGAAGCGTCTGCAGGAGACGAATCTGGAACAGACCGTCGGCTATGGGGAGGATCCCTACTGCGAGAGCGCGAAGAAAAAGATCCGGAAGGCCTGCGGGTTCCCGGAGGCGGCGGTCTTTTTCCTGATCGGCGGCACACAGACCAACGCCGCCGTCATCAAATCCATGCTCCGGCCCTATGAGGGCGTGATCGCCGCGGAGAGCGGACATATCAATGTGCATGAAGCCGGTGCGATAGAGACAGGAGGGCATAAGGTGCTGGCGCTGCCCGCGTCTTTGGGGAAGCTGGAGGCCGGGACGCTGTGCCGGTATCTGGAGGGCTTTTTCCGGGATCCCAGCGCGAGCCACATGGTCCAGCCGGGCATGGTCTATATCTCCCATCCCACGGAGTATGGTACCCTGTACGCGCCGGAGGAGCTGAAGGCGCTCCGGGCAGTCTGCACCCGGTACGGTCTGCCGCTGTATCTGGACGGCGCCAGGCTGGGGTACGGGCTGGCGGCCGGAGAAGGCGTCCTGACCCTGCCGCAGATCGCGGAATGCTGCGACGCCTTTTATATCGGCGGCACCAAGGTGGGCGCGCTGTTCGGGGAGGCGGTTGTGTTTCCGCGGACCGCGCCGAAGGGCTTTTTCACGCTGATGAAGCAGCAGGGAGCGGTGCTGGCCAAGGGACGGCTCCTGGGACTGCAGTTTGATACCCTGTTCACGGACGGTCTGTATCTGCGCATTTCTGCCCACGCCATCGAAATGGCCATGCGGCTGAAGGAGATCCTGACCGGGGCCGGATGTCCGCTCTGGCTGGGTTCCCCTACGAATCAGCAGTTCGTGATCCTGGACAGCGGGAAGCGGGCAGCCCTGGCCGGGAAGGTCGGCTATGAGGTCTGGGAGGAACGGGAGGACGGGAGCGCCGTGGCCCGCTTCGCCGCCAGCTGGGCCACGAAGGAAGAGGATCTGCTGGCGCTTCAAGAGGCGCTGTCCTCTGTGCGGGGCTCCTGAACCGGGGACCGCGATGTATCATTTCATGTAAGAAATCCCTGTTTCGGGAGAAAAACGTGAAAACGGGCCGGACGGAACGTTTCGGGCTGTTTCCGATGTCCGAAAGCGGGGATTCAATAACCGGCGCAGCCGAAGGAGGAATGCAGTATGGTCAATTTGAAAGAGAAACCGTTTTACCTGAGTGACGAGGCCGTCAAGTGGGTGGAGGACACCATCGCGTCCATGACGCTGGACGAAAAGGTGGGACAGCTCTTCGTCCAGATGCGGAAAAGTCTGGATGAGGACGTGGTGAAGGATACGCTGGCCCGCTACCATCAGGGCGGCCTGCGCTGGCAGGGCGGAGACCGGAACGCGGTCTATGCGCAGAACAAGCTGTATCAGGAGAATTCCAGGATCCCGCTTCTCATAGCGGCGAACTGCGACAACGGCGGAGACGGCTGTCTGCCGGAGGGCACCTTCGTGGCGACGGCGGCGGAGGCCGCGGCCGGAGAGGGCGTACAGACCGCTTACGATATGGGCTATGTGGCGGGCCGGGAGGCCGCCAGCGTGGGCGTGAACTGGATGTTCAATCCCTGCGCCGATATTTACATGAACTGGCGCAACACCATCGTCAATACCCGTGCCTTCGGCGACAATGCGGACCGGGTGATCGAGAACGTGCGCGCTTATATCGAGGGCATCCATCAGAGCAATGTGGCGTGCTGCTGCAAGCACTTCCCCGGCGACGGCGTGGAGGAAAGAGACCAGCATCTGGTGCTGGGCGTCAATGACCTGAGCGCAGAGGAGTGGGACGCCTCCTTCCGCAAAGTGTATCAGACCATGATCGACGAAGGGCTGGAGAGTATCATGGTGGGGCACATCGCGCTGCCGGAGATGAGCCGGAAGCTGCGCCCCGGCATCCGCGATGAGGAGATCATGCC
>CANRMT010000113.1 GCA_947631815.1 uncultured Eisenbergiella sp.
AAAGGAGGGCAAACAATGGCACTGATGCATGTGGATTTCTTTTCGGACGTTCTGGGCATGTGTGTGAACATGGACGTGATCCTGCCCCAGAGCACGCACGGACAGATCGGAATGGAGGGGATGGCGCCGGACGGCAGTTACAAGACCATGTACCTGCTGCACGGGATGAGCGACGATCACACGATCTGGCAGAGGCGGACTTCGATCGAACGTTACGCGGCCGGGCTGGGGATCGCCGTGGTGATGCCCACCACGCATCTGGCGTTTTATACGGACACCGCCTACGGGATGCGGTATTTCACCTATATTTCGGAAGAACTGCCCCGTATCTGCCGCGAGTTCTTCCCGCGCATGTCGAAGCGGCGGGAGGATACGCTGGCGGCGGGACTTTCCATGGGCGGCTACGGTGCGTGGAAGCTGGGTCTGCTGGCTTCGGAAACCTTCGGGAGCGCGGCGTCGCTCTCCGGTGCGCTGGATGTCACGGGCAGCTATACGCGCAACGGTGCGGCGGATGAGGCGCGCAGCGCGCTGATGCAGGGGATCTTCGGCAGCCCGGAGGAGCTGAAGGGCTCCCGGAACGATCTCTTTGCGGCCGCGAATAAACTGGCGGAGAGCGGGAAGCCCCTTCCCAGACTGTATGCCTGGTGCGGCACGGAGGATTTCCTGTATCAGGGGAATCTGAAGATGTGGGCGGAAGTGAAGAAGCTGGGCTATGATCTGACCTGCGAGGTTTCCGCGGGGGATCATCAGTGGAAATATTGGGACGACAAGATCCAGGATGTGCTGCGCTGGTGGCTCGGGACGGACGCGGATCTGAAATAAAAAGGAGATGCCTTGAGAGCGGTCATTTTTGATATGGACGGGCTGATGTTCGACACGGAAGCGGTCCATGTGAAGGCATGGAATTATGCGGGCGAGCGGATGGGACTCGGCAGGGCCGGAGAGATGGTGCTGAAGACCATGGGGACGAATGCGGCCATGACGCGGGCGATCTGGGAAGCGGAGTACGGGCCGCGTTTCGACGAGGACGCCCTTCGGAAATATGCGGGAGAATTCCTGACGGAATATTACCGGGAAAACGGGATCCCGGTGAAAAAGGGCCTGTACAGACTCCTCCCCCGGCTGAAGGAAATGGATTGCAGGCTGGCGGTGGCTTCCTCCACCGGGCGTGCGGAGGTGACCGCACATTTGAAGGAAACGTCGGTGTATGAATATTTTGACGCCGTGATCTGCGGAGACATGGTGGAGCGCTCGAAGCCGGAGCCGGATATTTACCGTAAGGCCTGTGGGGCGCTGGGGGCTGCGCCGGAGGACTGCTTCGCGCTGGAGGATTCCCGGAACGGCCTGCTTTCCGCGCACCGCGCCGGGTGCCGGACGCTCATGGTGCCGGACCTCTATGAACCGGACGATCAGATCCGTCAGATCGTGGAGGGCATTTTCCCGGATCTGGACGCGGTCGGGGATTATCTGGAAAAAGTGTGGGGCGGACCCGGGACCGCGTGATGTCCGACAGAATGAAAAGATACAGAAAAAGGAGGGCGTGGAAGCATGCTGTATGAACTGAAAAACGAACGGCTGACGGTGAAGGTTTCCGATCAGGGAGGGACACTGTGGTCCATCCTGGACCGGGACGGAACGGAGTACCTCTGGCAGGGGGATCCGCGCTATTGGGAGGACCGGGGGCCGAACCTGTTTCCTTATATCGCGCGGCTGACGGACCGAACCTATCGCCTGGACGGGAAGCTGTATGAAATGGATATTCACGGCTTTCTGAAAGATTCCGTCATGGAAATGGAAAGCTCCGAGGCGGATTTCCTGAAGCTTTCCCTGAAGAGCAGCGAGGTCACTGAACAGCAGTATCCTTTTGCGTTTGCGCTGGATATCGAATATGCCCTTTGCGGAAGCAGGATTGAGATCACATTCCGGGTGCACAATCGGGATGAGAAAAAGATGTATTTCGGCATCGGCGGGCATCCGGGCTTTCAGGTGCCGCTGGAGGACGGCTATACCTTCGAAGACTATCGGCTGGAATTTGCCGAAGCGGCCAGCCCGAAGCGGGTGGATTTTTCGGAGGACTGCTTTGTGACTGGCAAAGAAACGGATTTCGCGCTGCAGGACGGCCGCATACTGCCGCTGCGCCACGATCTGTTCGATGAGGATGCCATCGTCCTGCGGGACATGGCGAAGACGGTCTCACTGGTTTCCGCCGGGAAGAAGGGCGTGCGCGTGAGCTATCCCCAGATGGATTACCTGGGTTTCTGGCACATGCCGAAGACCGATGCGCCCTACGTGTGCATCGAGCCCTGGTCGTCCCTGCCCTCCCGCAAGGGCATCGTGGAGGACCTTTCCACCCAGCCGGGGTTGCTCTCCCTGGAGCCCGGCGCGGTCTATGAGAACCGCTGGAGCATCGAGATCCTTCCGTGAGTGCGCTCCGCCGCCCCTCACTCCACCAGCTGCAGGTCGTACAGCTTCTTGTAGAGCCCGTCCTGCGCCAGCAGCTCCTGATGCGTGCCGGACTCCGCGATGCGGCCCTTGTGCACGACAATGATCTTGTCCGCATGCTGGATCGTGGAGAGGCGGTGCGCCACCATGATGGTGGTGCGCCCTTCCATCAGGTGCGCCAGGGCCTGGGTGATCAGGCTCTCGGTCTCCGTGTCGATGTTGGCCGTGGCCTCGTCCAGCACCAGGATGGAAGGCTTATAGGCCAGCGTCCGGGCGAAGGAGAGGAGCTGCCGCTGCCCGGCGGAAAGCGTGCTGCCCCGCTCGGTCACAGGCTCCTGATATTTCCCGGGCTTTTTTTCGATGAAGGAATCCGCGTGCACCATCTGCGCCGCGTGGCGGATTTCCTCGGGGGTGATGTTGGGGTTGCCCAGCGTGATGTTGCTCTGCACGTCCCCTGTGAAGAGGAACACGTCCTGCTGTACCTGTCCGATGGCGCCCCGCAGCACATCCGTGTCGATGTCCCGGATGTTGACGCCGTCGATGAGAATTTCTCCTTTTTGAATATCGTAGTAACGGCCGATCAGGTTCAGGATGGAGGATTTGCCAGCGCCGGTGGCGCCCACGAAGGCCACCTTTTCTCCGGGCCGGATGACAAAGCTCACATCCTTCAGGATATAATCCTCTTTTTCATAAGCGAACCAGACATGCCGGAATTCGATGCGGCCCTGGATGTTGACTTCCACGGGACGGTCGGGGTTCACGATCTCCGGCTTTTCGTCCAGGATGGAAAAGACCTTCTGGGCGGAGGCCAGCGAGGACTGCAGGGTGCCGAACTGCTCCGCCAGCTCCTGGATGGGATCGAAAAAGCTGCCGATGTAGGTGATGAAGATGAACAGCGTTCCCAGAGAGAGGGAACCGTTCAAAACCGAGCTGCTGCCGGTGCCGATGACCAGGAGCAGGGCCAGCACGGAGATCATGTAAATGGAGGGGCGGAAGATGGCGAAGGTCATGACCTCGCGCCAGTTGGCCTGGTACAGCTCCTTTGATTTCTGTGCGAACTCTTTGTATTTCTGCGGTTCTCTGGCGAAGATCTGGATCAGCCGCATGCCGGAAATGTGCTCGGACAGGAAGGTGTTGATCTCCGTGATCTTGTTGCGGGTGATCTGATAGGCCTTGCGGGAATAATAGCGGAACACGAAGGTCAGCACCGTCACCACGGGCAGCAGGGCGAAGGAGATCAGCGTCATTTTCACATGGATGGACAGCATGACCACGGCGTAGCCGATGATCTTCACGATATTTTTGAACAGCCGGACGAGGATCGTGGTGAACAGCTCGTTGACGGCCTCCGTGTCGTTGGAAACCCGGGTCACCAGCTTGCCCACGGGCGTGGTGTTGAAAAAGCTCAAGGACAGGCTGTGGATGTGGCCGAATACCTCCTCGCGCATCTTGAAGATGATGCTCTGCCCCATTTTCTGCAGCATCCAGGTGTCCGCGGTATTGAGCACGAAGCCCAGAAGGAGCATGGCGAAATAAAGGGCGGCGGCCTTCAGGATGCCGGTGAGATCCCGGCGGCGCAGGAGCTTCAGATCCTCTCTGGAGAGAGGCACGGCATCGTCCACATATTGGGAAAGCACCTGGGGCGGCGCTTCCTTCAGCGTCTCACAGGCCGCAAGATCCAGATCCCGGGCCAGATAATAGCTGTCCTCGTAGAGAAAGATCTGACAGAACGGACCGTCCTCATTTTCCGAAAAATCCTGCGTCAGGCTGAGCCCCTGCCATGCGACGCTCCCGGGCGCACCGTCCTGGGTCTGCGCGAACGGCTTCTGATAACCGTTGATGTAGATATCGATGGCGTCCCCGATGATGATGGGGCGGTAGAGCTCCACCACGATGATGAACAGCACCAGCAGGGTGGCTGCCGCCATCACCTTTTTATGTGGTTTTAAGTAGGCTAATAATCGTTTCATAGCGGTATGTCACCCCTCCGCCGCGAACGCGGCCCGTTTCTCTCCGATGGCGGCCTCCAGCTGCTGCTTCTCGAACATGTTGTAGTAGATCCCCTTCAGCTCCATCAGAGAATGGTGATCGCCAATCTCCCTGGCCTCTCCGTCCTCCAGCACCATGATCACGTCGGCGTTCTGGATGGTGGAGATGCGGTGAGCGATCAGAATGGTGGTCTTGCCGCGCCGGTTTTCCTTCAGATTTTTCAGGATCTGCTCCTCCGTGTCCGTATCCACGGCGGAGAGCGCGTCGTCCAGGATCAGGATGGGCGCGTCCTTCATCAGCGCCCGGGCGATGGAGCTGCGCTGCTTCTGGCCGCCGGAAAGGGTCACGCCCCGTTCGCCCACGATGGTCTCGTAGCCGTCGGGAAATGCCACGATGTTGTCGTGGATGCAGGAGGCCGTGGTGGCCCGGACGATGGCGTCCATGTTTTCCTCCTCCACGCCGAACGCGATGTTGGACTTCAGCGTATCGGAAAACAGGAAATTATCCTGCGGCACATAGGCGATGTTCTCCCGCAGATCCTTTAACGGGATGGTGCCGATGTCCCGGCCGTCCAGCAGGATCATGCCGGGCTTGACGTTGTACAGGTGCAGAAGCAGGTTCACCAGCGTGGATTTGCCGTTGCCCGTGCGGCCGATGATGGCCAGCGTGGTGCCCGCGGGGATCTCCAGGCTGATATCCTTTAAGGTGGGCTCGCTGTGGCCCCGGTGGATGAAGGTCAGGTGGGAGAGCGTGATCTCGCCCTTTAAGGACGGCGTGGGCTCCACCTTGTCGGAATCGAAGATCTCCGGCTTTTCCTCGAAGATCTCCTGTACCCGGCGGATGGAGGCGCTGCCCTGGGAAAACATGTTGATGGAGTCCCCGCAGGCCAGCATGGGCCAGACCAGCATGTTGATATACTGGTTGAACGCCACGAAGCGCCCCAGCGTGATCTGCCCCGTGATGGCCAGATAGCCGCCGTACACCAGCGTGATCAGGCTGCTCAGGCCGATGATGACGTCCAGAAGGGGCATGACCACCGCCTGCAGGCGCACCACGTTCAGGTTCTTGTCCATGGCGTGGCGGTTGGCCGCCAGGAAGCCGTACATCTGGGCCCGTTCCTGCACGAAGGCTTTGATGACGCGGACGCCGGAAAAGCTCTCCTGCACGTAGTCGGTCAGATGGGACACCGCTTCCTGCCGTTCTTTGAATTTGGGCTTCATGATCTTGCCATAATAGATCTCGCCGACACAGATGAAGAGCATGGGGATGACGGCCAGCAGGGTGAGTCTCAGGTTGACATAAAATATCATCTGTCCGATCACCATGGCGGTCATGACCACGGCGTCGAAAACGCTGATGACGGCGGGGCCGATGGCCATGCGGATCATGTTCAGATCGCTGGTGAACCGGGTCATCAGATCGCCGGTCTTATGCTCGTTGTAATATTCCACGCTCATCTTTTCCAGATGGGCGAACATGTCGTCCCGCAGCTGCCGCTCGATGGCGCGGGCGGCGCCGAAGAGAAAATAGCGCCAGAGAAAACGGCCCAGCGCCAGGGAGGCGCCCAGCGCGAAGATGATGAACAGGTAGTGAAAAACCTGCGGCATGTCCATGCTGTTGGCGGTCAGGCCGTCGGTGATGGCGCCGGTCTGTCTGGGAATATAAATATTGAAGAAATCCACGAAAAACAGCGTGACGATACCGGCCGCATACTGGAATCTGTGGCGCTTGATGTACTGCCAGATGAATTGGAACGCGTTCATAGCTTTTCTGAAACCTCCACGGGAACAAAACAAGCCCCCAAATAAAGGGGCTTGCGTGAGCGGAGAAGGAGGGATTTGAACCCTCGCGCCTGTTACAGCCTACCGGTGTTCGAAGCCGGACCCTTCAGCCACTTGGGTACTTCTCCAAAAAAAGGGAATGCCCTCGGGGATGTCTATTCCCTCGAGGCATTCTCTATTCTACTCGAAAAGACTGCATTGCGCAAGAGGAAAAAGCGGGATTTCTGCGATTTATTTGTGTGCGGAAGGGGTCCTGCAGCCGCCGCGCGGCCGCCGACGCGGCTTACGGAGCGATTGCCCGCCCATTTTACGGAAAGTGGTTGACAACGGTTCCCGCAGATACTATACTTTCCTTGAAAACAGCCCTGTGATGAGGCGTTATAAGGAGAACGTGTGCTATGTTGGAGAAAATCGCGGATATTATTCGGGAGCAGTTGAACCTGGATGATGTGGAAATTACGGAGGAAACCTCATTCAAGGATGACCTTCAGGCGGATTCGCTGGATCTGTTCGAGCTGGTGATGGCGTTTGAAGAGGAGTATGGGATCGAGATCCCGTCCGAGGATCTGGAGAAGCTCCAGACCGTCGGGGACGTGATGGAGTACATCAAGGATCAGGAGATCGACTGACAGGTGATATTCTGTGAAGATAAGAAGCGGAGCGGTCCGGCCCGGTGGGCATGGCGGCTCCGTTTTTGCGCTTTCCGGGAGGGCGTTTATCCTATATCGTTTCAAGGAAATGCAGTAAAGCGTCATATTGCTGTGCGGTCAGCTTTGAGGTGTTTTTTAACAGAGAAAGCTCCCGCTCATTTAAAAGTATGGCCTGCCGCTGATCTTCTAAAAAGAACTGCGACAGGGATATTCCAAAAGCGTCACATATTTTGATCAGTGAAGGGATCGTAGGAAGCATATTTTTCCTGTACCAGGATGAAATAGTGGATTGGGTCAGGCCTGATTTCTCGGCAAGCTGATATTCCGTCCAGTGACGTTCTTCTCTCAATTCAACGATTCTTTGCAGTACATTTATCATTACGATCACCGCTATTAAAAATTATCGTTAATTATACTAAAAAATATCGTTGCAATATAATTCTTAAAAGCGTATAATAATTACGATAATACGAACCATACAAACGTACATAAATAAAATGTGCGGATTGGGTCGTGTTTATTCGATCGAGGTTCATATATAAGTTGAGGGACCTCATAAGATACGGAGGATGAGGAGATGGCACTGATCAAATGCCCAGAATGCGGCAAAGAAATCAGCGATAAGGCAAAGGTTTGCCCAAATTGCGGATGTCCGGTTGAAGGACACCATGTGACTGAGAATAAAGCTCAGCCCAAAGAAGACTATTCATCTAAATACAGAAAGAACAATGATAAAAATGGCAAAAAGAAAAAGAGTAGGAAGGGCGTTATTATAGTTCTCGTGATCGCCGTGGTCCTAATTGCGGCCGTTGCGGTTGGGAACAATGGGAGTGATAATAAAAATGTTGCGGAGAATTCTGAAACCGTATCGATATCCAATTCTAAGCAAGATGAAGATAGCACAACAGAAGTAGAACGTGAATCGGAAGATATTGCGGAAGAAACTACTACTATTTTAGAAACGAACATTTCTGTTGAAGAAAACAATGAAAATTATGTCGAAGAAGCTATAGAAAATATATCGTATAAAGTTCCAGAGAGTTGGGCAGAAAACAAAAATACTTCTGGAAATAACACATATTATCGTGCAGATAGTATGTTGTTAATGGTCCAATGGGGTGATGTAGATTTAGCTAATTTAGAAGAACTTTCGGATTATGAACGTGATGTGGTAAAAGATGGATTTACAAGTAGTCAAAGCGAAGGGTTTGAATTATATGATGAAAAAAAGAATATGTTCTCTAATGGTATTTCAGGGCATGATTATCTAG
>CANRMT010000114.1 GCA_947631815.1 uncultured Eisenbergiella sp.
CCTCACGAAGAACAACCAGAGGGATACCGCCATACAGCATATATTCAGATAATCCCATGTACTTATCACCGTTGTAAGCGGTCATAAACTCGGCAAAGCTCAGGGGATACATATGAACCTCGTCGCCGCGACCGGCGAACTCGGTGGCAATGTCTTTGGACAGAAGTTTTGCGTTACTTCCGGTCACAAATACATCCATATGATCTTTATGAAGATAACCATTCAGAACAGCTTCAAAACAATCCAACATCTGAATCTCATCAAGAAGCAGATAATACATTCCTTCCTCTGCAACTTTGGAGCGGATATATGCCATGAACTTTTCAGGGTCAACTCCACGCTTTTCCTTTTCCATCTGGATCAGGCTTTCGCCAATCAGATAAAGATCGTCTGCTGAATCAAAGGCAAAACGGATAATGTGGTCAGCGTCCACTCCGCTTTCCAGTAAATGATGATAAAACAGATGATTCAGTAAATAGGATTTGCCGCATCGACGAATACCGGTAATGACCTTAATCAATCCATTGTTTTTTCTTTTTATCAGCTTATTCAAATAAAAATCTCTTCGAATCTCCATCTCCAAGCCCCTTGCGAAGGATTTTTGCAACTTGTTGCATTTTTCTATTCTATTATATCCGGACAGAATTCAAAAATCAATCTATCATCCGCTTTTTAGAATAGATTTTTGTGACTTGTTGCATTTTTCTATTCTGTAATCATATTATATGCTTTCGCAGCAATGATTATCCCGTATTTGAATGAAGTTCTTGTTTTAGAAAAAGCGGCCGCACACCGTAAGGCATAGCGGACAACTTCTCTCTCATAGACTGAAATACCGAGGGAGGTGCGTGGTATCGCAAGAAAGAGTGCTCCAATCAATGTAATTGTCCATTACCCAAAAACTGAAGAAGGCAAGCATGAACTGGCAGAGCGTGTTGCCAATGTCCACGCAAGCTTGGTCAATCAGCACATTAAAAAACTGAATTGTCCCTCCGAACAGAAGGTACAGTTACTGGATGCGGTTATCAAATCCACATCCATAGAGAAAGCAGGTGAACAAATCCGCTAAGATTTGAACACCTGCTTTTTCCTATATCTTTATGAGGTTACTGCTGATTGATCAACTGTGCTTCCAAGAGCTTTCGAAGTGCTATCAGTCTGAAACTACGGATATACATTGGTGCATACCTCACATAGCCGTCCGAAGTGGAACAAAGGATGTATATATTCTCGGAAACCTGTACCAGAATACGCCATTTTGGTTCTTTTCTGCTCTGGGGAGATTGGTTTGGAACCATAAACGCATCTGTGAGAGGATAGCATTATCGATACAGCGCGCCGCATAAGCGGCCAGGCGGTTGTTTCTGGAGGGATCAAAAGAATCCACCGCCTTGATCAGCCCAATACATCCGATGGAGATCAGGTCCTCCATGCTTTCCTCCGAACCGGCGTATTTATGGGCGATATGCGCTACCAGCCGAAGATTCCGCTCGATCAGAAGCCGTTTCGCCTCGCTTTTTCTTCCGGCGTCTTCGTCCTGTAACGCCTGTATGCAAAGGCTCTCCTCCTCTTTCGACAGGGGCTGTAAAAAGGTAGTCAAGCACCGCTCCCCCGCCGGAAAACTTCTCCGGCGCCGTCCGTTTGGTATATTCTATGTAACGGACTTTTTTCGGGTGCCTTTCCATCTGTCCCCATTTGGCCCGGTTCCGCCTCCCGCGGGCCATGCGCTCCGGGCCGCTCTCCTCAGCCCGAACCGGATGCTGCGGACCTCCTTCCCAGGCTGCCGCGTCCGGCTCAGGCTTCCCCGTCCAGCAGAAACTGTGCCAGCACGTAGTTGCTCAGGTCCGTTCCCCTGGCCGTGAGCTTCATCCGTCTGCCGTCCTCGTAAAAAACAAGAAGTCCCTGTTCCTCCAGTCTGTCCAGCACAGGGCCGTAAACCTCCCGAAGCCCGGCGCCGAACTGCCTCCTGAAATCGGAAAGACGGACTCCCTCCGTCATCCGCAGTCCCAGGAACAGGAATTCCTCCATCTGCTCCGATACGGACAGGGCATGTACCTCTTCCCGCCACTCCGGACGCGGCGCCTTTCTTCCTGCAGCCCCTTCCGCACCTCCCGGTGCCGCGACACCGTTCCCCGCGATGGCCGCAGTGCCTGCCTTGACACCGCTCTCCGCGGTGAACGCAGTGCCCGCCGCGCCGACGCCCGCCGCAGCGGCAGCAATATCCGCCGAGGCACCGCTCTCCGCAGCCGCCGTCCCGGACGCCGCACAGGACAGATACCGCTCCAGATCGTCCGTCACCTTCCAGCGCACATTGCCCGCCAGAGAAGCGCTGCCCAGACCGAACCCCGCGTATTCCGTCCGCCTCCAGTATCCGATGTTATGCCGACAGGCATATCCCGGCTTCGCATAGTTGGAGATCTCGTAGCGCCGGTAGCCGTACCGCTCCAGGATCTTCCCGGTGCGCGCATACATCAGCCGTTCTTCCTCCTCCGGCACCACCTCCGTTTCCCCGTACCTTTCATAAAAGGGAGTCCCCTCCTCCACGATCAGGCTGTATGCGGAAATATGCTCTGGCCCCAGACGGGCCGTCCGGGTCAGGGTCTCCTCCCACTCCCGCGCCGTCTGTCCCGGGAGGGCGGACATCAGATCCACATTGATGTTCGAAAATCCCGCCTTTCTGGCCGCCGCATAGTTGTCCAGGAAATCCGCATAGGTATGGATACGTCCCAGCAGCTTCAGTTCTCTGTCGTCCGCCGACTGCAGTCCCATGCTCAGACGGTTGATGCCCGCCCTGCGGTATCCGCGCAGACGGCCGGGATCCAGCGTCCCGGGATTGCTCTCCAGGGTGATCTCCGGTCCTTCGCAGAGCCTGTAGCACCGGCGGATCCGCTCCATCAGCGCGCCGATCTGATCCTCCGACAGCAGGGACGGCGTCCCTCCGCCGAAAAACACCGTCTGCACCTCGTACGGCGCGTAAAGCTCCGCCTCGGCCGCGATCTGACCCTCCAGGGCTTTCACATAGCGGTCGATCCGTTCCTGCGGCGCCGGTCCGGAAAGGAAATCGCAGTATAAGCATTTCCGCACACAAAAAGGGATATGGATATAAAGACCCAGCGGCCGGCTTCCGCCTGCCGCCGGGTGTCCGTTTTCTTTCATCATTTGTCGTCCAGCTTCAGCACACTCATGAACGCCTTCTGCGGCACCTCCACGCTGCCGATCTGGCGCATCCGTTTCTTGCCCTCTTTCTGCTTTTCCAGCAGCTTCTTCTTCCGTGTGATATCGCCGCCGTAGCACTTCGCCAGCACGTCCTTGCGCATGGCCTTCACCGTCTCCCGCGCGATGATCCTGCCGCCCACTGCCGCCTGAATGGGAATCTCGAACAGATGGCGGGGGATCTCATCCTTGAGTTTCTCGCACATCTTTCTTCCTCTTTCATAGGCGTTGTCCTTGTGGACGATAAAGGAAAGCGCGTCCACCTCTTCCCGGTTGATCAGGATGTCCAGCTTGACCAGCTCCGCCCGCTCATATCCCTTCAGCTCGTAGTCAAAGGACGCATAGCCCCTGGACCGGGATTTGAGCGCGTCAAAAAAGTCATAAATGATCTCGTTCAGCGGGAGCTCATATCTGAGCAGCGCGCGGGTCTCTTCCATATATTCCATGCCCAGGTAGCGGCCGCGCCGTTCCTGACACAGCTCCATGATGGAGCCGATATATTCCGTCGTGACCATGATCTCCGCGCTGACCACAGGCTCCTCCATATAATCGATGGCGGAGGGATCCGGCAGGTTGGACGGATTGGTCAGTTCGATCATCTGGCCGTCCGTCTTATACACACGGTAGACCACGCTGGGCGCCGTCGTCACCAGATCCAGGTTGTATTCCCGCTCCAGCCGCTCCTGAATGATCTCCAGATGCAGCAGCCCCAGGAAGCCGCATCGGAACCCGAAGCCCAGAGCGACGGAGGTCTCCGGCTCGTAGAATAAAGAAGCGTCGTTGAGCTGCAGCTTTTCCAGCGCGTCCCGAAGGTCCGGATACTTGGCACCGTCCGCGGGATACATGCCACAGTAGACCATGGGATTGACCTTTTTGTATCCGGGCAGCGGCTTTTCACAGGGCCTGTCCGCGTCGGTGACGGTATCCCCTACCCGGGTGTCCTTCACGTTCTTGATGGAAGCGGTCAGATAGCCCACCATCCCGGCGGAGAGCTCCTCGCAGGGAATGAACTGCCCCGCGCCGAAATAGCCCACCTCCACCGTTTCAAACACGGCTCCGGTCGCCATCATCTTCACCCGCGTGCCCTTGCGGACACGCCCGTTCATCACGCGGAAGAAAACGATGACGCCCCTGTAGGGATCGTATACGGAGTCAAAGATCAGCGCCTGCAGCGGATCGTCCTCGCTGCCGCCGGGCGCGGGGATCTTCGCGACGATCTGCTCCAGCACTTCTTCGATGTTAATGCCGTTTTTCGCGGAGATCAGCGGCGCGTCCCGGGCCTCCAGCCCGATCACGTCCTCGATCTCCTCCTTCACCCGCTCCGGCTCCGCGCTGGGCAGGTCGATCTTGTTGATCACCGGAAACACTTCCAGATCGTGATCTAGCGCCAGATAGACGTTGGCCAGCGTCTGGGCCTCGATGCCCTGTGCCGCGTCCACCACCAGAACGGCCCCGTCGCAGGCCGCCAGGGAACGGCTGACCTCATAGTTGAAATCCACGTGTCCCGGCGTGTCGATCAGGTTGAAAATGTACTCCTCCCCGTTCTTCGCCCGGTAAATGGCGCGCACGGCCTGGGCCTTGATGGTGATCCCCCGCTCCCGCTCCAACTCCATATTGTCCAGGACCTGCTCCTGCATCTCCCGGCTGGTCAGAAGTCCCGTCTTCTCTATGATCCGATCCGCCAAAGTCGATTTTCCGTGATCGATATGGGCGATGATACAGAAATTTCTGATGTTTTTCCGATTTATGTTGGCCATCGCTTCCTCCTGTTTTTCACAAAACAGTATAGCAAAGCCTTTGCCGCCGGTCAACCGTCATATCCGAAATCCGCTCCCGACAGCTCCAGATCCAGCATCCGGGCCAGGGGGATGCAGGCGTTATAGCACTCCTCGTATGTATTGTTCTGTGCTCCCATCTCGATCAGGAGATACCGGGGCTTCAGATGCATGTTGTAGCGGTAGCCCTTCAGATAGATCCGCCGGGTCAGGCCGGGATAATACTCATTGCACAGCACCTGCATCTGAAAGGAAAAAGCCAGATTGTCCGCGAGGTTTTCGTTGGGCAGATAATCGATGTCCCCGTGCTTTCTCGTGCGCGACAGCCCGTTGAAGAACATGAACATGGCGGTGGGACGTCCGTCGATCTGGGTCACCAGACGCCGGTCCGCGTCCACCTCGTCCCGGTGCAGGTCGATGACCACCTCGATGCCGGGATTCTCGGCGAGAAGGGCTTCCAGCTCCGGCAGGGAATTGTTATAGGCATAGTCCCGATCCTCCACGTCGTATTTCCCCAGATGATGCAGCACGCTGTAGCCGTACTGCTCCCGCAGGATCTGCGCCAGCACCTCTCCGACGCCCATGATCGTGGTGGTCTCATCTCCGGGAACGGAATCGGCAAAGGCCTCCTGGGAATGCGTGTGATAGATCAGGATCTGGGGATCGCCGCCGTCCCGCTTTTCCACGGACAGATCCCTGCCCAGCAATTCCTTCAGGTTCAGCTGGCTCTCATCGATGGCCGTGGAAGCGTCCACCGCATAGAATTCCTTCACGAGATCGTCGTATTTCTCATAATATTCCCACTGATAGACCTCCTGCTTCGGGCTGGCCGGAACGCCCTCTCCTGCGCCCTGACCGGTCCCTGCCGGGCCGTTCCCGTCCAGTCCGGTCCAGCCTGTTCCGTCATATCCTGCCGTCCCGCTCCTGGCCACGTCCTCTCCGCCGTTTTCTCCTATTCCGGCCGGATCCGCGTTCCCTCCGCCGCTTCCTCCCATTCCGGCCGAACCCGCGTTCCCTCCGCTGTTTTCTCCCATTCCGACCAGATTCGCGTCCTTTCCGCCGTTTCCTGCTGTCCCGCCCTGCCCCGCGCCGACGCCGTTTTCCATCCGGACCAGCGCCGCCAGCCCGTCGTCCGTGCTGACCCGTCCGTCGGAACGCCCTGGCGTCAGCGTCTCCTGGGCGGAAAGGCTGTCCGCGTATTCATCCCGGCCCTCCGCCCGGATGATCTCCTCGCAGGTATCCGGGCTCTCCTCCTGCAGCCGGATCCGCTGCTCCCGTCCGAAAAACCGCAGGACCGGAAAAGTCGTCGGCCACACGCCCGTCCGGGCGGCCCCTCCGGCAAAGGAAAATGCGGGATTCCAGAAGGAAATCATTTCGTTCTCCGCCTGCTTTGTCAAAAGCTCCAGCGGCCCTTCCTCCCCGCCGTTCCTCACCGCCAGGCAGACCGCACATACAGCCAGCACGGCCGCTGCGGCCCTGTATCCGGTTTTTCTGACGCTGTCCCATTTTCCCATGGGAAAATATATGCGGCCGCACCGGACGAATATGCCACGGCGGACAGACCGTCCCGCGTCCGGCGCTCTATCCCTTTGCTCTGCCCTCCACTTTATGCCGCTGTTCTGTTTCGCGCCCTGTTCCTCCGCTTTATGCTGCTGTTCTGCTCCACCGCCTTATACCGCTGTTCTGTTCCGCTGCTCTGTTTCTCTAGCCTATTCCATGTTCAGCGCGATATTGATCCCCTCCGAAACGGTGAAGCTCAGCCTTTTGATCGTTTCATCGATATCCTTGCTGGTCACGTACATATTGTTCAGCTCCGACACGGCCTGCGGATGTTCCCTGGCCGCGATGAGCTTCAGCCCGCTCTCCTTTTCCATCCGCTCCAGGGCATCCCCGACGATCGTCGCCGCGTCCACCACCGTGGGAACGCCGATGGCGATCACGGGCACACCCAGGGATTCCTTTGTCAGCGCGTTCCGATGGTTGCCCACGCCGGACCCCGGATAAATGCCCGCATCGGACACCTGGATCGTCCGGTTCAGCCGTCTGGTGCTGCGCGCCGCCAGCGCGTCGACGGCGATCAGGAAATCGGGCTTCGTCTCCTTCACCACGCCGTGAACGATCTCGGCGCTTTCCATGCCGGTCTTTGCCATGACGCCCGGAACGATGCAGCTGATGCTGTGCATCTTTCCCTTTGCGTAGGCGGCCCTGCCGAACTCCATCACCACATGGCGGTTCACGAACAGATTATCCGCCACGCTGGGGCCCAGGGAATCGGCGGTCACATCCCGGTTCCCCAGCCCCACCACCAGCACGGACTGCTCCTTCTCCGCGTCCGGCATCACACTCTTCAGCTGTCTTGCCAGCTCCCCGGACACTTCCCGATGGTAATCCTCGTCCTGTTCCGTCAGGGCGGGCGCTTCCAGGGTGATGTACGTTCCCACGGGCTTCCCCATGAGCTTTGCGCCGTTTTTCGTCTCGATCTTCACCCTGGTGACCTTGATCCCGGAATCCTCCTTTTCCACCTCTTCCAGGATGACGCCCCGGATCTCGCCGTCCGAACCTCCGATCCGCTCCCGATCCTCCAGCGCCAGATCCGTCCGTACCGCAAAACTGCTCATCTTTCTCTCCCTCCGCCGAACGCGCCTTCTCGTTTTCCGCCGCCCCGGCTTCCGTTTCCTCTTTCCTCATAATATGACGCCGCCCCGCCGGATGCCCTCTCTTGCCATACAGCAGGGAAGCAGACCGAACAGCCGGGACAGGCCGCCGGGCGCATATCGCGCCCCCGATGCCGGGGCGCATCATCCGCCTGCATCCCCACTCGTCCCGGAACTGCCGGAAAATACGGGAAACTCGCTTCGCTCAGACAGCCCGTATTTTCCGGCACGGGCCGAGCGGGGCCGCAGGCGGATTTTTGATGCTTCCCGGCATAAGGGCGGCGCGATATGCGCCCGGCGGCCTGTCCCAGCTGTTCGGTCTGCTTCCCTGCTGTGCCTATTTTTTGCAAAAATGCGTAAAATATGTATTGACAGAACCGGCTTCGTATCCTAAAATCCGGTTTTTAACAGTTGTATAGGCAGAGAATCGCTGCAAACGCCGAATCTAAGCGGTTTGCAGCGATTTG
>CANRMT010000115.1 GCA_947631815.1 uncultured Eisenbergiella sp.
TTAAGAAAATCCACTGTCTTTTCCCCACTATGAAATGTTATATCAGTCAGGAGACCACCGAAGGAGACATAAGGACAGGCATGGACGCGGATTCCCGGATGATCCGAAAAATGAAGAACGGCGACGAAGCCGCCATGGAGGCTTTCGTGCGAAAATATTATCCGGACATCCTGCGGTACTGCCGCTGTCATGTCCCGGACTTTCCCGCGGCGCAGGATCTGACGCAGGAAACCTTTGCGCGTTTTTTCGGCGCGCTTTCCGGCTACCGGCACATGGGAAAGGCGCTTCCGTATCTGTATGTGACGGCGCGGCATCTCTGCGCGGACCATTATGCGAAGAGCAGAGAGATGGCCGCCTCGGATCTTTCCGCCTTTGAGGAGCCGATTGCAGGGGGACCGCGCGGCGCACCGGAGGATGCGGTTTTGCGGACGGATGTGAGGCGGGCGCTGGACGCGCTGCCGGAGGAGCTGCGTGAGGTGGTGATCCTATATTATTTTCAGGAGCTTAAGCTGCGGGAGATCGCGCCGCTTCTGGGGATCGGTCTGCCGCTGGTGAAATACCGGATGAGCCGGGCGAAGGAGCTGCTGCGCACGCTGCTGAGAGAATAGGAGCGGCGTGCCGTTATGAAGAGGAACGGCGCGGGAGGCAGCGCATCGTATGAAAAGGAACGGCGCAGAGACAACGTATCATATGGAAAAAACGATGCGAAGACGGAGCATCGTATGTATGAAGAGGACCGTGCGGAGACGGCGCATCGCATGAAAAGAAGCAGCGCAGGGACAGCGCATCGTATGAAAAGGAACGGCGCGGGAGACAGCGCATCATGCAAAAAGGAGGCGCGTATGGAAACCTTTGAGAAAAAGCTCATAGAATACAAAACCCTTCTGGACAGCGCGGGCGGCGCAGACGGCATGAACTTTGCAGAGGGCGCACACAGCGCAGACACCGCAGAGGCTATAAACGGCGCGGCCGCCGCCAAAAGAACCGCCCCGGACAGGCTGCAGGAAACGCTGGCGGCCTCCCGTCAGGCGTTCCTGGACGCGGAGCAGAAGGCTGTTCTGTCCCGGGCGGAATTTCTGATCGGGCAGACGGTGTATCTGCGGAAGCGCTGGTGGGTCTGGCAGGCCGTTTTGCTGCTGGGCCTCTGGTGCCTGATGGCGCAGAACGGCCTCGACGATCTCGTGCAGAGTTCCATGGGCATCCTGGGACCGCTGTTCGCGGTGCTGATGATCCCGGAACTGTGGAAGAACCGCGCCTCCGGTTCCACGGAGGTGGAGGGGGCCGCATATTATTCGCTGCGCCAGGTTTACGCGGCCCGGATCTATGCCTTCGGGCTGGTGGACGCGGTGATGCTGACGCTGTTCATGGCGCTGTCCGTCTGGAGCGTGCGCGCGGCGCTGGGAGAAATGCTGATCCGTTTCATCCTGCCCATGACGGTGACGGGCTGTATCTGCTTCCGGACGCTGACCAGCCGCTTTTTTGCGTCAGAGTACGCGGCGGTGGCGGGCTGTCTTTTCTGGACGGCGCTCTGGCGGATCGCGACGCTGCACGGCGGGCTGTATGAAGCGATATCCATGCCGGTATGGGCCGGTATCCTTTTGTTGGCCTGTTTTTATCTGATCTATGCGGTGCAGTGCGCCCTGCGAAGCTGCGAGGAAAAGAGCCGTCCCTGCCGCGCATAAAGGGCAGGGGAAACGCTCTGCCGCGTGCGAAAGGCGGAGAAACTCTCTGCCGCGCATGAAAAAGAAAAGGAGAAAGGAAGTCAACTATGCAACTCAGACTGGAGCATGTCACAAAGCGGTTCCGGGAGACCGTGGCCGTGGCCGACGTGTCGGTGACGATGGAAAACGGCGTCTACGGGCTGCTGGGCGTCAACGGCGCGGGCAAGACCACACTGATGCGGATGCTGTGCACGCTGGCCGTGCCCACGGAGGGCAGGATCACCTGTGACGGCGAGGACATTTTTGAAATGGATATGCGCTACCGGAAAATACTGGGCTATCTGCCGCAGGATTTCGGATTTTATCCCGACCTGTGCGCGGAGGACTATCTGATGTATGTGGCGTCCATCAAGGGGCTGCGCCCGGCGGCGGCGAAAAAACGGGTGGAGGAGCTTCTGCACCGGGTCGGCCTGTATTCTGTGCGCCGCAGAAAAATGAAAAAGCTTTCCGGGGGCATGAAGCGGCGGGCCGGCATCGCGCAGGCCATGCTCAACGATCCGAAGATCTTGGTCCTGGACGAACCCACGGCGGGGCTGGACCCCAATGAGCGGGTGCGGTTCCGCAACCTGATCAGCGAACTGTCGCAGGAGCGGATCGTGCTGCTGTCCACCCACATCGTGTCGGACGTGTCCTACATCGCGAAACGGCTTTTTCTGATGAAGGACGGCCGGATCGTGCATCAGGGGAGTATGGAGGAGATCCTGGAGCATACGCCGGTGCGGGCCTGGCTCTGTACGGTGTCAAAAGAAAGGACCAATGCCTGCCTGAAAAAATGGAAGGTGGCGAACATCCGCGCCGGATCCGGCGGAAACGAGCTGCGCGTTCTCTCCGATCTGCCGCCCATGGAGGGCGCCGCGGAGGCGGAGCTGACGCTGGAGGATGTGTTTTTGTACTATTTCGGAGAGAAAGCGGGGGATGACGATGCTTTACTATGAGTTCAGGAAGATCCTGTCCAAAACCGGGAACCGGATCGCGCTGTTGGCGCTTCTGGTCCTGCTGGGCGTCACCTGTTATTTTGCGGTGAACGGTTACGGGACGTCCTATACGGATGAACAGGGGGTGAGCAGGCAGGGGATCAGCTATGTCAGGAAGCTGCGGGAAGCGCGGCTGGCCTGGGAGGGGCCGCTGACGGAGGAAAAGCTCGCGGCGGTCATCCGGAAGCATGCGGCGGTCATCGCCGCGCCGGAATACAATTCCAGGGACGTGACGGAACAGAATATCGCCTATTCGTGGACGCAGGACTATCAGGATATCCGGCAGATGATCTGCCGTGCCTTCGGCGAGTTCCGCAGCTACGATTATTATAAGATCGATTCCCTTTCCCCGGAGGACGCCGCGGATTTTTATCCCAACCGGATCCGCGCCCTGCGCACCTGGCTGGATACGGAGGCGAAGGATATGTACACGGAGGAAGAAAAGGACTTCCTGCTGGAGCGGTACGAACAGCTGGAAACGCCTTTTTATTACACCTGGTATCTGGGATGGGATAAGCTTTTCGAATACGGCCCCACGATACAGATGATCTTCGTGCTGGTGATGGGCTTTGTGACGGCGGGCATTTTCGCCGGGGAATTTTCCAATCGGGCCGACGCGGTGTTTTTCACCTCGTATCACGGCAGGAAAAAAGCGGTGACCGCCAAGCTGTGGGCTGGCGTCCTGCTGTCGGCGGCGTTGTACTGGACCGTGTGGGGACTGTATTCCGTCACCGTGCTGGGCGCTCTGGGGGCGGACGGCGCTTCCTGCCAGATCCAGGTGCACGTCGGCTGGAAGAGCTTTTACAATATCACCTACGGACAGCTCTATCTGCTGATGTCCTTCGGCGGCTTTTTGGGGAGCATGTTCCTGCTGCTTTTGAATATGCTGGTTTCCGCCTGGACGAGATCCGCGGTGATCGCGGTGACGGCGCCCTTCATCATGATCTTCCTTCCCAGCTTTCTGTCCAACCTGAGCGTTCCCTGGCTGTCGAAGCTGCTGGGCCTTTTGCCGGACCAGCTTCTGCAGATGCAGACGTCGGTGAACTATTTCAATCTGTACAGGATCGGAGGCCGGATCATGGGAGAGGTGGAGCCGCTGTTTGCGCTGTACGGCGCGCTGTCCCTGCTGCTTCTGCCGACGGTCTGCGCGCTTTACAGGAGGGCGGGGCGGGGATAAGACAGCACATGCCCTTTTCCGGCGGATGGGGCGTGGATAAGACAGCACATGCCCTTTTCCGGCGGATGGGGCGTGGATAAGACAGCATATGTCCTTTTCCGGCGGATGGGGTGCGGATAAGACCGCCCGCACCCTTTCCGTGGGGCCGGGCGGTCCCGAACGCAAAAACGGGTCTGTTGGACCGCCCAGGCCGGGAGAGCAGGGCAAGCGGAGTCCGTTGTCCGGTGACCGCTGCCATCCCGTCATGGCCCCGGACAAATTCCCGAAAAAAGGATTGAATATCAAAAAAGCTCCCCGTATAATGGAATTCGTAATGGGACGCTGAAAAAATCGGCGGATTTCATTATAAAATGTTTTTCGGGAGGAAAAGAAAAAATGCTCGTTCCTGTACTGCTGTTCTGCCTGGGTCTGATCTGTCTGATCAAGGGCGGAGATTGGTTTGTGGATGGAGCGACGGGGATCGCCCGCCGGTTCCGGCTGCCGGAGCTGCTGATCGGCGCGACGGTGGTCTCCATCGGGACCACGCTGCCGGAGGTCATGGTTTCCACGACCTCGGCGCTGACCGGGCACGGTGAGATCGCTTACGGCAACGCCATCGGATCCGTCATCTGCAATACGTCGCTGATCGCGGCCATCACCATCGCGGTGCGGCCCGGTCCCGTGAACAAAAAGGCGCTGCGCACGCCGGTGCTGTTTTTCTTCGCGACCGCCGTGTTCTACGCGGGCGTGGCCTATACCGTCGGATATTTCAGCCGTCCCGTGGGGATGGCGCTGCTGGCCGTTTTCGTCATCTATATGATCACCACGGTGCTGCAGATGAAAAACAGTCCGGAGGAGGCCGGAGCGGAAGCGGAACAGGAAGAGGGCTCGCTGGGGAGCAATCTGCTGTTTCTGGTCATCGGCGCGGCGCTGATCGCGGTGGGGGCCAATCTCCTGGTGGAAAACGGGACGCTGATCGCACAGGCGCTGGGCGTACCCGAAGCGGTCATCGCCCTGACCTTCGTGGCGCTGGGGACCTCCCTGCCGGAGCTGGTCACGGCCATCACTTCTTTGATAAAGGGGCACGGCGCCCTTTCCCTGGGCAATGTGATCGGCGCGAACCTGTTCAATCTGGTGCTGGTCAGCGGCGTATCCGTGACGCTGGCGCCCTTCCCGATCCCGCAGAATTCTGTGCTGTTCGGGCACAACGCCACGCTGGTGCTGGAGCTGCCGGTGATGTTCGCCGTGATGCTGCTCATGACGGTCCCGGCTCTGGTCCGGGGAAAGCTCTCCAGAGCGCAGGGGATCGCGCTTCTGGCGATCTACGCGGCGTTTTGCGTGATCCAGTTCACCATGTAAAACATCGGCCGCAGCCGAAGGGGGATGCGGCAGGCGCGGGAGGGGGATATGGACCGCAGGAGCAAAAAGATCATTCTGAAAGCGCTGAAGATCGCGCTGGGCAGCAGCTTCGCCATTTTTCTGGCGCATGAATTCCATTTGAATCATGAGATCTCGGCGGGGACGATCACGCTCTTGACCGTCGTTTCCACGAAATGGGAGACGGTGAAGCTCTCCGCGTACCGGATCGTCACGCTGCTTTTCACCGTCGTGATGACCTGGGTCTTTTTCGCGCATATCCAAAATGAATGGATCGCCTATGGCGCTTTCATCTTTTTATTGGTGGTGGTGTGCGAGGCGCTGGGCTGGGGCGCCGTGATCTCCGTCAATTCCGTGATCGCGGCTCATTTTCTGGGAGATATGGATTTTCATCTGTCGACCGTGGCGAATGAGGTTTCTCTGGTGCTGATCGGGATCTCCATCGCGATCGTGCTGAACCTGTTCCATGACAATACGAATTCCAAAAAGGAACTGGTGGGTCACATGAGACAGACGGAGGAGCGGATGCGGTCGATCCTGACGCAGATGGCGGCCTATCTTTCCAATCAGGATGCGAAAGGAGATGTCTGGCAGGAGCTCCGGGGGCTGGATCAGGATATCCGGCAGTATGTACGGGACGCCTGCGACTATCAGAACAACACCTTTTCTTCCCATCCCGGCTACTATATCGACTATTTTGAGATGCGGTTGCAGCAGTGCGGCGTCCTTCAGAACCTGCACTATGAGATGAAGAAGATCCGCAGCGTGCCCGCGCAGGCGCAGATCGTGGCGGACTATATCCTGTACATGAAGGATTATGTGGTCGAGACCAACGATCCGAAGGAGCAGATCGCGTATCTGAAGCGGGTCCTGGAGGAAAGAAAGAACCGGGAGCTTCCCTCGGACTGGGAGGCCTTCGACAGCGGGGCGATCCTGTATCACATCCTCATCGATCTGGAGGATTTTCTCTATTACAAAAAGCGCTTCGTGGACGGGCTGGACGAGAAGAAGCTGCGGATTTACTGGAAGCAGGGCGCGGAAACCCAGCCGCCCGTGTAGGCCCCGCTCCCGTACAAAAGCGCCGCCCGCTGTCCGTGGGCATTCCATTTTCCCGGACCGTTAGAAAAACGCCGGTGCTTAATGAGGCGAGCCCATCGGGCGAAGCCGAGTTTAGCACCGCTGCGTTTTTCTCGAGCGAGAGCGTGTCCGGAAAAGGAATGCCCACGGACAGCGGGCGGCGCTTTTGTACGGGAGCGGTGAGGGTAAAGGGGACAAATCCGACATTTTCGCTTGCCGGGGCCGAAGGTTTATGTTAAATTGTTAATATATTCACTTTCGGAGGAGGGGCGGTCAGTATGGTTTTGGAGAACTGCGAAAGGTGTCTCGTCTACGGGGAGGACGGGAGGATCCTGTCGAGGGGCAGGGTGAGCCTTGTCGGAGAGTATATTTTTCTGTATTTTGAGAGTATCGACAGCTTCCGGGATGCGCGGTGCAGGCAGCAGGTGGACTTTTTTGACGGAGAGGGGCATGTCACAAGAGGATACTGCGAGCTTCTGATCGGAGAAAATCACAATTATCCGGAAATGCTGGAGCCCTGGATGGCCCGGTGTCGTGTGCTGCGCGTCGGTCAGGGCGTGCGTCAGCAGAAGGACGTGCGCGCCAGGGTGGATCTGAACGTAGCGTTTGTTTCGCTGGAATACGGCCCGTTCGTCGGCCGGATCCACAATATCAGCGCGGGCGGTATTTATGTGATCTCCGGCCAGAAGCTGAAGAAGCAGGATGTGGTCCTGTTCAATCACGCTTTTTCCACGGCCAGACGCCAGCTGAAGGCGGAGGTGATCTGGGGCAGACCGCTTTCCGGCGATGCGTTCGGATACGGCTGTCAGTTCCTGGACCTGATGCCGGAGGCGGAGCGGGACATCCGCCATTTTGTGAACCGGCGGCTGATGTTTGAGGGCAGCCGAGGGGATTGAGACTGGAAAAATCCAATTCAATAAAAATTTATCGAAAATCAATAAAAATATATTGACATTCAATCCAGCACGTAGTATTTTAAGGTTACAGCAAAGCGCAGGGCCCTGCGCCGCTGTGGCCTTTTTTATATGGCGAGGCTCCGGCCTTTGCCGTATGAGGGGGACGGTGCGGTGTACACCTTTCGATTCTCATGAGAACACTGGAGGAGTGAAGATGAAGGACAGATGGACAGTTTTCACGAAACGCCTGTTGGATTTCATGTTTTACGCGGGAATCCTCGTGACGGCGACGCTGCCGGTGACGATCCCGTTTTACGGACGGTACAATGTCTATTTCTCCCAGCATAAGGTCGCGATGATCGTGCTGTTCGGCCTTTCCGGCGTGATGGCGCTGCTGATCGTCCGGGAGCTGCGGCGGATGTTTGACTCCGTGCTGGCGGAGGACTGCTTTGTCCGGGCAAATGTGGTCAGTCTGCGGCGGATGGGCAGCTACAGCTTCTGCATCGCTGTGCTCACGGCGGGACGGATGATCCTGTATCCGACGCCCACGGAGGCCATCGTGATCCTGGTGTTCGTGATCGCCGGACTGTTTTCCAAGGTGCTGGCCCGGGTGTTCGACATGGCGGTCAGCTACAAGCTGGAAAACGATCTGACCATATAGGAGGGCTGCCATGTCGATCATTATCAATCTGGACGTCATGATGGCGAAGCGCAAAAAGGGGCTGGGCCAGTTGGCCGGAGAGGTGGATATCACGCTGGCGAATCTGTCCATTCTGAAAAACAACCGGGCGAAGGCGATACGCCTGTCCACGCTGGACGCGATCTGCA
>CANRMT010000116.1 GCA_947631815.1 uncultured Eisenbergiella sp.
TTGCCCTACGACAAAAGATATCTCAGTTCTTCGGATTGTTGATCGCCGCCTGCGCCGCTGCCAGTCTCGCGATAGGTACGCGGAACGGGGAGCAGGACACATAGGTGAGGCCGACCTTGTGGCAGAACTCCACGGACGAAGGATCGCCGCCGTGCTCGCCGCAGATGCCCAGCTTGATGTCGGGCCGTACGGAACGTCCCTTCTTCGCCGCCATCTCGATCAGCTGTCCCACGCCGTTCTGGTCCAGCTTGGCGAACGGATCGGACTCGTAGATCTTGCTCTTATAGTAGTCCACCAGGAACTTGCCTGCGTCGTCGCGGGAGAAGCCGAAGGTCATCTGGGTCAGATCGTTGGTACCGAAGGAGAAGAACTCCGCCTCCTCGGCGATCTCGTTGGCCAGAAGCGCCGCCCTCGGGATCTCGATCATGGTGCCAATGTGATAGGTCAGATCGGAATTCCGCTCGGCCTTCACCTTCTCGGCGGTCTCCACGATCACCTTCTTGACGAACTGCAGCTCCTTCTTGTCGCCTACCAGCGGGACCATGATCTCGGGAACGATGTCAAAGCCCTTTTCTTCCTTCACCTCGATGGCCGCTTCGATGACAGCTCTGGTCTGCATCCGGGCGATCTCGGGATAGGTGACGGACAGACGGCAGCCGCGGTGGCCCATCATCGGGTTGAACTCGTGCAGATCGTCGCAGGTCGCCTTCACCTCCGCGAGGGAGATGCCCATATCCTTCGCCAGCTCTTCCATCTCCTTCTCCTCGGTGGGCACGAACTCATGCAGCGGAGGATCCAGGAACCGGATGGTGACCGGCCTGCCTTCCATGACTTCGTAGATCTTCTTGAAGTCGCCCTTCTGGAACGGGATCAGCTCTTCCAGCGCTTCCTCTCTGGCTTCCACGGTCTTGCTCAGGATCATCTTGCGGATCTTCGGAATGCGCTCCGGCTCGAAGAACATGTGCTCGGTACGGCAGAGGCCGATGCCCTCCGCGCCCAGCTTCACGGCGTTGGCCGCGTCCTCCGGCGTATCGGCATTGGTGCGGACGCGCAGCGTGCGGAAGGAGTCCGCCCACTCCATGATCCGGCCGAAGTTGCCGCTGATGGACGCTTCCTCGGTGCGGATGTCGCCGTCATAGATCTTGCCGGTGGAGCCGTCCAGGGAAATATAATCGCCTTCATGATAGGTCTTGCCGCCCAGCGTGAAGAACTTCGCTTCCTCGTCGATCACGATATCGCCGCAGCCGGAAATGCAGGCCGTGCCCATGCCGCGGGCTACCACCGCCGCGTGGGAGGTCATGCCGCCGCGCACGGTCAGGATGCCTTCCGCCGCGTGCATGCCTTCGATATCCTCGGGGGAAGTCTCCAGACGCACCAGAACGACTCTCTCGCCTCTCTCATGCGCTTCCTTCGCATCCTCCGCGGTGAAGTATACCTTACCGGCGGCTGCGCCGGGAGACGCGGGAAGGGCCTGTCCGATCACGGTGCCGGCCTTCAGCGCATCCGGGTCAAAGGTAGGATGCAGCAGCTGGTCCAGCGACTTGGCCTCGATGCGGGTCACCGCCTCCTGCGGCGTGATCATGCCCTCATCCACCAGATCGCAGGCGATCTGCAGAGCGGCGGGCGCGGTGCGCTTGCCGTTTCTCGTCTGCAGGAAGTAGAGCTTGCCGTCCTCGATGGTGAACTCCATATCCTGCATGTCTCTGTAGTGATTCTCCAGCGTGTTCGCGATGTTCATGAACTGCTTGTAGCACTCCGGCAGATCCTGCTCCAGCCGGGTGATGGGCTGAGGCGTGCGGATCCCTGCAACCACATCCTCGCCCTGTGCATTGATCAGATATTCCCCGTAAATGCCCTTCGCGCCCGTAGAAGGATTGCGGGTGAACGCGACGCCCGTACCGGAGGTGTCGCCCATATTGCCGAATACCATAGCCTGTACATTGACCGCGGTGCCCCAGTCGCCGGGGATATCGTTCATCCTGCGGTAAACGATGGCTCTCTCGTTGTCCCAGGAGCGGAACACCGCCTTCACGGCTTCCATCAGCTGTACGCGGGGCTCCTGCGGGAACTCCTCGCCCATCTTATCCTTATAGATCTTCTTGAAGCGGACGATCACCTCTTTCAGGTCATCCGCCGTCAGCTCGGTGTCAAAATGAACGCCCTTGCCGGCCTTGATCTCGTCCAGTACCCGCTCAAAAAGGGATTTGGGGACCTCCATGACAACATCGGAGAACATCTGAATGAATCTGCGGTAGGAATCGTACGCGAACCGGGGATTGCCGGACTTCCTCGCGAAGCCCTCCACCGAGATATCGGTCAGGCCCAGATTGAGGATCGTGTCCATCATGCCGGGCATGGATGCCCTCGCGCCGCTGCGCACGGATACCAGGAGCGGATTCTCCGTATCTCCGAATTTCTTGCCCTGCTGCTCCTCCAGGATCGCCAGCGCGTCATAGATCTGCGCCTGGATCTCCTCGGAGATCGTCCTGCCGTTGTTGTAATAATCCGTGCAGGCTTCTGTCGTCACGGTAAAACCGTGCGGGACCGGCAGACCCAGATTGGTCATCTCCGCCAGGTTCGCACCTTTGCCGCCCAGAAGGTTGCGCATGTCCGCATTGCCTTCTTTGAATAAATATACCCATTTCGCCATAGGCCAGTTCCCCCTTTGAACTTATTTGGTATGTTCCGCGCCCGGGCAGGCGCGCTTTCTATTTCCATATTATAACATAAGAATCTGCATAATGCTATACAAAAATGTACATGCCGAGTCAGAAATATACATCTTTCGTGGGCCGGTGCCGAAACGCGCCCGGCGCGCCGGACCATGCGGCCGCTTCACCAGATGTCCTCGATCTGCGCCTGCAGGGCCTCCCGCTCCGCACGGATGCGGTCGCGGTCATTGCTTTTCAGGGCCTCCTCGAACCGCTGGATCTGATATTCCAGCATCCGGCGCTCGTCGCCCAGCAGCTCCTCGTAGACCCGTTCCGCCTTGAGCAGCACGAGACGGTTTTCCTCCCGGTCCCTGGGCTGGATCTTCAGATAGGCCAGCTCCTCCATCCGGGCCGCGACCTGGGCGTCCGTCATCTGATTGTCCGCCCCTTTGATGATCGCCTTTTTCGTCTCTCCCGTAGAGAGCACCGTCACCTCCACCTCCAGGATGGAATTGATATCGTAGGTATAGGTGACGTCCACGCCCTCCCGCCCGGCAGGGCCCTCCGGCACCTCCACCTCCAGCTCTCCCAGACAGAGGTTGTTCTGCGAAAACCGGCTCTCGCCCTGGAGCACCTGGACGCGGATCCTGCTCTGCCCGTCGTATGCCGTGTAAAAGCGCTCCGTCCTGCTGGCCGGGATCACGGTATTGCGCTCGATGATCGGGCAGAAATGGCCCGGTTCGCGGATGCCGTGCCCCAGATCCACCGCCACGTCCGTCCCCAGCGTGAACGAGCAGACATCCGTGAGGATGACCTCGCGCACCTCGTCCCGGCGCTCCTTCATGGCCGCCTGGACCGCCGCCCCCAGGGCCACGGCCTCATCGGGGTTGACGTTGGCATCCGGGAACTTGCGGAACAGCTTGATGATAAAATCGCGCACGATCTGCAGCCTGGTGGCGCCGCCGATGAGCACCACCACATCGATGTCCGCCAGCTTCAGCCGGGCGTCGGAAAGGCTGCGCTTCACGGGCTGGCGGATCTTTTCCAGCAGCGGCTCGCACTCCCTGGCATACTCCCGATACGAGATGACGGCGGTCTTTTCCTCCCTGTCCTCTCCCTCTCCCAGACGGCAGGAAAGCGTCACTTCCCCATTCTCATTGAACAGCCGCTTGGCGCGCTCCGCCTCGTTGTAAAAGCGCACCTCGTCCCGCCTGCTCATATCCTCCGGCTTCATGCCGCATTTTTTCAGGAACAGCTTCAGAAGCGTCTGGGTGAAATCCTCGCCGCCCAGATAGTTGTCCCCGGCCACCGCCCGCACCTCCAGGATGTTTTCGTACAGCTCCAGGATGGAAACGTCAAATGTGCCGCCGCCCAGGTCGAAGACCAAAAACCGCGTGTTCTTTTTCCGCTCATACAGGCCGTAGGCGATGGCCGCAGCCGTAGGCTCGCTGATGATGCGCTCCACCTTAAGCCCCGCCAGCTCCCCGGCGCGCTTGGTGGCCTTGCGGCGTCTGTCGTCGAAATAGGCAGGCACGGAGATCACCGCCTCCGTCACTTCCTCTCCCAGAAAATGCTCCGCGTCCTCCTTCAGGGCGCGCAGCACGAAAGAAGAAAGCTCCTCCGCGCGGAATTTTTTCCCGCTCAGCACATATTCCCGGTCGCTGCCCATGCTCCGCTTGAAGGCGGCGGCCACCGTGTCCGGATAGAGGATCCGCCGTTCCTTCGCCGTTTCCCCCACATATACGCAGCCTTCCTCATCCACGCTGACCACGGAAGGCGTCAGCGGCTGTCCCAGCCTGTTGGGAATGATCTTTGGCCCCTCCGGCGTGAAATAAGCCGCCAGGCTGTTGGTCGTTCCCAGATCGATGCCGATCATCATAAAAACCGCTCCTCACTTTTTCCTTTTCTTCTCCAGCTTTCTGACCAGCGCCAGCTTCGCGCGGACGTCCGCGTCCAGCGGGTTTTCCGCCAGGATCCGCTCATAGACCGCGGCGGCCGCCGCGTATTCCTTCTGCGCCGTATGTATGCCCGCTTCCAGCTCGTCGGCATCCGTGCAGAAACCGTGATCGCAGGACAGACATTTGGGACCGCGCCGCATCTCCGCCGCAATGTCATATACCATCTGCGTTTCCCCGGCACAGAGCAGCAGCTCGCCCAGGCCGAACAGATCCAGCGGCTGGAAGCCGGGCGCGCCCTGCCGCTTTTCGATCCTGCCGCGCTCCCGATACCAGGCGAGCACTTCCTTCGCGCGGGCGGCGGCTTCCGCCCTTTTCCCGCGGAAAAAAGAGAGGTTCGCCGCTTTCCGGCACAGCTTGGGGAAATCCCCGCTGTCCCTGGGACAGCCCGCCATCAGCCGCCGCAGCTCGGCTGCCGCGCGCTTCAGTCTGCCCTGATACCAGTATATATCCGCGATCCTCTCGGCGGTCTTTTCGTCTCCGAAGCCGTCCTTTTTATAATGCGCCCTGATATAGGTGAGCGCCTGGTCGAAGTATCCCATCTTCGTGTAAACATCCACGATCTTCCAGTCCCTCGCCCGTCTCTTCCCCGCTTTCTCCGGCTTCGTCCCGCCTCCCCGGCCGTCCCCGCGGCCCTTCAGGAAATACCGGTCGATGAACTCCAGCGCTTCCTGCCAGCGCCCGAGCATACAGTACAGATCGCAGACGGCGTCCGGTCCGTTTTCCGCGGGAAACCGTTTCCAGCTTTCCAAAGCTGTTTGCAGCGCGTCCTCGTAACGGTGCAGTTGCCGGTAAACACGCACCAGCATATCGTAGTGATAGCTGGACGGCGCATTTTCCATATTTTTCACGGCCAGGAGCGCGTGCTCCAGCGCATCCTCCGGGCGTCCCTGCGCGAGACGGACCCGGGCCAGATTGCTGTGCGCATAAGGATCCGAGGGCTCCGCCTCCGCCGCCTTCTCAAAATCCTCCGCGGCCGCCTCGTAGTTTCCGGCCGTCACATACAAAAGACCTCTTTCTATGTAAAAATAGGATTCCGGCCAGTATTCGATCATCTGCTCCGCATATTTCAGGGCCTCCTCCAGCGGCTCCCGGCTGCCGCTCTTTTCCATCTCGCCCTTCAGGATGCGGACGATCCAGCTGCAGACGGCGGCGTTGTCCTTTTTTCTGGCCGCCGCCTCCCGGAGATAGGGAAGCGCCTCCGCTCCCCGGCCCAGACGGTAATAGCACTCCCCCACATTGGCATAAAAATGCGGCGTCTCGTCGTAATCGTCCCGGCATTCCAGATACAGCGAGAGGGCCTGCTCGTACTGCTTCTGGTCCTTGCGCACACATGCCTTGATGTAGAGATGCGTTTTGTTTCCGTCGGAAAGGGCGAGCGCTCTGTCAATGTGCGCGATGGCCTGCCCGTATTCCTCGATCCGCCAGTAATTGCGCGCCCGTTCCGCCAGGAAATCGGCCTTTTCCGTATCGCTCCAGTCCTCCTCGTCCCAGCGCTCCTCGACCCGGGCGGCGTCCTCCAGCGCCGCGGTCAGCTCGCTCTTCTTCTCCGCCGCGTCCGCCCTCCGGTAAAAGCGGTATTTGTCCAGTCTGGCGCTGGACGTCCCGCTTTCCTCAGCCTCGCGCAGAAGAGTGTCCAGGTCCTCCCATCGCTTCAGCTGGCAGAATACCTCGGCCGCCAGCTCCCAGGCGGGCGCAAACTCCGGATCTATCTGGCGCAGCTGATAATAATCGCTGATCACCGCGACCACGTCGTATGCCTTGGCCGCCGCCTGCTGATGCAGGCTCAGCGCGGCGTAAAGGTCCGGATACCGGCTCCTGAGCTCCTCGCAGATCTGCTCGCACTGTACGTATTTTCCCCATTGAAAAAAGATCTGTGCCCGCGCATAGTCCTGATTCGGACGGTAACTGGCCTCCTTCGCGGCGTCCAGCTCCGCGAGAGCGCTCTCAAGGGCGGCGTCCCGCTCCTCCCCCGACAGCGTCCTCGCCCGTTCCTCGTCTATCAGAGACAGCATGGAATGGGCGGCCGCGATCCTTTCCAGATCCTCTTCCTGAGCCTGCGCGTCGTCCGGCAGCTGCAGGCGCAGCAGCTCCGCCCAGCGCTGAAGGATCGGCCTGGCCGCTTCATATTGCTGCGAATAAAACCGGGCCTTTCCCATCAGGTTGCAGAAATCCTTTTCCTGATCCGCGTCCGGCGTCACGCCCTCCATCAGCGTCAGGACCTCCCCGGCACGGTCGCTCTGCAGATAACACCAGCCGAGATCCATGCGGAGCTTCAGATCTTCCGGGTGCTCTGCCAGCTGTTCCGTCAGACGGCGCTCCAGCCCCGCGTTGATCTGCTCCACCAGCTCCTCGCCCTCTTCATTCAGCCGATAGGCCAGCAGGACGTTGACGCAGCTTTTCGCCTCTTCATAGCGCTCCTGCTCCAGATACCAGCTGGCCAGGCGCTTGTTTGCCATATAATGGCGGCGTTCCTCCTGCCGGATCGCCTCATAGAGTCTGGCGGCCCTTTCCCTCCGGCCGCTCTCCCAGAAATATTCCGCGGCCTGATAGCGGACGTTTGTCGCCTCCGCATACGGCCCCGCCAGCAGCTCCTCCACCAGAGCGTCGCCCGCTTCGCCGTCTCCCTGCCGCCGCAGCAGTCTGGCCTTCATCATGGTCAGGCCGGGATGCCGGATATCCTTCTGTTCCGCCTGCCGGACGGTCTGCTCCATGGCGCCGTAATCCTGTTCGCTCTCTTCGCGTCCCGCTTTGGAAAACAGAAAGATCCAGCCGTCCAGATCGGCATCGTCCTCTCCCTCCAGCTGTTCGAATTCGAAATCCTCGCCCTGCTCCGCCTTGCGCGCCAGGAAATCGATGAAATCCTTCGGAAAGCTTTCATACAGCCGCTGTCTTTCCCCGGACAGCTCCAGCTTTTCCCCCAGGAGGCGCCAGATCTGCGTGGGGAGATAATGGTGGTCCGTCAAAAAACCGATCAGCTTCCGGCGGCAGTTTTCCTCCTCCTCCAGATCCAGAAACGCCGGGTCCCGGAAGACCTCCCGCCACGCTTCCTCGTCCTGCCGTCCGGAAAGGGACGCATAGAGCGCGGCGATCCGTCCCAGGAAGCGCCCGGACGGGGAATCATCCTCCTGCTGTTCCTCCTGCCCTCTGCGCAGGCCGTCCAGCGCGGTCTCATACGCTTCCCGCAGCTGCTTGAACCCCTCCGGATCGTCCTCCGGATTCGTCTGCCTAAGCCTCTGCCGGTAGGCGTCCCGGACCGCGTCCTCCTGCGCGTCCGCCCCTATGCCCAATATCGTAAACGCTCTGCCCAGCTCCAAACCTTTTCCTCCCATTCGC